>DATBMW010000071.1:0-19387 GCA_036554645.1 Nitrososphaera sp.
CCAGCTTCCGATTACTATCCCAATTGGTCGCCCGACGGCACCAAGATCGCCTTTACTAGATACGACGCAACTGAAACGGTTCCAAACGAGCAAGTGTGGATCATGGATGCTGACGGCGGCAGTCAGGAACAATTAACAACCAGCGACCTCAATGAATCACGGCCAGCCTTTTCTCCTGACGGCACCAAGATCGCTTTTTCAAGGATGGTAGTAGTCAGCCCGGAGGTATTCAACTGGGACGTCCATGTTATGGAATCTGATGGGACATATCTGGATAACCTCTCAGACAACGCCGCCTTCGAAAGCGACGCTGCCTGGTCACCAGACGGCTCGCAGATCGCGTTTACAAGTGACAGGGACGGCAACTTTGAAGTTTATGTTATGGACGCAGACGGAGAGAGCCAGATTAATCTCAGCAATAATGATGCATGGGATTCCCTCCCTTCCTGGTCACCAGACGGCTCGCAGATAACTTTCCATAGCACCAGAGATGAAACCTTCCAAATCTTTCTCATGAACGCAGATGGAACGGATCAGACCAACATTAGCAACAATGCCTTTGATGACTCTGATCCTAGCTGGGCATTGCCTCCTGACACAACACCACCTAACACACGATCACTAACTGGGCTTGTAAGTTGGTACCGTGCCGAAGGAGATGCTACAGATTCTGCGGGGGACAACGATGGATCTGAACAGAGTACCGACGGCGGAGTAGAGTATGTTCCAGGAGTATTCGGCCAGACGTTTGACTTTGATGACGCGCAGGACTGGATAGAGATACCCAACGATCCAACATTGAACTTTGGAATGGGAAGTTTTACTGTAGATGCATGGATAAACTCGGATGATAATAGTCAGCAAGCGAATATGATAGTTCATGGCGCTTCAGGAGATGTTCTCCCCGCCGAAGCAGGATGGGCACTGGGAACTGGACCGGGTAGCGGTCCTGATGTCTTTGTTGGCGACCTAATAATATTTGACATCCGCGATGAAGATGGGCAGATAGCTGGAAGGCCAATAGTATCTGCACCTGCTCCGTCCGAAGGCCAATGGCATCACATAGCAGCCGTTGTTGACAGGGACAATGAGGAATTGCTGCTATACATAGATGGGGAGCAAGCAGATTCGGCTGCAATCCCGCCGACATTCGGTAGCCTCGACAACAACGGAGATCCTGCGATCGGTGCACAGAACAACGGAGGCTTTGTTTTCCCGCCCACCGCTTTCTTTACCGGGCTCATCGACGAAGTAGCCATCAGCAGCGGCGCCCTATCGGCTGGTGATATCCTATCGCTATACGAGGCCGGCAGCGCAGTCATGATCAATTCCGGCGATGCAACCACAGCATCGCCTACTGTGGACGTAACTCTAACCTGCACAGATGCAGGTTCTGGCTGCGACAAGATCGACCTCATGTTTGAAAATGATGACGCTGACAATACTGAAAGCGTAGACTCGATTGACGTCGATGTCACTGGCACCAGCAACCCTGTATCAGAACCGTTAGAAGCATTCGAGACAGGTGAATTTACCGGAGTCTTTATTTTGGAAATATTTCTGACAGATGATGGTGACGGTAACACAATTCTATTCAACGATGGCGACACGATAACTGTCACAGGAACTATCTTTGATTCAGCACCAGGCACCAAGACTGTGGAAGCGACATTTACAGACGCGCAGGGGAACTTTGTTGTCCAGAGTGATAGCATAGAGCTGGTGGCAGGCGCCCAACCCACTAGCCTGACACTCAACCCTCTGCGCGACGTTACTGCCACAACCGGTTTTACGGTATCCGGCGAGCTTGTCAATGACGATACAGGAGAGGGAATCTCTGGCCAGCAGATTGACTTTACAGGAACAGGCACTACGCCGTCGCTGCAATCAGTCATGACAGAGGGAGTCACATTCACTGGAGTAGTTGATCTGGTATCATGTCCTACACCAGCCGAACCAACTCCAACTACCTGTACCACGGACGACATTGGAATGGATGATGTCACTTCAGACAACATCGTACTTCACCTGGGAGTGGGGGGCAAGATAATGTTCCCGGCAAGCACTGTAACAGCCAAGATTTACCTGCAGGACATGGGAACTGATTCATTCAAATACATTGTAGAGGAGGGTAACGGTGCACTTCAATCGGAAGCTACTTCAGCTGGTGTGCCATCGCCCGTAGTTCCAAAGGTTGAGATCGTTTCAGGCCATACAGCTGGAGATCCCAACGGGCTGAAAGAACTGACCATCACTGAAATAACAGGCGGCACGTCGGTAGGTATCGCAGCAATCCTAACCGGCAACCCTGATGGTCTTCCTGTAGAGCAGCACCAGATAAACTTTGAGGAATTCACTGCAGGCCCGCAGACAAGCCCCTTCACTGTCAACCCAGGCTTCTTCTTCTCCACTGGCTTTGCGCAGAACATTGACGAAGAAGGGCTGGACATAACAGCCCACTATGCCGGAACTGGAGCGTTTGCTCCAAGCGACAGCGCGACAGAAACATACAATGTTCTTGCCAACACTGCTGGCCTTGGCGGCGAAGGCTCGCAAAACACGGGCGGTGCTACAGGCGGCAGCATAACTACCCTTGACTGCAACACAGAAGTTGGGAGTATCGATAGCGACAACGACGGTATTTGTGATATCTGGGAGATATCTGGAGTAACTCTCGGAGGGGCAAACTACCCGCTCATCGGCGCGGCAGTAGGACAGCGGGATATTTTCGTAGAAATAGACTGCATGACTGGGTTCTGTCCGACAAACTCCGGCACCGGCATCAACAACAACATTCAGACAATCATAAACGTCTTTACTGCCGAAGGCTTTACACTTCACATAACAGTCGATGAAAGTAACCTGGCTCTGGCAGACCCACTTCATGTTTGGACCGATACTGACGGGTCTGCAACAAACGACTTTAATAGCATAAAGAATGCTAGGTTCGGAACGCCAGCAGAACGCTCTGGAGGCACTCTTGGCAGCGGCAGCGACTTGCTCAGAGCCAAGGCACAGGTGTACCACTACGGGCTATTCGCAAAGAACATCAACACGGGAACAAATACAGCATGTGGTCCTTCAGGTCAGGCGGAACTTTCCGGTAACGACTTTATCGTCTCAGTAGGCTGCACAACTTCAGGTGGATTTGCGAACAGCCACCAGGAACGAATCGGAACACTGATGCACGAGCTCGGCCACAACCTGGGACTCAGGCACGGAGGCGGAGACGATGACAACTGCAAGCCAAATTTGATAAGCGTAATGAACTATTATAGGCAGTTCCCATGGGGTTCTCTGGCCGCAACTACCGCCAACGGAGCCAGAACAGAGTGGTCTCCGACGTACTCGCGGCAGGATCTCCAAGACCTGGACGAGAACAACCTGCAGGAAGGAAATGGCCTTACAATAACCACCTCCCAGTGGAACAGCGGCGGATTCTCCAGCTTTGGGCCCGGCAGCAGCTCTTTTGAGATAATCTGGGGCAGGCCAGCAGTAACATACGGCGCGACCGGTGCCTCGGTCAACTGGAACAACGCTGCTGGCAATACTGCTGCGCTAAACGTCAATACCCTGAGCGGCATGACAGGGTGCACCGGCACGGTAAAGTCAATCCTCAAAAGCTACGACGAATGGTCAATAATGGACCTGAACTTTAGGGACGCGGGAACGATCGACGGGCTCACATATCCAGACCCTGACACGCTGGCAGAGCTTACCCAACCCGTGCTGGAAGGAGCAGAGGAGGCGTCAATCGTAGGACCAAACAACATCTTTGACAACCCGGGTATCTCGGTACTTCCCGATGTAGCAACTGATGCAGAAAACAACATCTATGTGGTATGGAGCGAGAAGCCAGGCCTCTTCTCTGGCAACTTTGAGATACTCTTCAGCAGGAGCATGGATGGCGGCGTTACGTTCAGCCCTCCAGAAATAGTCAGCAACAACGCTGGCGATTCGCTGACTCCCAGGATTGCAGTATCCAACGGCATGCTCTACGTAGTATGGAGCGACAAGACTGGTGGCACCTCCGGCAAGTATGACATCAGGTTCAGCAAGAGTAGCAACATGGGAGATGACTGGGATCCATCTGTCAAGCTAAGCTCCAACAGCGGAGATTCTCTAACACCAAGCATAACTGCATCCGGGTCTGACATCTATGTCGTCTGGAGCGACAAGACAGGAGGAGCTTCCGGCAAGTTCGATATCCAGTTCAAGAAAAGCACTGACGGAGGAACAACCTTTACTCCAAACACTGCCAGCGGGACAAAGGTGAGCAACAATGGCGGCGACTCGCTTACACCTGATGTAGAGGTGTCAGTAAGTGGAATATTTGTCGTATGGAGTGACACAAGCGGTGGTACATCCGGCAAATTCGACATACTGTTCAAGAAAAGCACTGACGGAGGAACAACCTTCCTTCCGAACACTGCGAACGCAAAGAACATCAGCAAGAACTCGGGAATCTCTCTGACCCCCAGCCTGGCTGTCGTAGGCGACAGTGTCTATGTCACGTGGAGCGACACAACAGGCGGGACTTCCGGCAACTTTGACATACTGTTCAAGAAGAGTGAGGATGGCGGGAACAACTTTACACCCAATACCGCGAATGCAAAGAATATCAGTACCTCATCCCGCCTTTCGGTTACTCCGCGAATAGCTGCATCCAGCGGCAGCATATACGTCGCATGGAGCGAAAGTGGCACCTCCGGCAACTTTGACATCCTCGTGAAAAAGAGTGGAGATGCAGGCGAGAACTTTGAGGCAGCAGTGAATATCAGTGACAACAGCGGATGGTCGATAACCCCGGCAATTGCACTCACAGATGTGCTGCACCTTGTATGGGGAGACCTGACACCAGGCATAACCGGAGACATCATGTATGCCTCCCGCATTGTATAGATGCAGAGCATGAGCGGCCCTTAAGGCTGATTATCGCCAGACAGCGCGTGAAAGATGTCCGACGCGGGTTTGAAGTGGATCGGCTGCGCCTTTCTTCCTGGGTGCACGACTCTTTCCTTCGATAGTCGTCCGCCAAGGATAGCTTTTGCCATCTCGACGCTTCTCCTTGCCAGATCTTTTGCCCCTTCCTGCAGGTCAGAGCTCTTTTCCACAAACGCAATGTTGTTCTCCATGTCCTCGGCCGACCATCCCCTTGTATGGGCAATGTAAGGAAACGTCGGAAATACGAAACCGAGCTCTGAAAAGAACCCGAGCATGTGCCCGGCGACATCCTGGACGTTATCCTGTCCTCCTGTTATGATGAATGACGCGACCTTGTTCTGGATCAGAGCCTTGTCGCCAATGGTGATCTGGTTCTGAATACAGTTCATCCTTTCTGCCATCTTGTAGTACAGCGAGCTGGCGGCGCCCCAGCGGATGGGCGTAGCGACCATGATCACGTCGCCCCAGTGAACCAGAGCTTCATACACTCTGTCCAGCTCATCCGTCTTGTCCATCTGGGTAATAGAGCATGGCCAGGTGCACGCCCTTGCAGCCTTTGAGTAATACCCTTCGCAGTTTCGAAACTTTAGGTCATTGAGCTTCATGAGCAACGTCTGAGCCCCAAGGGTGTTCCTAGCATGGTCTATGGCAGTTTCTAAAAGCTTGTCGGAAGTGGAATATCGCGGATTCTTTGGATCCATGGCCGTGGTGGATATCCCAACCACCCTGATCGGCCCATCCTCACGCTTTACCGGCCTTGAAAGCGGGTGGGGAGGGTGGGGGAGCTTGTTTCTCTGGGTGACTGGATCCAGGTTGATGAAAAGGTTGCCGCCGTCTATCCTGAGCTCGTACTGAGGCACTCGATCATCTTCGAATCCCGGCTCGCCAAATCCTGTCACGCGATGAAACTTCCAGTTATGCCAGGGGCATTTGACGTAATCGCCCTCGATCATTCCACGCCCAAGGGGCCCACCAACGTGGTTGCAAACGTTTGAAATCGCGCCGAACTTGCCGTCCACATATGAAAGAGCTATCGTCGTTCGTCCTATTGTCAATTCTCTCAGTGGAGGATCCTTTAGTGCTTCAACGGGACCAATATTGTGCCAGTCATTTCCGGACATGCCTGTACCTGACGCTCAGCGCAAAACTAATAACTTTATCTGACGAGAAATCACACGCGTTTCTTTTGAACATCAATTGGCCAACGGTAAAGCGAAATGAAAAGACGCGCCATTGCCTTGGCTGTTGTTTTCTGCCCAGATCCTTCCGCCATGCGCTTCAATCATTCCCTTTGAAATGTACAGTCCCAGTCCTGTACCCCCGTCGGATCTAGAGACAAATTTGTTGAACAGCGTTGGCAGGACGTCGGGATGTATCCCTTCACCATTATCTCTTACTGTCACCACGACCTCACTTCCGTTATTGCCTGCTCCAACTTCGATAGTACCCTCCTTGACGAATTTCCGGGAGTTGTCCAGAAGATTGGCAACCACCTGGATTATTCTTGCCCTGTCGGCGTTTACTACGAAAGATCCACTAGGTTGCAGGACGAGACGAATCTTGGTGTCTGCGCCAAGAGAGTCTCTAAAGTCCTGCACGATGTCTGTCAACATTGCGCTCAAATCAAACCTCTCTTTGTCCAAGCGCAAAGAGCGAGAGTCGATTCTTGAAACGTCGAGCAGATTTTCTGTAAGCTTTTTCAGTCTTTGCGCGTTTCTGATTATCGCTTCAAGCAGCTGTCTTTCGTGTGATAAGGCAATCGAGCCAGAGCCGTCAGCCGTGGATCTAATTGCCCCCGACTGAAGGACTTCTGCCAGTCCAAGAATTGGCTGCACAGGCGTTCTCAGCTCATGGGCGGCTATCTCTAGGAATTCCTTCTGAGCCTTCAGATTAATTTCCAGCCGCTCATTCGCGTCGGCCAGTTGTCTCGTCCTTACTCTTACTTCGTTGCTCAACGCGCCATTCCATTTCAGCAGGAGAACAGTCAGAATACCTATCGAAATTACAGTTCCAGAAAGAAGCAGGAACAACTTTAGGCTTTCTTCGCGGAGAGAACCGTCGACTTCAGAATAGATATCTACAGTCGGAGTCACTAGCTGTATGAAATAAAGCGGCTGCCCTCGTACATACACCGGGGACTGAGTAGTAAACCTCTCGCCTCTCCCGTAATCATACACCGCATAACCGGAATGACCTTCCAAAAGGTTCCGGGTCAGGTTGTTTAGAACAGGATTGTGATTTATAAAGTCCTGAGTTTCTTCTCCGAAAAAATTATCTCCCACTAGATCCTGACTTGCGCCGATAGCCAAAAGCGTACCCTCCCTGCTAAATGCGGCCAGGAACTGCGAGTTGATGTCGTGAACGTTTGCGTAATATGCGAAATAAGGGACAGTGGGTACTGATACAGCAATTATCCCGAGTATTTCCTGAGTCTCTTTGCTCACCACGGGGTAGGAAATGAAAATGCGATAAATCCCCTGTCGTTCGAATCCGTCAGAATACATCGGACTGCCACTCTCTCTGGTTTTCATTACCCATTCTCGCTGTGACAAATCAGAGCTCAGGAGCGTCTCTGAAAGAGGCGGCGCGAGGCTGACTGCGACAATGTTGTTTCTATCGAGGATAAGCAGGCTGCTGATTTTTGGAGAAAGCTCATCATATTTTTTTTGGATCAGACTTTTCGCGTTATTGCTGGAAAGGTCGCCCTGCTGAAGATAATACGAGTCAGCCAATCCTTCTATCGTGTTGACTATTAGATTGAGATCAGTTCCGATATGGTCGGACATTCTTCTTGTCGCCTCTATCTGCGCATTTTTGTGCTGCTCGAAAACGGCAGTTCTTATTTCTTGTCGGGTCAGCTCCTGGAGGTAGAAAAACAGAGCAAGAGAAAACGCAGATACAATGACTACAGAAATGATCCCAATCGTTGCAAACCTGGATAGCGAAAACCGTTTTCCTCCCCAGGAACTCGGAAACATTGATGAATCCCTAGACAGCCCGGATATAGATATACTCTCGCTTGTCCCCTAGAGGGGATAACAGCTCGTACATTTCTATTAAACGAGCCTTCTACGATAGGTTTCGGCATGAACTAGGCTATTCACGACGATCATGCGGGCATCCGGCGATGGAGATTCTTTATATTTTCCACAAGTATTCTTATCCCGTGCAAGGTTCGATAAAAGTCGTCTTGATCGCAGTCGGAGCTCTTGCATTAGGTTTAGCGGTTTACTATTTCACGACGACAGGGCAGTCGCCGGGTCCGGGCCCAACGCCAACTAGTGATAATATCTCTTCAGTGGCCGGGAACGAATCCTCTGTCGAAACCGGTGGCAATCAAACAGGATCGGTGAGGAAAGAGGTTATCCTGAACATGATGTTGACTGGAGATAGATGGGATGCCTTACTTGGTAGCGCTGAACGACGGTATGAAAGCAGACATCCAGACATCGATCTCAAGATAATCTCTACGATCCTCCTTTACGAAGAATCAAGATTCGGGATAGCCGAATCGATTCGCAATCAGACTTCGCTTGATATGGTTTCACTGGATCAGATATGGCTTGGCGAACTTGCAGAAGAGGGTCTGCTGGTTGACCTGAGTGACATGACAAAAGAATGGGGAAGAGCTCCTGAATGGTATCAGGCAAATTGGGACGGTGGATTGCATAACGGCAAGGTGTACGCGATTTGGGCTTGGACAGATGTAAGAGGAATGTGGTACTGGAAAGACATGCTCCAGCAAGCAGACGTTGACCCTGATTCGCTACGAACCTGGGAAGGTTACATAGAGTCCGCAGGAAAACTGGATTCTGCTCTTCAGGGCGAAGGCGTTACCCCGGTCCACCTGGTTGGAGCGGATCATTCGCCTGACATGTGGTACCCGTACCTGTGGATGCTGGGCGGAGATATTCTGGAGCACAGGCAAGGCCACCCTTCAAAAGGAGCATACTGGTTCCCTGCGTACAATGGGACTGAAGGTATTAGAGCGCTGGAATTTCTTAAGGCGCAGGTGGACGCAGGAATAGCGCCACAAGAGAGCCATTACTGGGGAAGCGAATTTGCCAACAGATCCTTTGCGGTAATGCTAGAAGGCTCGTGGCTGCCAGGGGAGTTCCCTCCAGAAATGAGAGAAGATCTTGAAACAGAGATTGGCTTCCTGCCCTTGTTCCCGGTCCCAAACGAAGGCGACAAAAGTGCGACACTGATGGGAGGATGGCTTCTAGCCATTCCAGAAACCTCGAGCAATAAGGAACTGGCATGGGAATTTCTTTCAACACTGGTTGAGCCAGATGTGATTGTTACGATTCTAAAGCAGGATGGGTATCTGCCCACCCAGATTCCTATCGGTGAAGGGCGATATGCTGATACCATGAGAGAGTCGCTTGTATATTATGACAGCATGACTTCAATGTTGACCATAGGCCACGTCCGTCCTAACGTAGTTGAATATTCAGAGATTGCGGGACACATAAGGGACGCCATCAATGAAGTCTACCGTGGTGAAAAGCTTCCTAAAGAGGCCCTCGACGACGCAGCTTCCAGATCGGCAGCAACCTTGGGTTGGCAGTAAAGGAAACTACGGTTCGCTGAGACAATCGCTGGTGATTGGCTTGCTGGAGTTACGCGTTCAAACTGGCAAGTCAGAGGCATGCATTTCTGCAAAAGGCCGTGATGTGCAACGATTACACATTCGAATCAGTTCCCCGGGGACGCCAGAGTTTTGAGTGGATCTGGCCCCGGGGTACAGCCAAAAATAACGGGCGCATTTAGAGTTGCCGCTTTGTCAATTGCGTCTACTGTAGACCCACGACGACATATCAGTCGAGTCTTCTGCTTCTACATGCACATTCGGGTCGTTCGAAACGTCCGTGATGACCATAAGAGCCACGAGTCCAATTTCCATCGGGTCTGTGATTCCCTTCTCCTCCACCAGCTCCCTAGCCAGCGAAACCAATTCTGCAAAGCTTTTCGGCTCATCGAAAAGCACGCCATCTACTATGGAATCTTTGACCTGTCTTGCAATGGCGGCCTGTTCCAGGGCATTCATGCTCGCAGATACACGAAGCCAAGTCGGCGACGAGTTATAAACGATAGCAGAGTTTCAATCAGGAATGAAACAGTATATTCAGGACGTTCAACTTAATTACGCAGATTTCCTTACAACAATCACAACGTTGCACTGCAAGCACTGTAAGCACCTTTTCATGGAACATGACGATTACGGCTGCAGGCATTTTGCTTGCCCCTGCAGATTATCCCAACGCAAGCTGATGTTCAATAGTCCTGATCTTGCGCCATCGCGGGCAGCTGATGAACTTAACGCACTAGACAAGGCTTGGTTCTTCACGAGAGAGTATCCGAACATATCCCCGGATGCATTGTTTAATTCTATTGCAAAGTCATTGAATGAAGTTCGCTTTTTCAAAGTTTGGAAAGTGGACAACAGTGAAAGATACATTGACCTGACTACCCACTCTATAAGGCTTAACCCAAAGGTTAACTATCACCAAGTGCAGGCGGATCTAAAGGTCCTGGAAGGCAGAGATCCATCTTGTTCAGTTGTTAACATTCGCATCATGCCAACATTGATTGGAGTTCATTCACTGTACGAGGTGTTTACAAACGTTGACGTCAATGAAAAATTTGCAAGGCATGTTGCCAGTCTGATTTTGGCAGCAGTCGAGGCCGGCCCCGATGGGGTCTAGTGCACCTGTTCCTGCATGAGTGTCTTGATTTCTTCGGCGATTTGTGGAAGAATGTTATTTGCACTACCTTCGCCCAGCATTACGGAGAGCCCAAAATGCAGTTGCTCGAGAGAGAACTTTGAGTCGTCGTCCGGGTCAAACGAGATTGCGTAAGATCGGCGCAAGTGGTGTTTTACCACTACAATCATATCTTCGCCAAGCCTTGCAAGCACAATATTTGCTGCTTTACGCTTGATTCTGTCGCTGGCAGCTAAGGGCATGCATGAAGTGTGGCATTCATCTGGTAAATGTTGGATTGTGTCATTGCAAATACATATCGTGCTAGGATGTATTCTCGCGGCAAGCATCCCACTGGTTGAAACGCGTTTATTAGGTTCAGGGGGACATAGCTGAATAAGAGTACCCGAGTCCGCACTTGCTCATTCGTGAAATTAGAGAGGTAGAGTTGGGAAGTCCACTCGAACTTCTGCGATTCGAAGATACGTACCATAATGCGAATGCGGATCGCTCTATCCGAATAGGTACGTAATCGATTCTCGGTATTCGAAGGCTCTCCTTTTCTTAAAGACGAATGCCAGTCAGCGTAATATACTAGGTTGTTGCATTAATTGCTTAGGCATGGGATTTCTAAAAAAGCTCAAGGAAACCACCGAAAAGGCAGTCGACAAAGGGGCCGAGCTTGGCAAAAGGGGCATCGAGAAGGGCGCAGAGGTCGGCACCAAAGCCTATGACGGTGCAAAAGAAGCCGCAGATAAGGGCCGCAACAAAGCCAGAGAACAAAATGACAAGAAATAGTGCATACACTATTCCGCCAAGAGGGAACTGGGATACAATACTGAACGCAGAGCCTCTTCTGACATGACGGAAAACCTACTGCAATACAGACTTGCATCATACTCTCTGAATCCGGCGTATGTCCTTCTACATACAGGTTATTGCTTTTAACATGATTCCTGATCTCTTTGCTGTTTGCCCCAGTCTATAATCGAGACTTTCAAGGTGGAAGCCACGAACAGGGTGCTTGCGCGAATTGGCGCGGAAATGTACGATGCATTGAAATTTGAACTCCAAAGGCTGTACGGGATCGAGCTGGCCAAGGTGACTTCATTCAGCCTGGACGAACTGCATTTGGCATTGCAGGACCTTCTTGGACCCCATAGCGCTCGGCTGCTTGTAAGAACGATCTATGGCGAAATCGACAGGCTTGCTAAAGAACAGGCGCGTCAGATGGCCATGGATGAAAACGAGTAGAACGCCGATACTCGACATGCAGCGGGAACAGTATCCTGCTGCAATAGGGATCCGACTAATGGGCTGCCTCGCAGTTTTCTGATACTCGAGTTTCCTGTATTTGTTTGGGAACCCATTGCTTTTCGAGGTAATGTGTAGATATCTGGATATGGGAAGTCCTTGCAGTCATTTCCTGCATATGGTATTGTTAAATATTTCTCATTATATCATAAGCTATGAATGATGCCTCTAGAAGTTTTCCAAGTAGCTTTATAGCGTGGTTTGCGGGCTCGCTGCTGATACTCTCGCCGGTCTTCATTGCGGTATTTCAAATGAATGGTTCTTCCACGACCGAGGCCTATGCACTCCCTGCCACTGGGACAACAGGCTGGAAGAGCTTTGAGAGTGCTACAATGGGCGTAAGCCTGTCCTACCCGGATAATTGGCATAATGATACTTCTACCCTCGACTTCAGGCTTGCAGCGGCACTCTACGCTGACAGCGATTCGGCAGCTGATTCCTACACGGAATCAGTCGAGGTAATCATCGAAGAGCTACCGAAGTCCATGTCCACAAACGAGTATCGTGAAGCCTTTCAGGAATCCCTTGGTATCTATGAATCGGATTTTGACATTGTCGAATCTTCCAGTTCAGCAAAGCTTGATGGCAATGGGGCCAACATGATCGTCTACACATCTTCGGATTCGACGCAGGATGGTGAGCTAAAGTCGAAAGTGGTTTGGACCGTTCTCAATGAGAGGGCCTACATACTGTTCGCGCGTGCACTGGAGAAGGACTACCCTGCCTATCTCGCCACTTTTGACAAGATCATCGACTCGCTCACCATTACAGATCCAGCCCCATCAATCGCTTCGGGAACGCGCTTTTCAACATATTCTGACGCAAGCAATGGATTCAGGATGGAATATGAAGCGACCTGGCAGGCAAACCATGAGTTTCCATTTCCTGAGGATGATGTCCAAGTGGTGGCTTCATTCTATTCGCCTTTCCACGGATACGTCTTTAATGGTCCGTATGCTTACGTTGTTGCCAAAGATATCTCGGCAGACACAAAGCTCGCCCAGTATACCGGCAGCATCCTCTCTGATCGGAAGAACTATGATTCATTTCAGCTCATTGAATCCAAAGATGTAACCCTTTCCGCATTACCCGCCCATCAAATTGAATACACTTTTTCAGCCTTTGGCACTGATACCCGGTCCCTGGAGGTCTGGACCTTGAGCGATGGCCGTGCGTACAGCCTGTTATTATATAGCGAAGCCAAGATATTCGATCTTTATCAGACAAACATCCAGAAAATGATTTCGACGTTTCAGCTTGGCAGCAATATCACCACCGAAGTAATCTATGATACATACGAGAATTCTGACTTTGGGATCAAAATGCAATACCCTAATAGCTGGGCAAAAGTAGATTCGGAAGAAGCGGCTATATCTTTTGTTTCACCGGAGGACGCCTCGGGCGATTCGATATTCGAACTTGCTGTTGTGACGGTGACGGACTCTAGCTTTAGCATCAGCTTGGATGAAATGACGAAACAGTCAATCAACAGCCTGAAAACTACACTTACCGGCTTTCAAACCACCGAATCCAAATCGGCTACTCTTGGCGGCTACCCGGCTCACTACATACTAGGCAGCGGAGAGCAGTATGGGAAAAAACTTCAGATGTACGCGATATGGACGATCGTCGAAAACAGGCAGTATGTATTCTTGTTTTTGGGAGAGGAAGAGAAGTATGACGGGATGTATTCTGAAATGGTCCGGAACATGGTCAGCTCATTTGAAATTGATGAAGCCAGCCTGACAACCGGTTATGGTCTGTACTCAAGCCAGGACCTCGGAATGAAACTGCAATATCCTGGCAACTGGCAAGTTGATGAAAAATTTGATTTTGGCAAGCCGTGGTCAGTCACATTTACAGACAAGCAAAGGTTCAGAGTTGTTGTGGTCAACGCAGTGCCTGTGCCTTGGGACATGTCTTCACAAGAGTATGCAAATACAATTCCTGAAGAGCTGGCAAAAAGCATTGATACATTCCGCGTTGTCGACAGTACCGAGACAACCCTTTCTGGCTATCCGGCGTACAAGATCGTGTTCACCGGATTTTTCAATGTTCCAGTCCAGACGACTCCTGACGTCCAACCTGTCGCATATACCATGACGGCAACAGAGCTAGGTTCTCCCGGAACCCTCGCAACAGCGGACAGCATCCAGATAAAGGGGTCAATCACCGTCGCAGTTCAGGGCGGAGTTGCCTTTGGCGTAATCACGGAGAGTGTTGCAACTGATTATCTTGCCTTTGTAAACACAGCCAACAAGGTGATTGATTCGGTCCAGATCGAACCATCAAAAATATCAACGCAAATGGGATCCGATACTTACTCGGATCCCGCGAATGGGATCGATTTTGTCCTGCCGGACGGCTGGGTTGGGCATGAGATAGCGCTACAAAACGTGACAACGATCGTCGCCTACCCTGAAAAAAATAGTGCATTGGCCAGCGATAAAGTTGGAATAATCGTTTCCATACAAGACCTAGCAGAGACAATGGCCAGCTACACCGAAGATAATGATGCAGACGCTAATGACGTGTGCTCCTCTCCAAAGGAGGAACATGTTGTCAGTGTTTCAGAAACGCTCGACATGGAATGGTTCGAGCACGATTGCAAGTTCTATGGGGAAAGCGAAGCCAGGGTGAGGACCTATGCCACGTACAGCATGGATCTGATTCTCAGCCTCAGCATAGTCGCAAGTGACAGATCCGTGCTTGAAAAGACTATGCCTTTAATCGATAGTATGATTAGGTCGATCAGCATTAAGGATGCGATTAACGCCTTTCGTACCGATGAGTACGATTACTTGTTCGGCACAGTCTCCTACAACCAGACGGCTACTGCAATGAATCAGACATATACGGTGCACTTGAGTACTACATCTTCAAAAATTACGCAGTTTAGCTTTGATGAAAGTCAAAAGCAGGTATCATTCACTGTCACGGGCGGAAACGGCACAGGAGGGTCAACGACAGTTTTGGTCGGTGGCATCTTGCAAGGACCGTATGTGGTGACAGTCGACGGAAGCCCGAGTGAGGATTATGCCTTGAGGTACTACGAGAATACCAATGAAACGGGAGTAACCGTCAGGCATTCACATAGCCCACATGAAATAACTATTACGGGAACAGTGGTCGTACCAGAGTTTCACGGCATTGCCGTCATCTTTGTGGGAGGAACTATGATGGCTGTTTTGCTTTACTTGGGATTATCCAGGTACAAGCTGGCAAGATCCGCCGACTTTAAAGTTCAATCACCGTGATCATTCCCAGGGCACCATCATTGATTAATCGCGATCCATGAAACCAGACATTGGATAAAGGTAGATTGCCTCATGCCAGCCGCTTTACCGATATGACGAAACACATTTTCATTAGTTGGTCTAATAATTTTGTGTGGTCTGCTCTAATGCCCCGTTGGATGCCTCTTAACAATGTTTGCGTCGCTCTTTGACATGGAGTCTATAGACAACAAGATCCTTATAACGGCTGGAGGCAAACAGGTTGAAGACCAGGTGAAGGACGAGACGCTCTCAAGATCCCTGCTCTCTCTTTGGGCAGAGCTAGGGATTCAGGATATCGAATCGATAGAATAAGCATTTAGAACGAGTCTTTTCGGGATTCACCGCGTGTCTTTGTAAATATAGCTCGTAGTTCCTCAAAGGATATTAACAATAGCCTGCCGGACTTGCAGCAACAAAGTCTGAGATAATTGGTCGACCCTCTAGAGCGTCCTGCGTCATCGTACATGAACACTCAATTCGTTATGGTAGACGGTGAAACAGATGTAGCCAGTGCAGTGGAGCAGATGCAGGCCAAGAGGGCTGAAGTTATAATAGTCCTTGACAATGGCGCCCCAGTCGGGATAGCAACCGACAGCGACATTCTCGATCAAGTTGTATCCAGGGGAGAAGACTCTGACAGCGTGCCACTAAGAAAAGTAATGAGCTCGCCCATAGTCACCATTTCAGCAAATACGCCTGTAAGAGAAGCACTCCAGCTGATGAGGGTAAATGCGGTGAAGCGCATCCCCGTCCGTGATAACAATGGCATCATCGGGCTTGTAACCCAGAAGAGCCTTGCCGATGCGATCAGGACCTCGGTGATAGAGAGGACGTTTAGACAATACAGATCGTCCGTAAGAGACAGGTACAAGCCAGTCCTTGCAAACCTTGGCTTCATTCTGCAGTTCGCCGGGATCCTGATGGTTGCACCCGCATTGCTCGGGACTTTGCTCGGCGACACGGGTCCAGTTGCTGCCATCTATCTAACAGTAGTCGGCTTATTTGGCACCGGCTTTGTCTTTGGCGCCTTTGGGGAAAAGGGCCCGCTAAGCCTAAAGGAATCTTCTATAATTGTGGTATCCGGATTTGTCCTGCTCAGCCTGTTCGGCAGCATCCCGTACATCTATGTCAACCCATTTCACATTGAAGACGATCCCATTCACCTATTCATCAATAGCCTCTTTGAAAGCGCATCTGGGTTTACCACCACCGGACTTTCAACCATCGTCACACCGGAAGACCTGTCACAGACCTTCAATTTCTATCGCACCTATACTCACTGGGTAGGAGGGCTTTCCTTCGTGTACCTGGTAATGCTACTGTTCTATCCGGAAAAAAAGCTGAGCTCGATGCGAGGCCTGCTGGGAAGCGGCACGCTTCAGTTCAAGCAGCTCATGGTTACGGTGAGTATCATATTTACCACGTACGCCATCGTTCTTGCAGTCATTTTCTACGTCCTGGGCCAGAGAGACCTTGTCACTGATGCGTCATTTATCATATCGGCCGTAACCGGTGGAGGCTTTGTTCCGATATCTTCATTCCTGTCACTTTCAAATGCCAATTACCTGTTCGTACTCATGCTCGGCATGATAATTTCGGCTCTCCCTTTTGCCTTCCACTATTCCCTGTATAGCAGGGCACTTCGCACAAGGATGCTTGCAGCAGAAGTATCAGTGTATTTGGTGGTACTGGGAATTTCTGCTTACTTTATGATAGCGTTTACCGGACTTGACTGGATCACGTCCTCTTTTCATACTTTGAGCGCCGCAACAAACACCGGCTTTCAATTCCTTGACCTTGCAAGTTTGCCGATTCAAGCCAAGGCGTTACTGATGGTAGTGATGCTCGTAGGTGGATGCGCGTACTCTGCAGCAGGCGGGATAAAGATCGGAAGGTTCGTTGTCCTTTTGCAAAAAGCAAGGGCGAGCAAAAAAAGAAAGCAAAAAAAGAGTGACGACGAGCTGTCCGAACTGGTGGCATTCACGCCCTTTCAGACCCCAAGGGACAGAACCGCCGAGCTTCGCTACAAGAGCAGGCGACTAGCAGCGGAAGACGACAGGGCGATGGCGCTTTCCGATAGCAAAATCGTGAAGGGATCGTTTCTTGTCATTGTTTTGTTCGTATCACTATCTTTGGTGACGGGCTATGCGCTGAGCTATCTCAATGAGCGGCCGCTCCTCGATGCAATGTTTGAGGCTACATCAGCGCTTACGACCACGGGCCTGTCTCTGGGATTGACATCGGTAGACCTGGATCTGGCTTCAAAATCCATCCTGATAGTCAACATGATCGTCGGAAAATTCGAGATAATTGTGCTGCTCTATATTTTCTTTGACGCTGTGCGAAGTCAAGTATCGTGAATGCAAAGAATCAAGTCATTATCGCGTCCTGCAGCTAACTCGGAGAATGTCCGTGAGTTGCTTCTCACACCTTCGGTACTTTGTTTTATAGTACCTGGTACTCTTTGCAAACATGATTAGCTTAAAGATGGGCGGAATAATCGCGGCTGCTTTTGTCGCTGGCGCGTTTGCTGCCTCGTCAGAACTCGGGGTGTACGCAGCAAATAGCGTGAGCTCGGTAGACATCGTGGACGGATCAATTCTTTCAATTGATGTGAAGAATGGCGAAATCAGAGGCCCCGATCTGGCAGGCAACTCTGTCACCAGCGGCAAGATAAAAGACGGAGAGGTAAAGGCCGCCGATATCGCGGCAGATGCAGTTGATGCAAGCGAGCTAGTCGGCGTAACCCGGCTCTTGTTCGCGGAATGCATGTTCGAAGATCAGGTTCAGCGGGCCCCTGAAGATTGGTATGACGCAAGCTGTGCCGTGCCCGGTACTGTGGCAGGTGACAGGGTTGTTGTATCCAGGACGACTGATTTTAACTGCTATGATATCAATGGAGCCTACACCACCGATGGGCATGTTCACATCAAGGGGAGGAATGATTGCGACGATTCAGCCGCGCTGGGAAAGACCTGGTTTTCGATAATCGTGTTCGCCAAGTAAGGATGCCAAGTAGACATGAGCGGCCAGACCAGTTCTGTATCTCGACTAACGAGCAAATTCTATTGTCTAAGGCCGACAATACTCTACTGGAAGTAGAGAGACAGTTAAATGCAGCATTAATCATGCACATGTTTGTGGCACGCACGGCGGTAATAGACGAAGAAATACGCGACTGGGTCATCAATGATAACCGAGGCAGTCTTTCTGGATACGAAAAAATCATTTACGCTGGCAAGAACGGAGACTTTCACTGGCTGGACTCTGATGGCAAGATAGCAACGTTTTGCAAAGAGAACGGTTATGATTTGTTTGCAACTGACAAAGAGTCGTACACGCATTATTTTGACGACAACGAAATACACACAATACAGATCACAAAACATAGTCTTTGGCGAGAGACAAAGAAGCCCATATTCATGATAAGGATTATTGATAGACGGTAGACTTTGGCCCTGTCCTGATAAGGCCGATTTTGGGTTATGTCGGGCCCCACAGGTGTTCAGGACAGGACCTGGATTGGAGGAGAGTCCTGTGGAGTTATTATGCAACCCCGTCATGAGGTATATACGCAGTTCGATCGCAGTGCATTACACCGCGTCGGACTTGATACGCCGCCAATTTCTCATGTCGGCATTTCATTTGAAGTACATCAGCATGGCCGAGGCTATGCCAAAGTACATCGTTAGACTTGTGATGTCACTAATAATAGTTGTCAGCGGTCCTGAAGCAAGGGCAGGGTCAATGTTGGATCTTGCCAGACGAGCAGAAAGAAAAGTTGCTATGAAGGCCTGGAACAGTATGCTGAAAAACATTGCCGATCCGATTACAAGACCAAGATTCAGGCTACCCCATCCTAAAGTCGCTGCCGCGAACAGTATGGCTGCGAAGGTTAATCCCAGGACGCTCCCGATTTTCAGTTCTCTTGTTAGGTATCTGCGGATTGAGAATTCTGGTTCCAGTGCGATCATTCTGACAATAAGCGTCTGGGACTGAGTACCCACAGCATCGCTTAGATAGACCATGACCGGTATGAAGGCTGCAAGAACAATGTATGATCCTATGACCTCCTCAAAGTCTGAAACGATGTAAGCTGCCAATAAACCACCCAAAAGGCCCAATACCAGCGAAGGCAGTCTGGCC
>DATBMW010000086.1:0-9456 GCA_036554645.1 Nitrososphaera sp.
TGAACTTGTGCGACTGCACCCTGAAGGAGGTGTTTGCCAAGTATTTTCTTCCTACGTATAGGAAATGTCCTTTTTTATAAGCGTTCTTAAGATGGCGTGCTTGTGGGGTGTCAGAATCGACAGTACAGTACTCCATATTCCATCGGGGGCATGTTTCACAAATGAGACAGCATGGCTGATCGTCAATGAAAACAGGTACTCCCTCCAAGCTCGAATATCATAACTTCAAATACTAGCACGGGCTTGGACTCGTCGCCAGCCAACACTATCATGATCATCGATGATGACAGGGTGCAGCCTTGTCATTTCTCCCCTGTACCGTATGGGGTTGTACCTCCAATGGAATGATGCGAAAATGCAAGGTTGGTTGGCCTTGTAATGATGTTGCATTTCGTTTGATGAAGTCAAACGTCAAGACTTTTCATCAATGGATTCATCTCTGCATGACTAGTTATGTCTGGAAGACGCATTCCGGAGACGTTCCTTCCTGTAGTATTTCTTAGCTTGTCGTCCTTGAAAATGAAGCATTCGCAATCCGTCGCGTAGGCCGTAGAAAGATGCAATGCATCGTCTGCTGATACATGATATCCTATTATCACATCTTTCGACAGGCTAAGGAGCCTTCTATCGATCGGAATAAAGTCCACCGGTCCATCTGGTTTTTCTGCATACTCGATAGTGCGTTTGAGAATCGTTGCGAATATTCTATCACGCTGAAGATCCGTAATAATTCTACGCCTATGTGTTCTATCAATCGCGGCGATGGTCTCGTTCACTGCCCATACAGACATGATGATCTTGACGCGACCTTCTTCTGCCAAGCTGAAAATCAATTCTGCCAGATCGGTGCCCGCTTCCTGGGTGTATATTTTTACATATGCCGAAGTATCAAAGTATACTTTTCTCAATCGTCAGCTTCTCTAGTTTTTACGATCTCGTCCGACAGTGAAGATGGCAAATCCTTCAAGATCTTTTTTGTTTTTTCCAAATCTGCAAGCGACAAATCAATTCCCTGTCTTTTCGCAAAATCCCTGAGGTCGCCAGCAACTTCCTTGCCGCTCATTCTTTCAATCTTGGTTTTAGGTTTCTCTAGCAAGGAAAATTCCCACGCTGCACCATCTATCATGCTTCATGCCTATAGAAATCATGGTGTAGCTAATTCTTGCAGACTGGAAGCATATAACTGTGAGCCAACATTTCCATTGGAGCTATCTTTGCAATTAGCAGGTCATGGTCGGCTCCCCGAGAGAATCTAGACGAAAGTCATTCTGGCAACAAATGCCAGTGTCGATATGAGCGCAATGCCCGTCACGGCAAATGCAGCTGCATATCCCCCTGACTTTCTCACTACATTCGCGGCAACACTCGTACTAAAAGGGTGGACGTACACGCAGCATACTTTAAAGAACATCCCTCGGGCACGTGCTGGGGCATCTACTCCAGCTCCGGCCCTTTTCTTTTGGCCGGCTCTGGCGCCGCGCCCTTTTTGATAAGGTCCGAGTGGGATTTTCTTGCCGCCTCTATTGCCTTGTTGCGCCGGGGCTGCAGGACCAGGACGTAAAGCGAACCTACCAGGTAGACACCAAGAAGGACCAGCTGCGCGACTATTGTTTCAAGAGTCGGGTGAATTCCAGTCATCGTCGCCAGGTTGATGTCAAGCCTCGGGACAGTTCCTATAAGGTGAGTAGTCGAGATATAGCCTACCTCCTGGAATTCCCTTACGGCGTTGCCCATGAACGCTATCGACATGTATGCGCCTATTCCCATAGTCAGCCCAAAGAGGACCCTGAGTGGCAACCTTTTGCCGAGCTTTCTGACCATCAGCGTCACTCCTATTATCACTGCAAGTCCGGCAACCAGCCCCGCCGCGACGTACCACTCCATGTACTTTGCAAATGAGAGCATTGCCTGGTAAAAGAGGACCGTCTCAAAGCCTTCGCGGTAGACGGTAAAGAACGACAGCATTACAAAGACCATCACGCTTCCAGTCGTGGTGGCCTTCCATACCTTGGCCTTGACAAACTCGATCCACTTTTTCGTCTCCACCTTGTTTAATATCCAAAAGCTGACCCAGAACAGGACGGCCACGGCAGATACGCCGGCAATGGCTTCAATGAGCTCCCTGCTTGCCCCAGAGATCTCGATGATGAACTGGGCGATGAACCATGTCACGGCAGTGGCGGCAAGCGCTATGACAATCCCGTAGTAGACGTGTTTCTTGAACCGGTCGTTCCTTGAAGCTTCGAGATATGTTAATATCGCGCCGATGATAAGGGCTGACTCTAGGCCTTCGCGAAATACTATTGAAAATGAAGTGGAGAACGCTATTGCCGGCGCGACGATGCCGGTCCCTGAAACGAGCCTTTCCGACTCGTCAAGGCCCCTCCTGAGCTCGATGACCTTTGCTTCAACCTGCTCGTACGGCGCGCCGGACTGTATCAGATTTCTGAGCTCTGCGAACTTGATCTCCATGTCAAGCGTAAAGTCGGGATCAATGGGCCTGAGTGGGATCTCTATATTCTCGTAGCTGTCCAGGTACGCCGACCGGGACATCTGCAGCGCACCCTCAGAGTCGCCCTGGCCGTATAGCTCTAGCGCCCCGTCCAGCTTTATTCTGATCTGATCAATGTCGTTCCGTACCGCTGCCTTGGCCGGGTCGTCGGCCTCCCCCATTTCCCTGCGGTCTCCTGCGTAGGCGCCAAAGCCGGCCTTCAGCCCTTCGATATCTGCGAATCCAGAAGTTGTTGCGCCAGAATTCGGGGATGAAAGATCATTTGCAACAAGCTGCTCGGCGCTTGCCAGCTTGTCCAGGATTCCGCTGACATGGGCTTCTATTTCCGCAGGTGATTCTCGGTCTCTGATCATTTCGCGAAGCTCTTCTCTCATTTCTATCTCGATCGTCGCCATCAGTTCTGGGTCATGCTTCTCGATAGGCGCTTCCAGATACTCATAGTTGTCAAGATACGCCGATATCGCATGCTGATCTGCTTCCTCGTAACTGCCTGCCTTCACAGCCGTCACCACTTTTGCCAGCAAGTCCCGAATGGCAGCAAAGTATTTGTCGCCATCTGCAACGCTGTCTGAACCTAAGGCAAGATCTTCTGCCAAATCGCGCTCGATCGCGCTGGCCAGCCGCGAAATAGATTCGAGATCTGCCTTCTGGTCAATCGAGGATCGGAGTTCTGTGAAAAAGGAAGCGATCTCGGACCTTCTGCGTTCATCCAGACTTCCAGAAATCAATTGATATCTGGAATCCGCTGCGTCAACCAGCTGCGCCGCGTTTTCGTGATCTACGGTGTTGACACCATTACTCGACAATTCATAGGACTGGATCGCATCTCTAAGAAGGAACACCGCCGTCTGGGAGACTATTGACTTGTCCGATGCAAGCTGTGGATCGAGTCTTGCAGACATGCTGTCGAGCACGGCCAATGTCTCTGCAATCTCTTGCCTCAGGACCTCGCTGGATAGCCCCGAAGTTCTTATCATGATGGGAAGCTCTGTCAGGTGAGATTCAAGTTCTGTTGCAGCTCGCTCATCGAGTGATTTCAGATGAGCCTTGACAGAGGGAAATGTTGCCGCGTGGGGAATGAAAGCATGAGCAAATGCGTTCTCTGCATCGCCTGCAGTGAGACTCTTGTC
The DNA here is from genome assembly GCA_036554645.1 of Nitrososphaera sp. Classification (GTDB taxonomy): domain Archaea; phylum Thermoproteota; class Nitrososphaeria; order Nitrososphaerales; family Nitrososphaeraceae; genus Nitrososphaera. The sequence goes on from DATBMW010000086.1 coordinate 3,643, forward strand.
GGCAAGCAAGAGCTGCACCCTGATCCTCTCTAGGTTAACAATTATCACCAGCGCATCAGAGTTACTTGCCGCCTGGCCAAGTGCCGAAACGGGAACAGCGAGCAGGATAGTGAAGGCGAGAATAGGTGGCAATGATCGTAGTCGCGGATTTACCATTTCATTCAACCGAAGCTACAGCGAACCATCGCAGGATGGCAGAGTAGTTAGGCTTACCTAATTAGGCGGCCAATATTTAAACCATATTTGGTGTGGAGGACTGCCAGGATCGACTGCCCCTCTAGGCCGCAAAGCGACGAAAAGTTCGAAACAACGCATACAAAATCTTTTATTGTGTTGATGCTGTAGAATATCTCTGTCGCTATGTCTCTACTGCTTGAAAAACTTACACCTCTAAAGCCGGTTCTTAGGCCAGCTGGGAAGCGGAAAAAAGGTTGAAAGAAAGCTTCAGTGTTAGAGGCCACTCTGCCCAAGCTTGCAGACAGAGTTGCAGGCAGATTACTCGTCAAAGGGATAACCGGAGCTATAGTGCAACCGATATTGGATTCGAAGACCGTAAAGACTGCAAAGACGTTCGACGATTCAATCTCAAGTTTCACGACACTGGCCTCAGCATTGAGTGATTTGATTATCCGCAATAATGCGGACAAGCTTTCCTACATTGTAGAATTGGAAAAGTCGTTCTATGACAGCGCAATGAATTACCGCGCCATTCCAAACGATCTGGAAGCAACAATCGTTGAAACAATCAAAGTCTTTGAAGACTATCAGAGAATCATCTTTGGAGTAGTTGAAGAAAGATCACAGGAACTAACAGAAGTTGTAAAGCAATTAGACCTCGATGATTGCATAACATCTCTATATGGAACGCTTCTGGCAATCATCTGCATAATCGAGCTATCTCGGTCTGGCAGGTCTGCCGACGTTGAAAAGCTAAAGATCTTGGTAGAACTTGGCAAGAAGTATTCGGACGATCTTGATACATACATTGATACCTTGGATGTACTGAGCAATCCCAAAGAAATAGAGTTGATAAAGAAATCAAACGAGAAGTCCTGATTCTTTTTGGGCAGCAATACCGCCGGAGGGATTTACGTAATTGACGAATGGAATCCGGTTTACAGAGAGTCTCTGCTGCGGCTCAATCAAAAGGAATTAGAAGATCTGAAAGCGAAAATCAGGATCTTGAGGGCTAATCCAAACCAGATTGCAAAACCTCTTCGCAAAACACTGAAGGGAATGTATACTGTGCGCTTCGCGGATAGGAGATGGAGATTGGTGACACGAATTTGTTGGAACTCACACAAGATTAAGCTACTGTATGTTGAACGTAGACCAAGTGTTTACCAGGATCTGGAACGACTTCTGAGAAAAGCAAAGTAGGAGGAATGACAAGCGCATCAAGTTCTTGTACCCAAGATATCCCTGATTCTTCCGCCCTTCGATCTCTCGAGGACGAGATTAAGACGTTGCGAGAGACGCAGCATGCGTTAGACTCATGTGCCAGTAGTCATTGAGAAGTCGCAATGCCATTTTCTGAAAACTGTTCCCCTCAATTGGAATTGCGATCTGTTAGCTGAGGTCAAGTGACTCAAAACTTAAATTGTTCTTTTGGAGGACTGTTGAATGCTATCAGGTCAGGTCACTTTACGTGATTTTCCGGTGGCAGGAAATTAAACATTGACAACCAAAACAACGATGGAACAGGTAGGAATATCCAGAGTTTCTGACAGGGCCCACTTTGTAATTTGCGGAGCCTGCTACTGGTGCGCTTCAATCCTGAGCCAGAACTTTATCCAGGCGTGCCCGACGTGTAACAACAGAAACGTTGATGCGATGCCGATCTCTTCAGATGAAAAGTATGTCATCGACTATGACGCAGAACGCGGCGTAACTCTTGATTTTGTCCCAAGGAACAGGTAGCTGGACTCTAACTTTTTGCGGACGGTTACTCGACTCCGGGATCAGCCTCGTGTCTGAGCGCTAGCAGAGCATGTTCCAGCACAAGCCTTGCTGGGCTTCCCCTGGGCAATTTTGAACTAATTATGTCGATCGCTTTTGTTGCTGAAACGATAAAGTCGTTATTGTTCACGATTTCTCCGTTTGCTGCCCGTACCAGGTCGCGCAGCTGTCCGATTTCGCTGGCTCCGGCGTCTTGAACCGGCTGCTTTTGTGGAGAAATTGACCTCGGATTTACTATTAGGTCGTTGATAAGAGAGAGAGTCTTGAGTCGCTGGTCCTCTGCCGCGACCACCTTTTGATGGAGCAGTCGTTCTTCTTCCTCCAGCGCTTTCTTTGTCCGGGCAAGCTCGTCAATGCTTGATTTGAGGCCCTCCCGGTTCTTTAGCTCGGTCTCCAGCATGCCTATGTCGATCCCATAACTGTCCATTATGGCGCGCAACTTGCCAAGCCATTCGCCGTCAACGCCGCCTGAAATTAACTTCCTTGTACTTTCAAGGACCGCCCTTTCATTTTGATAATCGGATTCGAGCATCCTGAACTTCTCTTCTTTCTGTTCCAGCAGCGATTCCAGGACGCGTATCCTTTTCTTCAGCTCCTGATCGTTGGCATAATACCCCTGAAGGTCGGACAAGAGCTGGTTTCTTGCATCAGATTTGTCGAGGTTCCTGGTCTGGGCAATCATTCTGATTGTCGAGCCCAGCTCTTCAAGGTCGCTGAAATCGAACCCGAGTCTTTTCAGCTCTTCGGCTGACCTCAATATCTGCTGGTTCTGAGACACCTCTTTTTCGAGTGCCAGGAGCCTGTCATGGGCATTTTTCCTGGTCTCAAGGAGGCTTTCGATCTCGTCTCGTAATTGGCTTCTGGCCACTTCTTGGGATTTTAGATTCGCCAGGGAATCCGCAATGGCGGCAGAATCATAGCCCAGCTCTTTTGCGGATTCCATCAATGAAATCAGTTTCGATACTTCGACAATAGAGAGACCGTTGCTTTCCAGTTTTTGCTTCACTTCTTCAAACTCTGACAGTGACTCCCGGGTCGTCGAGCGGTCCAGCTGCTCGAGGCCCATTTCTACTTCCAAAGATCCCTTTTTTCTTTCAAGATCGGCAATTGCGATTGTCAATGCTTTTTGCTTCTCCGCCAGCTGCTGCAGATACCTGCGCGCCTGAGCTAAGGACAAGTGCTTGTCCTGTGACAGGGCACCCAGATCCCTGATGGCTGATGCAAGGTTCTCGGGAGAAACGCCTGATACGACAGCAAGCCTGTGAAGCGACGAAATGAATTTGCCAAGACCTGCTGGCTCAAGACCCAGTCTCTGCATTTCCTTCACCAACTCGGAAACTTCAAAAGCAGCTTTTGCCCCCGACACATTGTCGACCGAGTCCGCAGCTGGACTGTCTTTCTCGCTTTTCTTGTTTCTCAGCTTGTTGAAAATGTTTGACATCGGACTTGGGCCAGAATCTTTCTTTGGCGGACGCGCATCTCTAGCTGCGCCTTGCCGTTCGGATCGGGTTTCATCATCCTGATCCTCGGACGGCATCAAACTCCTCGACACTAATCATATATAAAAACAGTATCTTGTCTCATGCAAGCCCACCATTGATAGCGTATCGCATAGCGACAATATTCAAGACTAGGGAAAACTTATGTTCGCGGGATTCCATCAATGAGAGAAAAATCCCGACAATGATGCGTGCAAATGTGGAGGGAATATTTGCTACCTATTGCAGTCCTTATTTGCTTGCAGCCTGCATCTTGTGGTATCGTGGCGCCAACTTCCGTTCATGAAATACTCTAGATGCGGCGCGCCATCGCGATCACTTACCGTGCGCTCCTGGCCATTTTTCGGAGGTCCTCCAGAGGTGCGCGGGACTGGCGCATACCTGGAACTCAAGACTAGCTCGAGCCCCGACTATGTTCCAGCGTTCTTGCGCATTCGCCGCAGTACCGCTCTATCAGCATGATATCGTTACCCACTTCAAACAGGGCATCCGCAGTCGCAGGCTGCCCACAATTCTTGCATGCTTTTGGATTCGTAGATTGGTTATCGTATTCCCTTATCGCAGAAAAAATCCTGTTCATCATTATCTAACCGTGTGCTAGCTATAAGAATGTAAGGTCACTGGCGCGCCATCCGTGTCAGGTCGCAGCTCCAGAGAATAACTAGTCAGACGAGGCCAGCGCCTGATTGCCTGAGTCCCGTTTCCTGCTCTTCGTTTCAGTCATTCTCTGCGGAGTGTAAAAGATGTCGTGGTCATTCTTGAGGTGGCTGAGAAATGCGACACCGTTATTCATGATGTCCTTGACTATCAGGTTGCGGCCGCAGTAGCTGCATCTTATGATATGCTCATCTGAAGTCGCCTCGTCTCCCAATATAGAAAACTAGTGTGGCAGCCACAATAAGGCTTTTCCTGCCTGTATCGCCGGCTCACGTTTGCGCGATAGTGCAACCAATAGCTGACACCGTCCCATAACTGAAGCGTCGCGTCGAGCAGTCCCTACCTTCTATTCGGCTGCCCGGTGTGAGACGTCGAACAATAGCCGCAATAGTCGGTATTCGGTCTTTTGTGGCAGATACATTCACATTTGCCACCGCTAGAGTATTTTCTTCTCATTCACTGAGGTGGCGATACAATCCTAATTAATACTATGCATTGTGCAGTATGCCTTGCCTCTTTTGAAGTTTGAAGAGGATCATAGCCTTTGCCGCATCGTCAGAAAGCACGAGTTCTCTTTCGGTACTTTCAGAGTCTAAATTCATATACTTTCAGCCATAGTAATTTCTCATGGCATACAAGACCGATGAGACATTGCTATTGCGATATCTAGGCTCAAGTCCCGTATTGAGAATTGCCGACTTTTTCTTGGACAACCCGCTGTCCGACTACTCCAAGAACGAAGTTGTAAGAAACCTGGAGATGGGCGGGGCGACATTTTTCAGATACTGGAAGGAGCTGGAGAAGTCTGGCGCGCTGAAGGTGACGAGACGGATAGTGAGGGCGACGCTGTACCAGCTGGACAGAGAGAACAAGGTCGTGAAACACCTGATCAAGCTCGATATGGCGATATCTAGGAACGCGATGGAGAAGGCGGTCGGAACAGTCAAGAACCAATCGCACACTAGCCGGGGAGATTTCAGAGCGCGGGACCTTTGATTGCAGGTCTGGCCATATCTTGTCAGGCGAAGAGCAGGCAATTGACCGGACCAATCACTTTAGATAATGTCATCGACTTGGAATTTCTAATACGATCTTTCTATCTTTCTTCGATTGTTCGTCTAATGTATGCAGCACGACCTGAATAGCCTCAGTCATGTTTGTCTTAAGATCTTTAATTGTTTCGCCCTCGCTAATAGCACCAGGCAGTTCGATGCACTGTCCTGCATAGCCTCCTTCGGGTGCTCGCTGAATCCTTATCGTGAACTTTCTATTCCCAATGCTCTTCTTCGAGGCCATCAGATGAACCATATGATACAGCTTGATTATAAAGGGTCAAGAGGTCATCGGCAACAAAAAGATGCTTGAGTTCCCATCATTTATTTCCAAATCGGTCCAAAGAATATCTGTGGATAGAGTTATCGGATCATGACAAAGAGAAAAAACTTTTGTGGTACTTTCCGTCAAAAGAGGCAGTTGCCACATTATTCTTTTTGGATTTGTTTCTTACTGCTGAACTAGTTCTGCGGTAGCAAACCTGGCACCAACGTTGGTGACCTTTACCTTGCTACTCTGGCCAACTTTGCCGTCCTTTACAAAGATTACAAATCCCTGTACTCTGGCAATGCCGTCGCCCTTCCTGCTCGTTTCAGTAATTTGGACGTCGTATTCTTTACCTGTTTCCACAGGCTTTGGACCGAAG
>DATBMW010000030.1:0-4721 GCA_036554645.1 Nitrososphaera sp.
CAGTGGCTGAAGAATCCGAATTCCTGATCTCAAGTCTGCTTGCTGACTTTCAGAACATAATAAAGGTCACAAAGATATTGCCCACCAAGATAATAGTCTATACTTCGGCGCCCTGGAAGGCACTCGTCTACAAGGCAGTACTGGCAAACGTCATGGATGGCAAGTCGAATTTTGGTGAAGTAATGAAACAGCTAATCGCAAACACGGAGACTGCCAGGGTAAAGACGGATCCAAAGCTGGTACAAAAAATGATGGAAGATATCCTGTCTTCTCCACTTGAGGCAAGAAGCAGAAGGCTGACCATGAAGGAGTTTGCTGAAGATGATGCTATCCGTGATGGCGCTTCACTGCTGTCTTCCGAGACCAACGAATCTGAAGTGGTTGTATTTTCAGAGGAAGATGCCGGGAAATACGATCCAAAGGCAAAAGCAAAATTCGCAAGGCCGTTCAAACCTGCCGTCTACATGGAATGACCAAGGGAACGGGCCGCGCCTTGTCAACGACGCGCTTTTCTTCTAACAATGATGGAGGCAATCATGTAAAGCGCAAAGCCGGCGGCCGCCATAATCAGCCCATAGAGTGAAAGAGCTCCTCTGTCAAGGTATTGTCCCAGGCCCACGAGGATCGCGCCCATTATCAACAGACCTATGCCTGCCCGAGCAGCGCCAGGCATCTGAATCTTCTTAGCTGACAATGCAGTTTGTTCACCTGCGGCGTTACATATCCTTTTGTCGTTGCCAGCGGGGATTGTCAATCTTTTTATTGGATCTTTATCCAGATCGTCTACGAGGCTGGATGAAGATCGCAGTTGTTGGCATAGGGGTTGCGGGTGCATATCTCATGAACAGGCTGAGCGATGATCACGATAACCAGATCGTGGGCTTTGAGCGGATGCCCCAGAACCAGCACGACGCAGTATGTGCATGGGCGACCTGCGAAAACGTAATGGCCGGGTTGTCCAAGAACTGCGGCCTCGATTTTGAAAATTATGTCCTTCATGATGGCAAGCACATGCAAGTCGATCTCGGAGAAAAGGAAGCCGTCGACATCAGGCTCAAGGGCATGGTGAGCTATGACAAGCTGCGACTTATACAGGACATGATAAGGGGGACAGAGATAAGGTTCGGAAAAGCTCCGCGCAAGGAAGAACTAGAGCCGGATTTTGACATCATCGTAGACGCGACCGGCTTCCACAGGAACTACCTGCCGAGGCTCGAGAACGAAATGTGGATTCCATGTGTGCAGTACAAGGTTAGGTACGCCGACGGGAAGGAGCCCTTCGATGACTTTTACTTGCGATCTTTTCCATCGATGTCGGGGTACTTTTGGTACTTTCCGCTTGGAAACGGCTATGCCCACATTGGGGCAGGAGATTTCATGAAAAAGCACAACAGCTTTGTAGATGAATTCCTGAAAAAGCAGGAATGCGAGGTTATTAAAAAGGTAGGAAGGCCAGTAAGGCTTACGCCCCCAGCAAGCTGCGAGCCTTTCACTGATGGGAGAAAATCAGTTGGTGTCGGAGAATCGATAGGCACCGTTTACCCGCTGCTTGGAGAAGGGATAATACCATCGACCTGGTGCGCAGAGCTTTTTGTAAATCACATGCATGACCTGCAGGAGTATCGCCGGGCCGTAATTGAAAGGTTCAGGATTTACTCGCTTGTTTTCAGGTTCATCCAGCTCAAAATTGCTGGCAAGTTCAGCCTCGCCAGGCACGGCTTGGAAATGCTAAAGTTATATCGTCACATGAAAAGCGAGGAGGACCGCTACGGTATGCAGGTAAGAATGTCAGACATGTTGAAAGTCTCAATGAACTAAAGCTTTAAAAATCGATCTAGAACAGTGGATTTCATGAGCACAAACATTGATCCCGCCAGGCAGCAACAATTGGCCGCGATGGAGCAGAGGATCAACGAAATGGTGCAGCAATCCCGGGTCCTTGAAGCGTACATGAACGACATCATGACGCGTCAGGTTACGGTTACAAGGTTAATGGAAGAAGCCCGCCTGGCTTCGACCACGATCCAAAACTTCTCCTCAGAATCAGAAGTGGAATCTCTGATGCCCATAGGTATAGGCGTATACGTCAAGACGAATGTTCCTCCGGCGAAAAAGCTATTGGTAAACTTGGGTGCAAGCGTCGTAGTGGAGAAAAGCAGGAACGATGCACTGAATTATGTGGAGGCAAGAATCAAGGAATACGAAGTGGCCGCCAGGCAGCTTGAAGCGCAGCGACAGGAAATGGAATCACGCATGGAACAAATGCAGACACAGATAAATCAAATGCTAAGGGCAGCCCAGTCTCAAGCTCAGCAGCACTAGGGCCAAGTCGTGTCTTACTTATGTTTGACAAGCTAAAGAAGGCATTTTCAAGCGCTGCAAAGGGGATCGGCCAGAAAGAAATAACAGAGAAAGTACTCGATGACAGCCTTTTTGATCTTCAGATGTCGCTTCTGGAAAGCGACGTGGCCCAGGAAGCGGTGGACAGCCTTTCGGTGCAGCTGAAAAAGGAAATGCTGGGGCTAAAGCTGGAAAAAGGGGAAGATGTAGAGAAAGTTATTCATTCAAAACTTCAGAATGCCGTGGCCGGAGTCTTTGCGGGGGCAGGTAAATTCGACCTGGCAGAGAAAATCCGGGCAAAACGCGATGCCAAGGCAGGGCCGTTTGTCATAGTATTCCTAGGAATCAATGGCACTGGCAAGACGACGACCGTAGCCAAGGTAGCAAACTTGCTCAGGAATGGCGGCTTTACTGTCGTAGTTGCAGCAGGCGACACACACAGGGCGGGCGCCATAGAACAATTGACCCAGCACGCGGACCGGCTTTCTTTGAAGGTCATTGCCCAGAGGTACGGAGCAGATCCATCCGCCGTTGGACGGGACGCGGTTGAGCACGCTCGCAAGAACTACATCGACGTCGTGCTTGTTGACACCGCAGGCAGGATGCAGACTTCAAAGAACCTGATGGATGAAATGGGCAAAATCGTCAGAGTAGTAAAGCCCGATGCCAAGTTGTTCATAGGGGACGCGCTGGCCGGCAACGATACCATAAACCAGGCTCGGGAATTTTTTCAATACACAAATTTCGATGGCGCGATATTGACAAAGATAGACGCTGATGCAAAAGGTGGCGCAGCGATTTCAATAGCTTACATCACCTCAAAGCCCATTGTATATGTCGGCGTAGGGCAGGGCTATGATGATATTATCCCGTTTGAACCAGACAAATTCATCGAATCTCTCTTCGGTATAGCGGCAGAAGTAAAGGTCGAGGACTTGATGTCACGCGCACAGATTTCCAGGGGCATAGATGAAACAAAGAGCGACATTGAAATAAAGCCTGTTGGCAGCGACGTGCCACCAGAGCAGGAAAAGACGCCGCCAAGACCTCCGGTCGTCCCCGCGGCTTCGCCCAGCATCACTGCACCAATGCAGCATGAAAAGCCCGAAAGACCGGCACCTCTCGCGAAACCGCCTGTTCAGGCACCTCCACCTGCAGAAAAACAAAGTGAAAAGCCAAAGGACATTCCTCCGCCTCCAAAAAGCAAAGAGATGCCCAAACCCGAACCTGTCGTGAAAACAATCGAGTCTTCGAGAGAGTCCCTTCCGCAGCAACCACCTGTCCAGGAGGATTCAAAGGAAAAGAAGGGAAGGTTCGGCGGATTGTTCAAGAAAAAGACTGACGAGGAACGCAAGAAAGAAGAAGAGCAGAAGCGCAAGGCGGAGGAAGAAAGGTCGAGAGATGAAGCTGAAAGGGCCAGGTTAGAGGAAGAGGAGATAAAGAAAAAGGAAAAAGAGAAGGATGAGAAAAAGAGGCGCAAAGAAGATAAAGACTCTGAAGAAGAAAAGGTAGTATACCTGACAGATGAAGACATTGAAGACCTCCTTAAGTAAGAAAGACGTTCTCAGCATCGCCGACCTGACGACCAGCGAGATCAATCTAATACTCAGCCTCGCTGCCAAGCTAAAAAAAGAACACAGAACTGGCAGGGCGCGTCAGCTGCTGAAGGGAAAAACACTGGGAATGATCTTCCAAAAGCCGTCTACTCGGACCAGAGTCAGTTTCGAAGTAGGCATGTACCAGCTGGGCGGGAGTGCAATTTACCTCAGCACAAATGACATCCAGCTATCCCGAGGCGAAACGATAGACGACACTGCCAAGACTCTGTCGCTCTATCTTGACTGCATAATGGCTCGGGTTTACGATCACACGGACGTACAAACCCTTGCGGCATATGCCTCGGTACCAGTAATCAACGGGTTGTCGGATTCATTTCATCCATGTCAAATCCTGGCGGATCTGATGACTATTCGCGAAAACAAGAAAAGGCTACAGGGCCTCAAACTTGCGTGGCTTGGCGACGGCGACAACGTCTGCAATGACCTGATGCTTGGGTGCGCCAAGACAGGAATAAGCATGACGGCAGCATGCCCGAGAGGCTATGCGCCACTTGATGGAGTCGTCGCACTTGCCAGGTCTGAAGGAAGGGCGACAGGCGCGGAAATCAATGTCACCGAAGACCCTGTCGGGGCTGTAAAAGACTCTGATGTCGTTGTGACTGACACTTTTATTTCTATAGGAAAGGAGGAGGAGAAGGCGACAAGGGAAGCGGTATTCCTACCAAAATACCAGGTTAATTCAGGCACAATGAGGCTTGCAAAAAAAGATGCCATCTTTATGCATTGCCTGCCAGCAAAGAGGGGGCAGGAAGTGACTTCAGA
>DATBMW010000055.1:0-22917 GCA_036554645.1 Nitrososphaera sp.
TGGGCTGCGAATCAATTGCCAGCTATGACATCGGGATCGCAGGCATGCACCGGCTGTTCCCGGCTCTCAAAGAAATGATCGGCCAGGGCGTGGGCGCTATTGCGGTAGTGGCAGGCATGGAAGGCGCGCTGGCATCAGTAGTCGCGTCAATGGTTGACGTTCCAGTCGTCGGCGTGCCGACATCGGTCGGCTATGGTTTTGGAGGAAATGGTGTAGCCGCCCTAGCGTCAATGCTGCAGAGCTGCACCCTTGGACTGGCAGTAGTAAACATTGACAACGGCGTAGCCGCAGGGGCATACGCCGCATCGATTGCAAAAAAGAAAGAAATTCCGAACAAATCCTAAAACGTTTATAAGTGCTTCAAAATCGTTGCATCTCTAATCGTTGAATGGTGTATAGTTGTTGACTTTTGTTCGTACGCTAAAGAGGATCAGGAACGATAAAACGAATTATCGCAGGAGGGCTGCGGTGCTAATAGGCAGGCACTCGTTCATGACGGTAAAGGTCAGCGACCAGAACGTTGCTGCGCAGGTTCTGAGGCCCACTCCCGCGGGCGACATTGTGATCGCCTCCGCTCACAGCAGAGAGCTCGCAAAGCAGGGCTGGAAGGGCGCGTCTAACAATCTCCCTGCGTGCTACCTGACAGGCCTGCTGACTGGCAAAAAGGCCCTTGCAAAGGGAGTCGATCGCGCCGTGCTCTATATCGGAAAAGATCACTTTACGTCAAGGGTCGCCGCATGCCTAAAGGGCGCCGTTGACTCTGGTGTAAACATTCCGGTTTCTGAGGAATCATTGCCGCCACAGGAACGCCTGAATGGCCAGCACATCGCCGACTATGCCGGCGCGTTGAAGGACAATCAAGAAGAATACAAGTCACGGTTTTCGAACCTGCTAAAGGGCGGCCTAAAGCCCGAGGATTATCCTGTCCACTTTGAAGAGATGAGGAGCAAGATCTCGGGCGGCAAGCTCGCGGCGCCAAAGAAGGCCGACAAGGAACAAGCCCCGGCACTTGAAAAAGAAAAGCCGGAAAAGAAGGCGCCAAAGGAAAGGAAGGAAAAACCGGCCAAAAAAGCAAAGGAAGAGAAGGGCAAAAAGCAAAAGAAGGGAGGTAAGAGCAAGAAGAAATGAGCCGCTACTCCACGTCACCACAGCAGCAGGCGGAATGGAAGCCCCGTACGACGCTCGGGACCCAGGTGCTTGCAGGCAAGATCAATTCGATGGACCAGATCTATGAAAACGGGATGAGGATCCAGGAATCAGAGATAGTCAGGCACCTGCTTCCAGACATCAAGAGCCAGGTGGTGCATGTCGGCATCGTGCAAAAGCAGACCGACGCCGGCGAGATGACCCGATTCAACGCTCTGGTAGCTGTTGGCAACGAAGCAGGCTGGTTTGGCATAGGAAAGGGCAAGGCTTCTCAGATGAGGCTTGCCATAGACAAGGCCACCAATGCTGCGTATCTCAACGTCATACCGGTAAAGCTGGGCTGCGGAAGCTGGGAGTGCAAGTGCAACCAGCTCCACTCTGTTCCGTTCAAGGTCCGGGGCAGGGGCGGCAGCGTAACCATAGATATCATTCCAGGACCAAGAGGCCTTGGGCTCGTGGCAGGCGTGAACATAAAGAACCTGCTAAAGCTGGCTGGCCTGAAAGACTCATGGACAAAGTCGTTTGGCTCGACAAACACAATGTCTTCTACTACAAAAGCGGTCTTTAACGCTCTCAGGAGCACCTACAGCGTGGGTTGATGCTATGGCTTTTCTTGTCGTTCGAATCAAGGGAACGGTCAACATTCCGGCCTGGGCCAAAATGACGCTCGACGGGCTCAATCTGGACAGGCGCTTCCGGGCCACGGTTGTACCTGACAGCCCGGAGTACGTTGGCATGCTGAAAAAGGTCAAGGACATTGTCGCGTGGACAAAGGCCGACGCCGGAATAGTGAAGGAACTGCTTGAAAAGCGCGGCAGAAAAACCGGCTACAAGCCGCTTACAAAATCAGACCTGCCAAAAGAATACAAGAGCATCGATGACTTTGCGGCTGCAATAGCAGAGAACAAAGTGTCCATCTCAAAGATCGATGGGATAAAACCATGGTTTGCCCTCGGACCTCCAAAAGGCGGATTCAAAAGAAAGACCAAGACTCAGTACACGCAGCACGGAGTTCTTGGAGACGACGCTGGTCTTGTAGAAATTGTGAAGAGGATGCTCTAGGGCAGCAAGACTTAATTAAGGTGAAAGAAAAACGAGAGTCAGCAAATTCCAGCAGCATGCAAGTGAGATAGTTAATGGCTACTAGATTTAGAAAAAGCAGACGCCAGCGCGGCAGCCGGTATTGCGGGTGGGGCCAGATAGGTCAGCACAGGCAGGCTGGCAGCAGGGGAGGAATCGGCGGAGCTGGAAAGCACAAGCACTTTTTCATCAGGACAGTAATCGAGGAACCTGACCACTTTGGTCACGATCCATTCAACTCTTTTAATCGCAACCTTGTCAGCTCGTGGCTGAACATCCGCGACCTGGACTCGGCGTTTGCAAAGCACGGCAAGGCAGACGACAAGGGCAAGGTCGTCTTGGATCTTACTTCGCTCGGATACGACAAGCTGCTGGGCGGAGGAAAAGTGACCGGAGCATACGCGATAAAGGTGGCAAAGGTATCAGAGAGTGCAAAGTCGAAAATAGAGGCTGCAGGTGGCGAGGTTTTGACCAATGAGCAGCGCAACGCAGAGTGAACACGGGCTTCGGCGGTTCATAAAGGCCGCATCAGTTTACGTCCCCCAGGTCCCAAAGCCCAAAAGAAAAATTTCCCTGACGGAAAAATTCGTCTGGACCGGCATCGCGCTCCTGGCGTACCTGGTCATGGGCCAGATTCCGCTTTACGGCGTAACTGATGATCCGCGATTTGACTTTCTTGCTTTTGCCAGGGTAATTTTCGCCGCGCAGCAGGGAACGCTGATGGAGCTGGGCATCGGGCCAATAGTCACGGCAGGCCTGCTCATGCAGCTGCTAAAGGGTTCTGACCTGATAAAGCTGGACTTCAAGAACCCTGACGACAGGTCCCTCTTTACTTCGGCGACAAAGATAGTTACGCTAATAGTCATAGTGGCAGAAGGCGCGCTCTACGGCGCATCAGTTTACGGCCCCCTGACGGCCAACGAGGCGCCATACGCGATCTACATCGTGATCGGCCAGCTGATCGGCGCCAGCGTCATAGTAATGCTGATGGACGAAATGGTTCAGAAGGGATGGGGGGTAGGTTCCGGGCTAAGCCTGTTTATCATGGCAGGAGTCGCGCAGACTATTCTCTGGAGCGTATTTAGCCCAGTTCCTGCCGACGACGGACCTGTAGGGATTCTCCCTTTTACCATAGAAGCGGCGTCGAACGGCAACGGGGCCGATGCGATCTTTAGGGTAGGTCAGCTGCCAAGCATATTCGTGCTTGCCCTGACCGTAGGAGTAATTCTCGTGCTCGTGTATATCGAGGGAATCCACGTCGATATTCCCATAGTCTCCACAAAGTACAGGGGCTTTACAGCCGTTTATCCGATCAAGCTGCTCTATACATCAGTCATTCCGGTAATTCTTGCGTCCGCCCTGATAGCGAATGCTGTATTCATGGGCCAGATGCTCTGGGCCAACTATAATCCCAACAACCAGAACCCCGCATTCAACTGGATCGCGCAGTTTGACCCGAATTCGCAGGGATCCACCGCGACACCCATCGGGGGAATCCTGTACTACATCACGGCTCCAAGGAGCCTTGACGTGGCAGCTGCTGACCCGCTGAGGGCCTTTGTGTACGTGATATTCATGACAGGGATAGTCACCGTGTTCTCCAGGCTCTGGGTGGAGCTCGGCGGACTTTCAGCAAAGACTGCAGCGCGCAACCTGCTAGACGCTGACGTCCAAGTACCGGGGTTCAGAAGGGCGGAGGGCTCTGTCGAAACTCTCCTTAGCCGCTACATACCATCGCTCACCCTGCTCAGTGGTATGATTATAGGGCTACTTGCCGGAATCTCGGATGTTCTAAATGTCTTTGGCTCGGGGATCGGCGTCCTGCTGATGGTCAACATCATGGTGAGCTACTACCAGACCCTGGTCAAAGAGCAGGTCGACACCCACATGCCCAACCTGGCGGCTCTAATTGGCAGAAAACCATAAGCGCGCAGTCATTGTGGGCATTCCCGGAGTAGGCAAGACAACTGTCATAAGCCGCGCTGCCGAGATGCTGAACGAAAAGCGCAAGACCGCAGTGGTCGTTTTCGGGACGCTGATGTTTGAAGAGGCAAAGGCAAAGCTGGGCCTGGCCCATCGCGACGAGATGCGCAGGATGCCGGTCGAAGAACAGAGGCGGCTCCAGGAAATGGCGGCTCAACGCATCGCGGAAATGAAAGAGGAAATAGTTCTTGTCGATACCCATCTTTTCATAAACACGGCGGAAGGCTACTATCCCGGCCTTCCGATGAGGCTTTTAAACATCATGAAGCCAACCAACATGGTGATGGTTGCTGCAGACGCGCAGGAAATAGCGGCGCGGCGAACAAGCGACAAGACCCGCCAGCGGGACATTATTTCAGCCGACGACATACAGAAGGAGCTTGACATCTCTCGGGTCATGGTGGCTTCCTGCTCTATTCTGACGGGCGCACCTTTTGCAATAATCATGAACACTGACGGCAGGATAGAAGAAGCGGCAGCAAATATAGCAAAGGTGCTCCTAGGGGGAGATCGAGTAGATTGATCGAGGAGCTCCTCCGGCAGTGGCCCCTGGCGCCGACGTACACAGAGAACCCGATATTTCCCGACCTGTTGAGTGCCACGCTTGTTGCCCTGCTAATAGCAGTCGGCATGAACTTTGCGTTTGCGATGCTTCGCAAAAAGACAACGGACATTGAAAAGATGAACAGGGTCATGAAGGAAACGACGGAATGGCGCAAGCAGTACACCGATGCGATAAAGAAACAGGACAAGAAGAGGATAGAGGAGCTCAAGAAAAGACAGGCATATGTCAACAAGATGGCGCTTGAAATGCAGCAACAGCAGATGCGGCCAATGTTCATCTACATGATTCCTTCGTTCATGGTCTGGATTTTCGTCTTCCCGGCAATATTTGGCGGCACAGTTTCGCTTTCCCCGATAGAACTTCCGTTTATCACGTGCAACGAGGGCAACGTGGCAAACGATACGCAGCTAAAGAACCAGACAGACGCGAGCCAGGGACTCAAAGGCCCCTGCAAGGTCCCCGGCGCGGTATACCTGTGGGGTTGGTTCCTGATAACCTCGTTTGGGTTCAGCGGCGTTATTTCCAAGGTGACCAAGACTGGCATGCCGAGCATGACCTAGAATTGGCAGTCGCCAGGAAAATTAGCATAGTCATATCTGGCTGGCCCGCTGTTGGCAAGACCACCATCGCCCGCGAGCTGGCACAAGAGTTCGGGCTGTCGACGTACAATGGCGGCGACATTCTAAAGATGCTTGCCGCGGAGAAGGGCTACTCCGTCGACAGAGATGACTGGTGGGACACCGATGAGGCAAAAAAATTCATGCGAGAGCGCAGGTCGGATCCATCGTTTGACAAAAAGGTCGACAAAAAGCTTGCCGATATTCTGAAAAAGGGAGGGGCAGTGATAACAAGCTACACCCTGCCCTGGCTGGTGAAGGACGATTCTGTCATCCGGTTCTGGCTCCGCGGGTCGCAGGACAACAGGGCAAGGCGGATGGCCAACCGGGACGGCATCAGTTTTTCTGAGGCCAGAAGGATCATAAAGCTAAGGGACGGGGAGAACTCCAAGATCTATTTCAAGCTGTACGGCTTTCGTTTCGGCGAAGACCTCACAGTCTTTGACTACGTCCTGAATACGGACAAGCTGCCGCTCCGCTCTCTCGTCGAAATATCCCGGATAATAGTGCGTAAGCATACAGGAGAGTAGCGCCTTGATCCTCCCCCAGCTGGAAAATCTCGTACGGGTAGATGACGATGTTACGAATGACAACTATGGACACTACCCCGACAAGCGGCCTATCGAGTCGCTGCTCTACTACGGCCTGGTTCTCGTGGACAAGCCGGCGGGTCCGACAAGCCATGAAGTCGTGGCATGGGTCAAGAGGATACTGGAAATAGAAAAGGCCGGCCACAGCGGGACGCTTGACCCGGGAGCCACGGGTCTTTTACCGATGGGGCTTGGCGAAGGCACAAAGGCGCTTTCTGTTCTTCTGCTTGGACCAAAGGAGTACTATGCTCTCGCCCGGCTCCATGCCCACGTTTCGCAGGAGAAGCTCAGGAAGACGATGCAAGAGTTCACCGGAGAGATATTCCAGCGCCCGCCGCAGCGCTCATCTGTCAAGCGAGTAACGCGCATGCGGACGGTCTACGAATTTGACTACCTGGACGAGTACGACAGGCTTGTCCTGATGCGCATCCTCTGCCAGGCAGGGACGTACATACGCAAAATAATCTACGATATCGGTGAAGTGCTGTCGCCGGGAGCGACCATGGTCGAGCTCCGCAGGACTAGGGTCAGCAACCTGTCAGAGCAGGGAGACGGCCTTGTCAGGCTTCACGACCTTGCCGATGCTTACCACCGCTTCAAGGAAGGCAAGGACGAAACAAAGATCCGGCGGCTGGTAAAGCCAATAGAGCGCTGCCTGGAAGGCATCAGGGCAGTGACCATCAGAGACACGGCTGTGGATGCGCTGTGCCATGGCGCGCCGCTTGCAGTCCCCGGAGTGATCGCCGTTCCCGCCGACATCAGGGTGGGAGAGCTCGTCGGCGTCTATTCCCTCAAGGGAGAAGTTGTGGGCCTTGCCCAGGCTGCTATGACCAAGGACGAGATCGAGCAGAGCGCCCGTGGGGTTGCATTCGTAATGAAGCGGCTCATAATGAAGCCCGGAACCTATCCAAAGGCATGGCGAACAAAGGGCGAGCAGGCCACGAATGTTCAGGTGCCTCGGTCAGAAATTGATCTCGACAAGCTTGATACCGAACACGCGGATGAAACCTAGAGGGTTTCGCCGATGCCCGGTCGCTTGCGATCCAGCAGCGCGATATTTTTCGCAAGGTTTTCCATCGTCCCGGGAATGTGGCAGCGACACATACAGTCGCCGCAGTCAACATGGTTTCCGCCCCTGCAATTATCAGAGAGCCCCTGCGCAGACAAAAGCAGAGGACTCTGGCGACAATCCTCCATTTTTAGCTTTGCGTCACAGGCCCATGGCGGCCGCGATCCTTTTTCCATGTTCAGTGTCCTTTAGCTGCGACCTCAGCTCATCGACCCGGACCGAGTACTCTTTTCTCTGGCCACCTCCAAGCTCTTCCCTAAGGACAAGCTCGCCTTGGACAGGTGTTTTTTCCTGCATCTTTTTTGCAAACGGCGCGTAAGAAAAAGCGATCGATTCAAGGAATTCAATTAGCGCAGAATAGTTGCCTTGCTTCAGGTCTGATGGAATCACCAGGTTGTCATTGCGCGTCCTCAGCTCAGTCAGCGTGCCCCTTGACCTTATGACCTGCGGATCCTGGAGGATCCTTATCTTTGCCAGCACTGCTGATCCCAGAAGGTGTAACTTTGACAGGTCGGAATTCTTTTGGATCTCTGCTATCTGGAGCAAGTCGGACTCTGTCACCAGATTCCCGCCATCCTGAACAAGGTAATCTATCCTGGGCCTGGCCCCGGCGCTGGCGTGCGGCTGTCCGGGAACTGAAAGGTTGGCTACATCGTAGGTTATCTTGAAAAGTCCGCTCTCCTCTGGCCTGGCAGGATCTTTTGCGAGCTCTACAACCAGGGTCTTGTTGTCACTGAGAGAAGCGGCAATAATGCAATAGCCATCTGCCTTTACAAATTCCGGCTCTTTCATCACCTCTGCGTCTTTGCGCGAGCCGAATCTGAACGACTGCTTTATCCTTTCAGAGACTGGTGCCTTCATGCCCACGGGGAGCAAGAGTTCTCTGATCCCCAGGTCAGTCACAATTCTTCTGTAGTTCCAGAAATCTAGCCCCGATGGATCAATGCGAAACGTGTATGAAAACTGCAGCGCTTCAGTGCCTTTCTGGGGCGAGTCTCCGGCCTGGACTGTCGCTGCGGAAATGGTGGTGCGGAATGTTTCATAATTCTTTGCGCCGGACTTTCTGTCAAGCGAAGCACCGGCCGTAACCGCAAGATTCGCCAGAATGGGGCGAGGGAGATTCATGCTGTCGGCAGCAAGCCAGGTCTGGACCAAGTTGGAAGCAGCATTGTTATTCTCGTCAATCATCAAGGCGACCTTGTCCCTGTATCTGGTGTGCTGCTCGTCAAAGCCGGTCTCGGTGTTTTTTAGCAGTTCCGAGAGGGAATTTTTCGTGTCCATCAGCAGCGCTGCGCCTTTTGTCAGCAATTCGTTTGACAGCACATCAACATGCTCGCTGTGGAATTTGTCCATCGTAAATGTAGTGTCTGTTCTGATGTTCTTGATGGCAGCTATAATGTCCTGCCGCAGCCCATCTGAATCAGAGAGTAAAGCAGCCAGCTTTTTGCCATTTGCGTCCATCCTTCCTATTCTTGAAACCAAAGAAGTGAACTCTTTGATAATCTCTACCAGGTTCCTGTCATCTTCGAGGGGAGAATAATCGGCATACATCAAGCGCCCCTGCGTCCTGTAGTTCTTGCCCGGATCTTCTGGTACTCTTTCCATGCCGTGATGTTCGTGCGCAGTTATATAGGCATTTTCTAAAATGGTGAGGTGATTCTTGTGTCAGCAACGATTGCGACTGCCCTCACAATAATATAAATACAGAAACAATTGCAAACGCAATGTGTTGCCGGGGTCGCCTAGCCCGGTAGGGCGCAAGCCTGGAATCGTTTTACGATCAGCCAGCTTGTGACCCGTAAGGGTCACGAGGGTTCAAATCCCTCTCCCGGCGCCTTAATCGGTAGTTATACTGAACGCACCGGCGCCGGAAATCGGCCTTGGCTTAGATATTCAGACAGGCCCAAACGCGGAAAGAAGAACCTTCCTTACAGACGCCCAGACTTTCTTGTCATCAATCTTGTCGCGATTTGCCATTAGCTGGATGGCAAACCCGTGGTACATTGCAAGTAGTATCCGAACTATCCCCTCTGCATCATCCTTATCGATCTTGACAATGCCAACATTGCTCGCAAATTCAAATAGCCCCTTCAGTCTGTCGATTGCTTCGTTAAAGCCATCGTTGAAAACCTTTCGTATTCTTGTACTTCTTCTACCAGTAACCCACATCTCAAAAAGTAGTGCAGAAAAATCTGGATTTTCGCTAACATTCGTTTTCAGGACGTCAATCATGGTATCGACGAGCTGCTCGGGCGATCTTGCATTCTGTATCTTGCCGACAGATGAGTCCCACATTGGGCCAAAGCCAAAGGTTAGGGCTTTTGCAACCAAATCCTCCTTGTCCTTGAAGTGATAATGCAAAAGGCCTCTACTAATTCCTGCAGTATCGGCAATATCATTAATTGTAGTATTTTCATATCCTTTTCTTGCTAACAGAGACAGGGCCGTTGTGAGGATCAACTTGACCTTCTCCTCTTTTCTTGCTTCGCGTACGCTCATGCTGTCAACCCCATTGTGACAAAGCCGGTAGCGATTGAAATAAGCATGCATAATGTTCAGGCCTATCAGTATATTAATATTTGGTTGGTCAGCCAACCAAATATTAATATACCTAGCCTTTGTAATTAAAGACATGATAAAACCATCAGTCTACGGTCAGCTCGTTGACAGATTCCTGTTCAATTTTCGTCTGGATCCGGACTACCTTGAATCTCAAATCCCCGTTGGTTGGCTGAGGCCCAGACGCATTCACGGATATGGCATAGTTTCATTCTGCTTGCTGAGATTGAAGGGCGTTACACTCTGGCCGCTTCCAACTTCAATGGGCATTGATTCAATTTCATCCGCTTACAGGTGCGCTGTGACGGACCTGTCAGCAGGGCCCCCCGAACCGTCAGTGTATATCCTTGGGAGGAGTACAAATGTTCCAGCTGTTAGCAAGTTGGGTACTGTGTTGTTTTCAGGGAATATGCAATTAATGAACGCGGCTATAGAAGAACATATGCACGGTACCAGAATTGGAGTGAATGATGGCCAGGGCAAAAGGATGTTCGTCGCGCGCACAAAGTATGGAGAAGACGCAAATGATCTAGACTCAAAGCTATTTGATTCAGCTGACGACTTTGTCGCCTTTATCAAAGGGGGGCTTTCAAGCTACACACCCTCAACCCGCCAAGGCAGAGTGTCTAGAGTAGACCTGGTGGAGGATTCAAATATCTATACCGCAATTCCTGCACAAATAGATTATAGTAGGCTAGATGAAGACTGGGAAGGCTCAGGATTAGAATTCGATAGTGCGTTTCATGCGACAGGCGGGTTGTATAGACTGTCTTATCTCGGTACAGTACCGGTAAAAGTTCACAAAAGTGAACGGCTCACACAATTGGCCAAGATCTAGACATATGTTAACGACATTTTCGGATTGCCAACTAAAGATTGATAATAACTATGGGCTAATCTTTCCATCCTCGATCAAGCCGATATCTGGAACTGTAAATTTAGGGCCTAGGAACAAACGCGATCGTTTCGCGATTCTAATTTCAGACAAGAATTCAAATGAAATATTCAGAAAACCGCTTGGACGAGATAAGTCTAATAGCCCTCTTCAAACTTCATTTAGCTGGGATCTAAGATCCAAGTCCAATTCGTATGTTGAATCTGGATGCTATATCGTCAGTTTAGTTGATACATCAAATGAGCCGCAGGAAATCATGTATTGCTCGGCAGAATGTGAAGTGGTAGACACCAGAGATATACTCTCCATAACCAGGTCCTTGAAACGTTCTCACTTAATTGCTGACGTTACCTCTCAGACAATACTTTCAGTCTACCTTGATATCATACTGGACATCGAAACTGTCATTTTAGAGGGACTAAGGGATAACCTGTTCGACGACCCATATCTTGTTGCCCGCACTACAGGGTATTTTATCCAGGAAATTGCTGACGACATGGCGAATCCATCAAAAAGCCGCTTTCTGGATCTAATTGAGGAATTTGCCTCAACACATTCCTTGTCATCACAACAAATAATGAACGCAAGACTCGGTCTATTGACGCTCTTTGACTTTCTGGTAAATTACATGTCCGATTTAGAAGATCACGTGCGTGCAGACGCGATAGCTAGGTGCGGCCAGCGAAATTTGACTCCAAATGACAAGACCCAGATCGTTTCTTCAATGGTATTGGCTATCTACCCGTATTGTAAGACCATAACCTTTCCGAAAAATGCAATTGGAAGCATTGGGGAAAAAATATACGAATACACGATCAAGTTCGGAATAAAATATCTGTGTACCAGGCGCATCAATAGATCAATTGCAATATCCCGAGCTTTACGATCAGGCAATCTTTTAGATTCAGTTATTTGATATGTCCATGCCAAGAGCCAAATCGAGTCCACTCTCAGACTGCTGTTGTTCGGAACTATACACATCCATCGCGATGGAAAAGTATGCCCATGTTACTGATACTCAATGTAGGTGACGTGTCTGCCGCGGATCAGTACATTATTGCCTTCTTTAGTTCGTCCTTTATTTTCGTCAATACTATTTCTGCAGCTGACGGACCGAACAGTATCCTCAGTTTATTTTCGAACCGGTCGGGAGACGCTATCATGGCATTCTTGTCCATTCCGAAATCGACAATGAGCAGCCTGAATACCAGTTCGGAAACATACGCGCCAAGTGCTTCATCCAGCCCTCTCCTGATGATATCAATTCCTCTTTCGTTGTTCCACGGCTTTAGTTTTCCGTCCCTGTGAGAGGTGTTCTGATGTGCGTTTAATAGCATGAAGACGTACTTTAAGGGCATCCTGTCCAAAAGCTCTGTCGTGTAACAGCACATCGCTTCGATACTTCCATCGTAGTTGTGTGCCACCACAGATTCGTAGTCTACGAGCCGCTGCTGGGACATTTCTGTAGAGAAGAAAGAGTCTGCTGGCATCCCTATTCCTACGTAACCCATGAAATTTCTCTTTCCTCTTTTTCTTTCAATGCTGGCGAATATCTTGTTCCACTGTTCAGTCAAGGTGCCGCTCGTCACCGATGGTGAATAAAAAACATCGCGGCTGATGATCGTCAGGGCCCCAGACTCTACAAAGTCCTCCACGGGAAAGTCTGCTGCTGACAGGCGCCGGATAGTCGCGGTCTCGTTCTGCTCCATTATGTACACAACCGCGTATCCCTGAGAAATGTAATGGCTCATTCTGTTGTAAATCTGAGGCCGCCAATAGTCTTCTGCGGGCGCATTAGAGTCAAAAACGCATAGCGAATGCGAATGGCCCAATAACTCAAAAAATCATTCTCACGATATAAAAATGTACTTTGACCCTCTAGTTGATTGGCGAAGTTCCGGTGAAAGGGCTTAACATTATATCTGACAGGCTTGAGCTATGATTTGTATCATGACAGCAGCTCAGACGGAGTCAACCAGGAGCAGCTTGGCCACACTTGGGTTCTTGATAATAACGGTTCTCTTTTTCGCTGCCACCCTTCTAACGTCATTCTTTATTATCATCGTGATTATCAATGAAACAAACATGTCAGCCGACATGGCGCCGAATATCTTTATGCTCGGGCTGGTTCCGCCGTCCATCTCGACCTTCCTGCTTTACACAAAAGTGTTTGGCAGGTTCATCTGACCTGCGCATTTCGAGGATAGCCTTCTTGCTGGCAGTCAAGTTGACGCGCCGGGATCAGGGCCTGTCAGTTCTACCGAGAAATCTCCAGAGAACCCCACAGATCGTCCCAGCAGCGAACCAAAAGACAGTAAATGCCGCTGAAACAGTTGCGCTCCAGGCGCTGACCAGTCCCTGTGGATAGGACGAATCAGGATCGTACTCTGGAAAGAAAACAAAAGCAGTGGCGGCTATGACAAGGTACGCTGCTGCCATGCCAAATATCTTGTTCTTTCTTGATATCTTTCTAAAGCCGACTACTATTCCAAGGGCCGCCAGTCCAGAGACTGCTGTGTAGCCTATGGAAAGCGGATAGAACGAACTCGCAGCCTCGGCATAAAAAAGAACCAGAGGGCTCGGTGGATACTTTACAGATGGTACTGCATAGAGAACGAACCAGGCGATGCCCGCTATCACAATAGCGCGCCTCATCGGGGCATCAAGTTGTTTCCCCACGATATATGTCCCGCCGATCAATGCGCCAGCTGCAAGCCCCGCAGCGACGGACCCTAGAGTCTGAGATTGGTAGATTGACTGCATCAGCGAATCAAACTCTTCTTCATCGAACTCGCCGTCAGCTATCAATTCGTCTATTACTAGCTCGGCTACTGCGTTCGTATATGGCCGGACTATGACGAGGCTGACTGCCGCCAGGATTCCGCCAGCTGCAAGCCCCCCGAGAATGGAAAGCGCCAGGATCCTGCCAACAGGCGACGCCATCAGCCTACAACTCTTCGTCGAGCTCTGCGAATGCCGCGGCTTTGGATATTTCATGCAGGCGCATTGCGACAGTCCTGCGGTATTCGTTCTTGTTTATGATCCCTTTGGCGTCAAGCATCTCTACCAGAGTAGTAAGCCGCGCGCTGAGCTCTTCCGCGTCGCCCAGCTCCTTGCCAGTCACCTTGCGGACGACTAGGTCATCCCCATCTGCTCCGTGCGAGATGTGATGGCCACTGCCTCTCTTTCTTTTCCTGACAGGCATGCTGCTAGCAGGGCGTGGCATGTATATAATTGTCAGTCGGCCGAAACGAGATCCAGAACCTTTCGTATTATCCTGTCGTGAAATCCTTTCTTGTCTATGGAGACGAGGACCAGCTGTTCGCCCATCGGAAACGATGCGAGCTTTACCCTTTCGCGCTCTGTAAGAGTATAGATGACCCGGCCAAAGGTAGAATCAAAGTCCTGCCGCATCGCAGTCCTGAGAGCATATTCAAGGTACAGCTTGCGCCTCTCCTCCTTTGGCTCAAGCGACTCGATTCCTTTTCGCATGCCACCTGCCACCAGTTTTCCCATCTTGTCAATTATCCCGGCAAACCGTATGTTCTGGTCAAGGTCAAAAATGCTTTCGCACAGATCTTCATACTTGGCGCTGCTGACGGGCAACGCGTGAACTATGCCAGACTGGGTTAATAACCATTATCAGAACATGAATACGCCTGTCCCCGCTCATCTCTGCGCAATCTGCTCAGCCTAAAGAAATACAGGCCCGCTCCAGCGACAAACCCGACTATCGTGATCAGATAATTGGTTCCACTATCTACTATCCTGAGAAATGGGTTTTCAGGGGAAGGCCAGAACGGCGTGACATCAAAATGCATGAAGGAATCCAAAAGGACGTGACTCGATGCCCCAACTAGAGTTCCTGATATTATCGACTTTAACGAGTAGTCCTGCGCATGGCCTAGCTGCAACGACAACTTCTGAAGATGTTTTCTGCCAACGTAAATCAAAACTGACACGACAGCAAGGGAGAATGCCGCTGCTCCGACATAGGAATGAAGGATGCCATGAAGCTGGCAGTTATTGAGAAGGCAGTATATCGGCTCCGCGTCGATTGCAACACTTCCAAGTAGCAATGCCGCCATGTTGACGTGGCGGGGAAAAAGCAGCCCTATCAAAAAGCACGGTCCAAGATGAAAGGGTGTTAGCGGCACGTAATCGCTAATTGTGCTTTCCAGTTATTATTCTGTTTGAGCATACTTGCTCGATTTTCCATTGTTTAAATATAGTTTCTGCTCAATAGTTAGAATCAAATGTCAAATCCCGACATCGCGGTCAGAGAGCTAGACTGGTACCTGCGGGATCATTTTTTCCGCCAGTCCGCCAAAGGCAGGAACGCGTTTATCCGCGAGTCGCTGCCAGACGAAATGGTCGAGCTGTATTTGAGGTACAGGGGCAAAGACCCCCGGCAGCTGTCAGAGACAATGACGCCGGTCATCCAGAACTTGGTGTCAAGAAAGGTGGTCGGGCAGAACGGGAGCGAGCTGACCCTAAACGGAAGCCTCACCAGACTCCAGTGCTCCAAATGCTTCTACATCAATTACCTGGCAGACGGGGAGCCAAGGGAGTGCATGAAGTGTCAGCACCCAGAGCTCCACGACTTTCCGAAAAAGAAGGCATGAACTTCATTCCAGATCTGGAAAGCTTGATATGAACTTCAATGAGGGTTTGTAGTAGTAAGTGCTTCAGCTGCAGAGCCGAAAAAAATGGACGGCAAACGGCACCTCCAGGGTCAAGCCAGCGCGTGAAACCCTTGAAAAAGTCATGCCGCTTGCCAGCAGGATAGGCGTCACAAGGCTCGCAGATATCACCGACATGGATGCCCTGCGTGTGCCAAATTATTCCGCGGTGCTTCCGGGCACCGAGGACTATATCTGGGTCTACAGCGGCAAGGGGCCAACAAAAGAGCATGCGAAGGCAAGCGCAGTGATGGAGAGCATCGAGCGGTACTCCTCTCTTCCCGCCGGCGGGCCGCGCAACTTTACGCGCTCCAGCTACTCAGACCTGAGCAAGAACCACAGAGTCCTGCATCCTGGAGAAATCGTCGAGCCAGTCAGGTTCGAATATCTCGATGACATGGTCATGGATTGGCTGCCGGGCCACGACCTGCTAAGCGACGAAGAAGTGATGGTACCGGCCACCGTTGCCCTCTTTCGATATTCTCCCGGGCCACCGGCGGTTAATCCCTTCTCGTACTTTCACACCAACGGACTTGCTTCAGGCAACGTTATCGAGGAAGCGATCTGCCACGCGCTCTGCGAAGTAATAGAGCGCGACGCAATGAGCCTGGCGGAGCTTCGCGCAAGTGCAATACCGTTCCACATCCTGCGCACGCTTGTCAACTCGCTCAGCTCTGCAGGATTCCAGGTCCCCAGCATCAAGGCCGACAGGTTCGTTGACGATCCCGGCGTGTTTCCCGACGTAGATATAGATCAGGTGGATTTCCAGCCCGCAAGGGACCTGGTTGAAAAGTTCAGGCAGGCAGGGGTCTCGCTCATGATCAAGGACATAACTTCCGGGATAGGGATCCCGACTTTTAACGCAAGCAGCGTGGAGTGGGTGTCGCACGACTACGGCTATCTTGCAGAAGGGCACGGGACCCATCCTGACGCCCGAATCGCGCTTCTCCGGGCTATTACAGAGGTTTCCCAGACGCGTGCTGCAAACATACAGGGCGCGAGGGACGACCTGCGCAAGATCCGCTACGGCGAGTCCAACACTGATGACCAGCGCGCCTGGCAGTTCATGCCCTCAAAGAACAGGGTGGAATTCTCAAAGATAGCCACGTCCTTTAACGAAGACATACTAGACGACATCAAGCTGCTTCTTTCAAGGCTCAAGGCGGCGAAGCTAAGCCGGGTGATAATAGTTGACCTGACCAACCCAGAGATCGGGATCCCCGTGGTGCGTGCAGTCGTGCCGGGGCTAGAAACGTTCAAGATAACCAAGTCAGTGATGGGGAGCCGGGCAAGGGCGTGCTTTAGGCAATGGCAAAGCAAGTAATTTTTCTGGGCCCGTCCCTGAGCCATGAAAAGGCGAAAAAGATACTGCCGGAAGCAGAATACAGGCCGCCTGCCAAAAAGGGCGACCTACTCAGGCTTGCCGCTGACTCTGAAGTAAGAATGGTGGGCCTTGTGGACGGAGTGTTCCTCCAGGACTACCCTCCCACTCCGATCGAGGTGTACCATCTTGCCGTAAAGCCCGGAGTGATCCTAGCCGGCGCAGCGAGCCTTGGAGCTCTCCGCGCAGTAGAGCTCGAAAAGTTCGGCATGATGGGGATCGGCCGTGTCTTTCAGCTCTACAAGAAAGGCCTGATTGACGCGGACGACGAAGTGGCAGTGACCTTTGCGCCGGAAGGCGACTACAGGCTGCAGTCGGAAGCAATGGTGGACATCCGTTACAACCTGTTCCTGGCAAAAAAGAAGGGGATCATTGGCGGGAAAACCAAAAAAGCAATGACAGCAGTCGCAAAAGAGATCTATTTTCCGCACAGAAACTATGCGCAGATAATCGAAGCGGCCATGAACCGTCACGCCGAGCTGGACGCCGAGATCTGTGCCTTTGAAAAGTACATCGGGTCAGAGAGAAAGAGCCTGAAGGAATCAGACGCCATCAGGCTGGTGGAATACTTTAGGGATCACAGGGCTACTCCTGTCCGTCTATAGCGGAATTTATCCGGTCGCGCTCAAGCCATAATCTTTAATCACATCTAGGATGCTCTGGATAGCGTGAAGATCTACACAAAGACAGGCGACAAGGGCGAAACGGGCCTGATAGGGGGCAGGCGCGTGGGCAAGGACAGCCAGCGGATAACTGCCTATGGCGCAGTGGACGAGCTCAACTCCAGTGTCGGCCTTGCTATCTCGTTCCTCGGGGCAAAGGAGCGGAGTTTTGCCGACCTTGTCGAAGTGCTGGTCAAAGTGCAGAACGATCTTTTTGTAGTTGGGTCTGACCTTGCAGACCCTGACTTTCAAAAACCCGGGAACAAGACTACCCGGGTTCACAAGAAAATGTCGGAGGACTTGGAAATGGCCATCGACAGATTTGAGGGCGAGCTTGATCCGATAACATTCTTTATCCTCCCCGGCGGAGCCATCGAGTCATCGTTGCTCCATCAAAGCAGGGCGATTGCAAGGAGGGCAGAGACGGGTGTCGTGTCTCTTTCAAGGACAGATGACATAAACCACGAGATACTAGTGTACCTGAACAGGCTCTCGGACCTTCTGTTTGTTTCGGCGCGCCTCGTAAACAAAAGGCTTGGCGTGCCTGACGTGGCGTGGCGCAGCAAGTAGCATCTGAATTTACATGCGAACATTAAAAAGGAAAACTTTCCAAGCTGTCATATTGGGCCAAGTACGCAACGTGCTGATAATCTTGGGAATCACTGCGCTGATGGCCATTGCGACCTCGGTGCTTGCCTATTTTGTGGATCTGGTCCCATCCGCGCTGGACGGCAACAGCACTCGAGTTGCCGCCAACGCCGCCATTCTGCAGGCGACCAAGGGCAATTAACTTTAAAGTGAGGTACGCCCTTTTTCCCATCATGACCAAACAAGAAGGCGTCAACTGTCCCTACTGCCAGTCAAAATTCAAGGACAACGAGGAACTATCAAAACACATAGACAGGATCCACCATGGCTCGGGCCTGCTTGAAGGCGACACGAGGAAATGGTAAAGGGCAGCGGCGTAGACCCTTTTTTTCGATCGGTACTTCAATTAAAGTCGGTCAAGCGCGCTGGCTGGGTTTCAAAGGTCAGGGTCAAACACGCCGAATCCGTCGCAGACCACACTTTTTCGATGTGCGCGATGGCGATGCTCCTGTCAGACATGATGGCCCTTGACACCCGCAGGGCCATGAAGATGGTTATCCTCCACGACCTGGCGGAATCAATAGTCGGAGACTTTGTGCCGGGAGATCTTGCTGCAGCGGAAAAAACCGCCAGGGAAAGAAAGGCATTGGCCGCGATTCTCAAAGGCCTTCCCCAAGAGCTACGCTCAGAGTACGGGGGCATCTGGGACGAATATGCCGAGAACAGATCCGATATCGCCCGATTTGTGCACAGGCTGGACAAGCTAGAGATGGGCTTTCAGGCCAGCCAGTACGCAAGGCAGGGATACAAAAAGAGCCTGCTCAATCCGTTCTTGAAATCGGCAAGAGCTGCAGCAGGCGATGAAGGAGATATCATAAGCCATCTCGCAAGAAAGCTAAAGCCATGACTTTGGATCGAAATCAAGAATTAGTCCCAGCCGCAATCAAGATCCGGCGATGAAGAGTCTAGACGGAGTTGACCGTAAGGGATGATGCATTTTGCACTCTGAGCCAACTAAAGACTTTAACACCGGCAGGGAGGAACAATGTTTGAAATGCAGTACTTTGTTGCCCTAAAGATAGGTGAAAAGAGGGTAAAGGCTGCCCAGGAGCTCCTCACGCGCTATGCCGGCCATGCGATGCCTGCCCTGGCCCTAAAGGACAACAAGGACAACAAGTGGGATCCCGTAGGCGAAGAGAACCTGTATGCGGTTGTGAAGGAAAGCTCGGGCTTCATGATAGCGCTGTGCGATAGAAATGGCATCGCCAAATCAATAGCACAGTGGTTCACGGAGGATTCGAGGAATGAAATCGTCGGCAGGCTAAAGGCTGAACAGAACATGCAGGAATATTTCGGCAAGCTGTCGCTTCCGATATAGCTTTATAATCAAGAAATCGGCTAACCGACTTTATACCTTGGCGGACAAGTTTGAGCAGGAAATAGAGGTCAGAGGGCACCTAATAGATTCAATGATACTTACCCGGATATTTGACAGCATCATGGATCTAAAGGGAGACTTTCAGGTCCTCGAATTCACGGTGGGCAAGAAAAAGAAAGATGCCAGCTTTGCCCGGCTCATGATAAGGGCAAAGAGCAAGGACCACCTCGAAGACATACTCGAACTGGTCTACCGGGAAGGCGCCCAGCCCGTATCCGTTCAGGAAGCAAGGCTCGAGCCAGCCCCCCGGGACATGGTCATGCCTGATGATTTCTACAGTACCACCAACAACGCGACGCAGGTCTTCTCCCGGGGCCGGTGGATAAACGTCCAGAACATGATGATGGACAAGTGCATAGTGGTTGACACCAGGAGAAATACCGCCGAGTGCAAAATGGTGCGGGACATCGCAAAGGGCGACATGATAGTGGTCGGAGAGCGAGGAGTGAAGATAATCCCGCTGGAGCGGCCCAGGGAAGGAGTGGACATCTTTCAGTTCATGAGCAGCGCCAGCTCCAGCGAGAGGCCAACGCAGCACATCGCCCGCAAGGTTGCAAGCGACATATACAACACGAAAAAGGCCGGCGGCAAGATAATCGTGGTCTCCGGGCCGGTGCTCGTGCATTCCGGAGCTGCTGAAGCGCTTGCCAGCCTTATTCGGATGGGATTTGTTGACGGGCTATTGGCGGGAAATGCTCTTGCGGTGCATGACGTTGAAAACGCGCTCCTGGGGACATCGCTTGGAATGAAGGTCAGGGACGGCACGCTTGCCGTCAGGGGTCACAGAAACCACATGCAGGCAATCAATGAGGTATTCAAGGCCGGCGACCTCAAAACAATGGTCGAAAAAAAGATTCTGAGGAGCGGCGTGATGTACGAGTGCGTCAAGCAGAATATTCCATTTGTTCTCGCAGGATCCATCAGGGACGATGGGCCCCTCCCGGACGTCGTCACGGACGTCGTCGACGCGCAAAGAAAGTACAAGCAGGTCGCGAGGGGAGCCAGGATGGTGCTCATGCTTTCCACCATGCTCCACTCTATCGCAGTCGGCAACATGCTTCCTGCTTCGGTCAAGGTGGTCGCCGTAGACATCAGCCAGCCGGTAGTAACAAAGCTGATAGACAGGGGGACCGCCCAGGCGATAGGCATAGTCACCGATGTCGGGGCATTTCTGCCCATAGTGGCGGAACACCTAAAGCAGCTGGCAAAGAAATGACAGAACGGCAATAACCCTAAATCCGCGGCCGTCTGTATACACATGAGGCAATTTGGAAATGTCGTCACTGTTCAGCATTTCGGAAAGACTAGTCAGCCAGAAAGGCTCTGGCGCCCATGTCGTAGCGGGACTGATAATTCTAATAGCGGGAGTCGCCGCGGGGCTTTCGATACCAAGCGACGCGGTAGTGTACGCGGCGATAATCATCGGGCTCGCGATTATCATCTCCGCGTTCTTGATGATAATCAAGCAGTACGAAAGGGGGATAATATTGAGGCTGGGCAAGTACCAGCGTCAGGTCGGGCCGGGCGTCCAGACGAGGATCCCCTTTGTGGACAGCGTGCTCGTTGTAGACATCAGGGAAAAGGTGAGGGACTTTAAGGCGGAGCGAATGCTCACGAAGGACAACGTGCCTGTTACCATCGATGCTATCCTGCGCTACAAGATAATCGAAGAGCGCGCGCGGGACGCTATTTTGAACGTGGAGAACTTTAATGAAATAATCCAGCAGGTGTCACAAACTACCCTGCGCAACAACATCGGCTCTTCGGCGTTCCAGGACGTTCTCTCCAAGAGAGAGGAGATTAACCAGCACATAAAGACCGTGATAGCAGGCGAAGCAAGCAACTGGGGAATCGAAGTAACAGGCGTCGAGATCCGGCAGGTGATAATCCCGCAGGAACTGGAGGCTGCGATGTCAATGGAGGCACAGGCGGAACGGGAAAAAAATGCGCGCGTAAAATACGGCGAGTCAGAAGTCCAGGTCGCGCAGCAGTTCCAGCAGGCGTCAAGGGTGTACGAGGACAATCCCGTCGCTTACGCATTGAGACAGTCCAACATGCTGTATGAATCGATAAAGGTGCAGGGGAACACGATAGTGATGGTACCATCTGAAACACTGAATTCAATGGGATTCGGGAATTTGGGAATGACCCTGGCCTACCTGGAAAATACAAAGAAGGCGGCAGCAAAATCCGCGGCGAGCAGCAAGGGCGAGCAAACGCAGAAAAAAGAGTAAGAGAAGCTATGCTTAATAGGTTGCATCGCGTGCTGCCAGCTCGATGTCAGAATTTCTAAAGAAAGCCAAAGACGCGGCTGCAAATGTTGGCGACAAGGCAGCTGACATGGGCGACAAAGTAGCCGACAAAACTGCAGATTTCGGAGACGCTGCGGCAGACAAGGCTGGCGACGTTGGCGACAAGATAGCTGACACAGCAAAGAACGCTGCCGGCAAATTTGATAATGTCGACGACAAGGCAGCTGACATGGGCAACAAGGTAGCCGATATTCTCGCGGACAAAGCAGGCGACGTCATGAACGCGGCAGAAAAGTTAAAGGAGAAAGCAAAGAATATCCTTTAACTCTTACTTTTTTTGAAAAGACAGTGTTCCGAAAATCCGGACAAATGCAAAGCCTGAACTACAAGGTTGCTGGCGCAGATTTTTTTCCTGACTTAATACTCTTCTTCGAATTCTTCGCCGCCTTCTTCCTCTTCTGCTTCCTCAAAGTCCTCTTCCAGCTCTTCGCGCTCTTCTGCGCTCTTGTAGGGAAGGTCGGCCTCTCCGGGCGCACCGCATACGGGGCACTTGAATTCAATCGTCTGTCCCTCAAGGTCTAGCGGAAATTCTTTTGAAAAGACTTCGTCGCATTTGCTGCATACAAGAACGGTTTGGATGTTGTCCTGACTGAACTTGTGCGACTGCACCCTGAAGGAGGTGTTTGCCAAGTATTTTCTTCCTACGTATAGGAAATGTCCTTTTTTATAAGCGTTCTTAAGATGGCGTGCTTGCGGCACGTCAGAACCTGCAACTCTCATCAGCTCTACATTCCTCAAGGAATGTTCCGCCCGATCAGGCGGAAAGCCGGCTATCCAAGGAAACAGACATGATCCGTCCAAGCTTAAATATCATGGTGCTGAATGTTGGCACAGGTTTGGACTCTTCGCCATCCAGCGCTATCATGGTTGTCGACGATGACAGGGATGTCCTGACAGTCACCACCATGATGCTGGAAAGAAATGGCTACAGGGTCCATGCCTTTAGTGATCCGTCGCTTGCGCTGAAGCATCTAACCGATGGCTGCACAGAATGCGGCCTTGTCATTTCAGACATTATCATGTCCGGCATGACAGGGATCGAGCTGGCCATCAGCGCGAAAAAATCAAGGCCGCGACTGAGGTTCGTAGTCATGTCCTCACTGCCTATCCGAAAGGGAGAATGGCGAAACATTGTTCCGGCCTCGGGAGTGATTGACGATTTCCTTGCCAAGCCCTTTTCCATGGAGGAAATCGCCGGAGTAGTTGCAAAGTATGGGAAGGACAGACCGAAGGCAAGCACGTTCAACTAGGCGATCCTGATATGGAATGAATTTGGACATCATCTGGAAAAATGCATTTTATACATCGTCAGAAACCTGATAAGCAAACCGCCCGGCTCGACGGGCATCC
>DATBMW010000029.1:0-16843 GCA_036554645.1 Nitrososphaera sp.
TCAGACGGATCAAAAGGTGGTGAAACATCTTGACAACCCGATCAGCACCGAAGGCACCCTAAAGATACTCAGGGGCTCACTGGCTCCTGATGGCGCAGTGGTAAAGGTTGCTGGGGTGAAAAAGCAGAAACTGGTTGGCAAGGCAAGAGTGTATGATGCGGAAGAAAAGGCATTTGATGCGATTTCAAAGCGAGCAATAGTCGAAGGCGACATCGTCGTAATCCGGTACGAGGGCCCGCGAGGAGGGCCAGGAATGCGGGAAATGCTCGCAGTGACAGCGGCACTGGTTGGTCAGGGGCTGGGAGAAAAAGTTGCCATGGTTACAGATGGTAGATTCTCCGGAGCAACGAGGGGCTTCATGGTGGGACACGTCGCTCCTGAAGCCATGCTGGGTGGACCGATAGCTCTGGTGAAGGAGGGTGATCAGATCGCAATCGACATTGTGAAAAACAGAATAGATCTGCTGGTTCCAAAGTCAGAACTGAAAAAGCGGCTAAAGAAATGGAAGCCCATCAAGCCTCACTACAAGACCGGCGCGCTCGCGAAATACGCATCACTGGTTCAGTCGGCATCAGAGGGCGCCGTTACTCTTCCTCTAAAGGTTTAAATGATATTCGCAGGGCAGAACTGCTGCCAGTAGGAATCGGGGAAAAATGAAAGGTGGTTACTTTTGGCACTCTTGGAAATCTGGATGGTTCTGAGCAGATAAGGACGATAAGGCTCGCGACAACTGAAAACCAGTTCGAGCTTTTCAAAAGGCTTTACGATTCTTATGATAATGTGTTCATCCTGGAGTCGCTGGTCGGACCCGAGGAACTTGCAGAAATGTCTGTTATCGGCTTTGGCCCGGAGATCACTGTTACATGCGATTCCAAGAAATTTACGGTCCGAGAAAAACGAAAAGTGGTTCACCAAGCTATTGTGACAGACCCGCTGATGCAACTCCGCGAAATCATGCCAAAGGTAAAAGATGGCAGGTCCAGGTACATCGGCGGCGCGGTGGGGTACATCAGTTATGACGCCGCGCGCTTTTGGGAGCGTTTGCCCCCGGGCAAAAAGAAGGATGGCAACTATCCGCTTCTAGAGTTTGGCATCTATGCTGACGGGATACTTTACAACCACAGGGAGAATCAGGCCTACTACTTTTTTGTTGGCAAATCCCGCCTGGACGAGCTGCAGAAGAAGTTAGCCCTTTCTTCGAGCAAGCCATCACGTTTTTCATTCTCTTCTCCCCGCCGCAACATGACCAAGGCGCAATTCGTAAAGATAGTAAAGAAAGCCAAGCGCTACGTATACGACGGCGACGTTTTTCAGGTGGTGATAGCAAAAAGCATGAAGTTCAGCGTGAAAGGAAATCTCATTAAACTTTACGAAAACCTTCGAAAGGTGAATCCTTCTCCATATATGTACCTGTTAAAGATGTCAGACAGGTGCATTGTGGGCTCGAGCCCCGAAATGCTGGTCAGGGTTACAGGCGATCGCGTCGAGACCTTTCCTATCGCCGGGACAAGACCTGTGGTGCGAAATGAAGCCAAGAATGAGAAGCTCCGACAGGAACTGCTCAAGGACGAAAAAGAACTCGCAGAGCACACCATGCTCGTGGACCTGGCAAGAAACGACATAGGAAGAGTCTGCGACTTTGGGACGGTGAGGGTAAAGGAACTCATGACTGTAAAGCGCTTCAGTCACGTTCAGCACATTGTTTCGCATGTAACAGGCCGGCTGCAGGAAAAGCATGACTGCTATGATGCCCTGAGGGCCGTTTTTCCCGCCGGTACCGTTTCAGGCGCTCCAAAGGTCCGGGCAATGGAAGTCATTGACGAGCTTGAGCCGACACTTCGCGGTCCGTACGCCGGAGCGCTTGGATACTTCTCATTCAACGGCTCTTGTGATTTTGCAATCACGATACGATCTCTGTTCGTGAACAGAAATGCTGCCTACATTGAATCTGGAGCAGGAATTGTGATGGACTCTGACCCGGAGCGAGAATGGGAAGAGACCGAGCACAAGGCCAACGCCATGCTCACGGCGCTAAGGATGTCATCGGCCAGGTAATCTTGCTCAATTTCGTCAGTCAAATAGCCATTACTTTAGCCCGTGCCGTGCCCGGATCTGTCAGAAAAACCGGCAACAAGCAGCCGCAGCCCTGAAAAACTGCATTGTTCGTATTAAACCTGCTACCATTGCAATGCCCGCAATGACACGATATCGCTACGAGATCTATAGTAGCGAACGAAAATGCATGCGACCACAACTACAAGCGTCAAAACAATGCGATACGGTTAGTGGCTTGTCGGTGGCCGAGCAAAAAGATTGGATGCGTCGCTATGGTACTCGACGGCCAGACCAGGGTCCTTTTGTCTCCCGGTAAGTATGCCAACTACCACGTCGTCACGCTTGATGAGGCCTTCCTTTCTGAGCTTTCTTACGCCAGAGGGAACCGCACCGGAGGCCATCTCGCAGTCAAACCCGTTCAGCCCCACAATTGACATCCCGTCGCTCATCTCCTTGTCGCTTACCTGGACAACGACGCCGTCTGTAAAGTCAAGGGCCCGCAACGCCTTGGCAATGTTCGCGGGCCTGCCTATCTGGATCGCTGTCGCATGCGTCCTTGGCTTTGTGCCCTTGGCGTCCATCTCTGCATAGTATCTGTCCACCATTGCGAGGTCAGGTCTTCCGCCATTCCACCTCAGCTTCTTGCCCTCGAAAAATCCGTTGTAGAGCGCGTAGAACGTATTTGCGCCTTCGGCATTAACTATTGCCATACGGGGTATCTTTTTTATCCAGCCCCATTCGTAGAGCTCTATCAGGCACTTGCCGCAGCTCGAAGTGTTCCCTAGCGCCCCTCCGGGATAGACTATCCAGTCTGGCGGGTTCCAGTTAAGGTGCTCCAATACCCTGTAGACAATGGTCTTTTGGCCCTCCAGGCGGAAGGGATTGACCGAGTTGACAGTGTAGCCGCCTGTCTCTTGTGCGTTTTTTAGCGAAGCCGCCAGGGCGTCATCAAAATTGCCCTGAACCTGTATCACCTGTGCACCAAACTGAAAGGCCTGGCCGAGTTTGCCTGGAGCAATTTCGCCCTTTGGAATGTATACATCGCATTCCATGTCTTCATTTGCGGCGTACATCGCCGCGGAAGCAGAAGTGTTGCCCGTGGATGCACATACTATTTTTTTCACGCCAAGGATCTTTGCATGGGTTACTGCAGTGGACATGCCGTTGTCCTTGAATGAACCGCTGGGATTGTATCCCTCGGGCTGCAGGAGAAGGGAATCATGGCTCATGTCGGCATAGTCTGCGACCTTGCTCATGTTGTAGGGCTTGGACAGCCTGCCCTCGGACCCGTCGAGTGAGACGAGGACGCGTGCGCACTCTGCAAAATCCTCGGTATTAATTCCTGCAAAGTTCACCAGGTCACGAAATCGCCACACCCCGCTTTCGTTATAGATATTTCCGCCATGATTCCTTCGCTCGTAGAATTTCTGAACAAGCTCCCTTGGCGGCTTTTCATGATATTTGATATCGAGCAGCGAGCCACAGGAACACCTGTAAATATCGTTGCTAATTTCATAGGTCAGACCACAGGAAGGATTAATGCATTTTTTTGTGGCGTGAGCGTCCATGTGAGGTGGACGCTCACGATTGTTATTTAGATGTTTTTCCGAGAACTCATTTCTTGGCAGATTTTTCGTACATTTTCAAGAGCTGCTGGATTACGCCATCCATGTCATCTTCCCTGACCTCCGGCGACACGGCGTGTTTCAGCAGGTTGCTGACCGTGGACGATATTTCAGTGCTGACCTCGTCAAAACTGTCCACGTCGCTGTAGCTCTGCTGATAAAGGCGCCTAAGTCTCATCGCGTACATCTGGGTCTGCTCATTTATCATGACATTGTAATTGCGATTATTGACTTTGATCTTTTCCTTTATCATCGAAATGTACCCCGGATACAGTGTTTAAAAAACTTGTCTGAGCGACCTTGAACGGCCAGCAGTGTGAGAGAGGGCTGCGGTGTGTGTAACCACAGCTGGATGTTACCATGGTGACTGCAGGATTCGGCACACTGCGGTTTTTAGTCCTTTGTCCGGATCGTGGCTAGGTGCCATCATAGCAAGGATGCCATTTGACAAGCAGTGGGTAAAACCTCAGGGCGAAAGCGTGGGTCAGAGGATACTGGACGGAATAAAGCCTCAAGCTCCGCTAAAACCGAGAATAGAAGAAGCGCAGAAAAAGCTGCAGATGCAGATAGCGAAACTCGATTCCATTTCAGGCAGAATGCAGGAAAAAGACCAAGTGATATTCAAGAGAGTGGTACTCGCCATGCAGAGCCATGACGGCCAGCATGCCAGAGTTTTGTCGGGAGAACTATCCCAGATACGAAAAATGAACAAGATGGTTACTTCGGCAAAATTGGCGCTGGAACAGATACAGCTGAGACTGAACACGATAACCGAACTTGGCGATGTCGTAGTGACGCTGAGCCCCGCAATGTCAGTGATAAAGGGACTCCAGGGCGGACTGTCAGGCATGATGCCAGAAGCGGATCAGTCCTTCGGACAGATCTCTGAACTGTTGGGCAACATCATTACAGACTCTGGACAGATACCGAGTGGCGAGATAGGAACGTTCACGGGCTCTAACGAAGACACAGCAAGGATAATGGAGGAAGCAAGCGCCGTAGTAGAGATGAACATGAAGAACAAATTCCCAGACCTTCCAGCTGCGAGCGCACCTGCAAAGAATCCCGAGGCTACGAGTTACTAGCCTCTCCCTTCCTATTTTTGATTCGCGACTTTTTTGACCTGTTTTTTTATCCGTGAAATCGTCGGATAGCTGTAGCCTTTTTCCCTGTACGTCTTTATCATTGCCTTCCAGTTGTGGAGTCGCCACTTGGCCTGCTCTGAGCTGAGCAGGTGCGTTTCACTCTTGACTTTGCTCTTTCTCCCTGGCATAAGGTATCCCCCGTCTTCGGCCATCTTGCGGTTATAGGCAAAGCGCATGCCAAAGAGTAGATCGGAAGGAGCAAGTGAATTCAGGTACATCGAGACCTCCCTCTGCTGCTCATCCGACAGTTTTAGGGTAAAGGTGAATTCCCTGGTGCTTGTCAATAGCACACAATACCAGACACCCATTAATTAGTTTTGTTTCTAAACTCGAGTTTAGAAATATCCCTGTTGCCTAGATGATCTTCATCTTTGCACCGACTGTTCGAAAGGCCTCAGTGGCCAGGTCGATCTGGGCAAGAGAGTGCATGGCTGTCAGAGAAACCCTCAATCTAGCCATTCCTTTTTTCACCGTCGGGTACCGAATGGCCTGTGCAAAGACGCCGGCTCTCAGCAATTTATCGGAGAACTCGACCGAAAGCTTTTCGCTCCCGATGATAACCGGAATTATCTGGCTCGAGGAAGCCCCAAGGACAAATCCAGACTTTTCCATTGATTCACGAAACCTGCGGATGTTCCTTTGCAATTTGAGCTGAAGGTGTCCCCTTTTGGCCAAAGGAATTGCTGAAATCGCAGCAGCGCAAAGATGGTCTGGAAGAGCAGAGGTGTAAATGAACTGCCGTGATATGTTTATCAGCAGCTCTCTTATTGGCCCCGATGAGGCAACGTATCCGCCAAAGCACCCCAGGGCCTTGCTCATGCTGCTGACGTGTATATCCACCTTGGCTTTGAGCATCGCAGGCACTCCAGAGAAACCGGGTCCAAAAACAAAATCACCGTGCGCATCATCCACGACTGTGATGGCGTCATGCTCTTTTGCTATTGCACAGATCTCCTCCAGCCTTGACACATCCCCATCCATACTAAAGACGCCCTCGGTGATAATGATCTTTCTTCCCTTGGTCTGTCGCACTATTTCCGCCAATTGTGAAGAGGAATTATGGCCAAAGACCCTTACCGTCGCGCCACTGAGCCTGCAGGCATCTATTATGCTGGCATGGTTGAGCTCATCGCTGAATATCGTCGAATTCTTGTCCGCAATTGAACTCACCAGCCCGAGGTTGGCACTGTAACCTGTCGGATACACGAGAGCCGCCTGAGTTTTCCGGTGCTCTGCAAGCATTTGCTCCAGCTCCAGGAGCGAGGGATGGTTTCCTGCTATGAGCCTTGAACTGCATTGGGAAACACTCTGGATGGCGCTTTTCATTTGCCGGACGACGCGAGAGTCGCGGGACAATCCCAGGTAGTCATTTGAACACAGGTGCACAACCTCCTTGCCCTCTACGGTCGCAGTAGGACCGTTTACCATCGCTCTCTTGAGGGTCCTGTAAAGCTCCTGGTCCCTCAGGGCCTCAAGGCGTGTCCGCGCGTAGTCGATACTATTGCGCTTTAAGGCCAATCTCTTGTATCATCGATATGTCCTTGTTTGGCTCGTTACCGCCAGTCGTCAGGTAGCCTCCGGTAATGATACCGTTTGCCCCTGCCCTCAGAGCCAATCTGTCTCTATCCTTAAGATGGACCTCTCTTCCGCCTGCTATCTTTAGGATCGTTTTTGGCATTATGAATCGCCATACAGCGATCGTTTTGATCGCCTCAAGGGGATCCAGCGGCTCGTAGCCGCCCATTGGGGTTCCTTCTCTTCCGATCAGGATGTTTATCGGGACTTCATCGGGATGGAGGCTTGCCAGCGAAAAGGCCAGCTCTATTCGCTGCCTAGCGCTTTCGCCCATTCCAATAATGCCCCCGGAACAGAGCTCAAGGCCTGCGTCTTTTACTATTCTGGCAGTGTTCACCCTGTCGGCAAAACTATGAGTATTGCAGATCTTTGAAAAATGGCTCTCTGCAGCCTCCAGATTATGGTTGTACCTCTTTACTCCGAGTTGCTTCAGCTTCAATGCCCGCTCTGGCGTCATGAAACCCAGAGAAACGTTGACTTCGATATCCACCTTGGAACGAATCTGTGCTATGGTTTCGCATATCTGCTGAAAGTCTCTTTCAGGCGGCTCTCTGTACGCGCAGACAAGACAAAAGCTGGACGCGCCGGCTTGTTTTGCCTTCCTTGCGTTTTCCACTATTGCTTCGCTTGGGAGGAGCGGATATTTTGCGATGCCAGTGTCGTAAAACGATGACTGCGCGCAGAAGGAGCAGTCCTCCGGGCACTTGCCAGATTTCGCGTTTATCAGCGCTTCGACATCTACCGTATCGCCATTGAAGACACGGGTGATCTTGTTTGCGCATTCAGCAAGTTCCATTACATCGGCCTGGAGTAGTTGTTCAGCTTCGGAAAACGTAAGAGAGTTCCCCGCCAATACTTTGTCCATGCAATCCTTGACAAATGCCGGGTCAGACATTTGGTCAGTCGATGTCGTAAACTAGTAATTAAAACTTTGGTTTACAACTGATGCCCAGACCGCGATATTTCTAAACTCGAGTTTAGAAATATCTGCAGGATTGGCCGTTCTTGATGGCCCTTTTCCCGGCAGGCCAAGCTGGACAGTTTTGGCGGGGGTTATACAGCCAATAGCGTAGAGTTATTGATAGTTCAGGTCCTGTTGGTTTGAACGGCGGAATTCGCTCATTTGCAGCCCCCGCAAAAGGTGGCTAGAAAAGGACCCGTTTCTAGACAGGCTAGAAAATAGCTCCATTTTTTTACCTTTGTTATGCTCTGACACACCAGCGCGGCGTCCATTTATTGCCGCCACCCTTTTTGAACAATTTCTTTGACAAGGCTACAGTTAAGCCGTCCCGGTTCAGGCTGTCCATGAAATACGCTTTTGCTTACCTAAGGGTGAGCACTGAAGAGCAGACGGTGCAAAACCAAAAGCTCGCGCTTGAAAAATGGGCCAGGGAGCAAGGGTACCAGATCCTTGATTTCTTTGAAGATTCTGCAGTTAGCGGCAGGGTGCCAGCGACCCAGAGGAATGGATTCCGCGAAATGCTCGAGCTGGTAAAGACTGCGCAGCTTGACGCTGTCTTGGTGTACGAGTTGTCGCGCGTGGGAAGGACTTTCTGGGACACACTGGACGCGGTAAAGGCGATCGAACAGTATTCCCCCCTTATCTCCTGCTCACCAAGAGAATCGTTTCTACAGATGACTGAGCCCAGCGTGCGAAAGCTCATGATAGGGATCCTTACATGGGTCGCAGAGAGGGAGCGGGAAATGCTCGTCCAGAGGACCAAGGACGGCATGGAGAGGGCAAGGGCTGCAGGAAGAGGCATAGGCAGACCACAGAAAATAATCAACAAGAACCAACTAGTGACCCTGCTTGCCGGGAACTATTCAAAAAGCAAGATAGCAAAGAACCTGGGGGTTTCAAAGGCAACCCTTTACAAAGAGCTGAGAGCGCTAAGGTAGCGAGGCCTCAACTTTTTCGAGGATCTCAAGATGGGTGTCCATCAGCTTACCCAGGTTCCTCCTGTCTATTG
Organism: Nitrososphaera sp.; assembly: GCA_036554645.1. GTDB lineage: Archaea > Thermoproteota > Nitrososphaeria > Nitrososphaerales > Nitrososphaeraceae > Nitrososphaera. The sequence continues at coordinate 8,371 of DATBMW010000029.1, forward strand.
CGAGAGGGGGAATGACGATCATGATATTGCCCAGCGACCTCAGGTGAACTCCACGCTTGAGGGATTCCTGCATTATGAAGTAGCCGATCCTTTCGCCTTTACGAAGTGACAGAACGGGTTTACCATCCGACGCGAGCTCAACGCCGGCGAGCATCCCCTTTTGCCGGATGTCCGCCGTAATAGAGGTTCTGCATTCGCGCAATCTGGCCGCGATGTACCGGGCACTCTCCCTTATCTGATGGACAAGCCCGCGTTTTTCGTAAAGTTCAATGTTTGCTAGAGCGGCGGCAGATCCAACTGGGTGGCCGGTAAACGTATGTCCATGGTACAGCTGTTTGTTCTGGGAGTACTCTCCAAGGAATGCATCGAACACGTCCTTGGTAGCCATGGTGACTGCCAGTGGAAAGTAGCCACCGGTCAGCGCCTTGCCAAAACAAACAATGTCCGGACTGGATTTCTGTGCAACGTATTCTACCATGTTGCCGAGACGGCCAAATCCCGTGGCTATTTCATCTAGAATCAAGAGAACGTCGTACTTCTTGCACAGTTCGGAGAGCCGTCTCTGGTAGCCGGCCGGATAGATTATGGCGCCCCCGGCGATCTGCGCACCGCTTTCCATCACCAGCGCGGAGCAGCGGCCCGCATTTTTCTTCAGAATGTTCTCCGCCTGCTCAATGCAGCGGTCTGCAAGCGAATCTTGAGTGTCAAAGCCGCTGCCGTAGAGTTTCGGGCTGGGCAACCTGTGGACTTTGGGGGCCAGCAGCGGCTTGTAGGCTCCAAAGAATTTTTCGATATAACCCAGCGACATTGCACCCACGGTGTCGCCGTGGTATCCGTGTTCTAACGAGAGAAATTCTTTCTTCTCGGGCCTGCCTTTGTTGAGCCAGTACTGCAGGGCTGCCTTCATTGCAGCTTCGATTGCAGTCGAGCCGTTGTCGGTGTAAAAGACCTTATCCATGCCTTTTGCCAGCTTTACCATCTTTTCTGCAAGCCGTGTGGAACTCTCATTGGCGAGCCCAAAAAGCGTCGAGTGCTGAAGGTTCTTCAGCTGTTCCCTCATTGCTTCGACGACTTCGTTCCTTCCATGGCCCCAGACGTTGCACCACATGCTGGCAGTCCCGTCAAGGTATTTCCTGCCTGACGAGTCGACTAGGTAAAAGCCCTGTCCCTTTACTATTACCCGATTGTCCCACCGAACCCAGTCACTCATCTGGGTATACGGGTGCCAAACATAGTTCTTGTCCATCTCGCGCAGGTTCAATTCAGTTAAATGCTAGTCCGGCCTAGCTCTAATAATATTTCCATGCGAGGCGTTTTCATTACGGGGACCGACACAGGTGTTGGCAAAACCCTGATCGCTTCTGGTCTTGCATGGGCACTGAAAAAAAGGCAGATCGACGTAGGGGTCATGAAACCGTTCGCGACGGCAAATCGCGAATTTTCAAGGAAGTACAGGTCTCAGGATACTTTTATTCTTGCAAAAGCCGCCCGGACATCCGAGCCCGACAGTGATCTGAACCCTTTTTTCTATCGTAAGGCTGCTTCGCCCTTGATGGCTTCGCAAATCACGGGCAAGAAGGTGCCGAACCTTGATGAGGCACTGGCGGCGTTCAGGAAAATTGCTTTACGTCACAAGTTTGTTATAGTCGAAGGAATCGGCGGCATAATGGTTCCCATTGCGGAAAAGAGTGTCATCGGAGACTTTGCAAAAAAGATCGCTCTGCCCGTGATAATAGTCTCCTCTCCATTTCTGGGGACACTGAACCATACCCTGCTTACCGTTATGGCGTGTAGAAGCCTTGGGCTTGATATTGTAGGGATAATAGTCAACAAGATGCCCGTCAGGCCCAGTATCGTTGAGGAGAAGACTCCAAGAATGATCGAAGAAATCACAGGTGTCAGCGTTCTGGCAGTCATGGGGTATTCAAGAAATCTGGCTTATTCAAGGGCAGGAAGGGCAATTGAAAAATCGATCGACCTTGATTCACTACTTGCCAGGCAATAACTTTAGCCTTCCGACCTTTTTGCGACCGACAAATTCGCTGATATCCTCAACGATCCGGGAATATTGTATTGGGCCTTCGCCCAGATGATAGTTCCGAAGCCCCGTTGCTATCCTTTTGGGAGAGACGATCCAGACGTTTTCAGTGTGCGGTTGTACCGACTCGGCACTCGTGATCCTGTCCGATTCTGCATCGTTTCTTGTCAGTTGAATAATTAGCGCGTTTTCAGGATTCTTGGTCAGGACCTTTAGTGAAGGCACAACGACATCCAGGTCCGCACCATGAAAACTCACGCTTCTTTCTGACGGAAGGAGCGAAGTCGTTAGCATGAAATGCAGCAGGCCCTTGCACAATGCAACAAGATTTTCTTCGCTCATTTCCAAACCAGAAGTCTCAAGGCATCGCTTCAGAATATCCTCGATATGCTTTGTGGAAAGCGCGATATTCGAGGCTAGGTCCATCTGGATTTTTTCTCGGCCTATCTCGTTAATGGCCGAGTACAGGATCGCAGAGATGTCCGACGACACGCATTAGATTCAACCCGAGTAGGTTTATTAAATCTGATTACCAATCATACCTTAAATGGCAAAGCAAGTCGCAATTGCCCTGCTCATTGCGTCGCTAGCTCTCCTGATAATATATGGAGTCGACGTAATGGTTGCTTCTCAGAGTAACTCGGCAGAAAGAATGGGCTTTCTGCCATTTAACGAATCGGTGAGAGGCGCGGCCTTTGGGGGCGGCGCCGTCATCATGTCGATCATTGCCTTTGTGATTGCGAGGAAGGAATATGCTCCTGCTGTTAGCGTACTGCTCTTTGTCAATGGAGGCCTGATTATCGCAGGCATGGTGGCACTGATAGGTCAGGGGGCCTTGAATTCTCCAGATCCTTCTGGTGCGATGCGCACTATTGGTTCTACCATTGGAATGGGCGCAATTCTCGTCGGGCTGGGCGCGTGGAAAGCGATCGGAGACAAGAAGAGAATTGCCGCGAAAGGAAAAGAGACCGCGCAGAATTGACCTTTGTCTGCGCCAAGTGCAGAATCGAATCTGAAAAAGCGTTCAGCTGCGAGCATACCTTTGAACAAGAGCTGTGCAAGGAATGCTACCAGCAAGTGCACTGGCTGCTCAACAACCAGACTGAGTCTCGCTAGAAAAACGCAACTGTTGTCCGGAAACATTTTATACAAACGGGACAGTCCAAGGAATGTATAATGAAGGCGGTGATTCTTGCAGGCGGTTTTGGCAAGAGGTTGCGACCACTTACTGACCAAAAGCCCAAGCCGATGATAGAGGTCCTCAACGTCCCGATAATAGAGTGGCAAGTAAAGTGGCTAAAGAAATTTGGCATTAGCGAAGTTATCGCCTGCGTAGGTTACATGAAAGAACAAATAATCGATCATATCGGCAGCGGAAGCCGACTGGGCGTCAAGGTCGGATACGTCGTGGAAGAAGAGCCGCTTGGAACCGGTGGCGCACTAAAAAATGCTGAAAGCCTTCTTGCTGGTCAGGATTCATTTTTCATGATAAACGGAGATATTCTCACAGAGCTTGACCCAAACAAACTTCGGAATAACGGGGGCTCGCTGCAGTCGCTCGCACTGGTGCCGCTACGAAGCCCATATGGTGTGGTCGAGCTTGACAAGAACGCCCGAGTCCTTGGATTCGTAGAGAAACCGAGAATCCCTGACAAATGGATCAACGCCGGTGTCTACCATTTTACGCCGGACGTATTTGGGTACTTGCCTGAAAACGGCAACATAGAAGTGACTGCCCTGCCTGCCCTTGCCAAAGAGGGCAAACTGGCCGCAGCAAAATACGACGATACATTTTGGCGATCGATCGACTCGCACAAGGATATTGAGGAAGCTGCGAAGGAAATGCAGGGCTCCGGCCTGTCATGACGGTTCACCAAATAGGATATAGTCTCGGACCTCTGCTCACGATGAGCGATGTCTTGTCGTGTGCCAGAATCGCTGACACGGTAGAGAATGTTGATTCCCTGTGGGTGCCTGAATCCTGGGGCCGGGAATCGTTTGCTACTCTAGCTGCAATGGCTCAACTGACAAAGAAGGTCAGACTCGGCACCTCAATTGTTGGCATATATTCGCGATCTCCAGCCACGGTGGGAATGGCTGCCACTACCCTGGACATGCTGTCTGATTCAAGAACCATAATAGGTCTTGGGGCAAGCACCGAAGCCATTGTTGAAAACTGGCATGGCGTGAAATTCGACCGCCCCGTCGATAGGATGAAGGAATTCGTCGAATGTCTCAAGCTCGTTGCAAGTGGCGACAAAGTGAACTATAGTGGCAAATTCTTTCAGATACAAAACTTTGGCTTGCTGCACAAGCCAGCCAGGAAAAAAATCCCCGTCTTTATGGCGGCGGTCAACAAAAGAATGGTTTCGCTGGCGTGTGAACTTGCAGATGGTATTTTGCTTTACATGCGCCCAATAGATGAGCTCAGGACTACAGTGCCCACAATAGTTCGAGATGCGAAAAGCAAGAATTTTGAGGTCGCCTGTTCGTTCATCTGTGCCGTGTCGGACGCGAACCCTGAAAAAGCGCGCGAGCGGGCTGCCAAAACTCTTGCCTTCTATGTCGCAGTGGGCAAGTACTACAGCAAGTTCCTCTCGACAAATGGTTTCGAAAAGGAAGTCTCGCAGATATCGGATGCATACAAGAGCGGAGGAGCCGAAGCGGCGGCCAGGCAGGTTTCAGGAGAGATGCTTGACTCTCTCGCCATATGCGGAAGCAGGAGTGACTGCAGAAAGTCCCTCTCAAGATTCATCTCTACGGGGATAACCCTTCCGATAATCCAGGTGAATCCCGTCGAGGACTCAGAAAGTTCATTTAGGGAACTGTTGTCAACCTTTCAGTAGTGCAAAGGGTAGCTATCGTCTCGCAGTCAGGGTCCAAGTATTCAAAGGATTCTGGAAAGAGCATCTTTGACCTTGCATGCGAGCCCTGCGCAAAGATACTGAACAACGAGAATATCGAGAAGTCCAGTCTGGATGCAGTCCTTTTTTCAAGTTGCACTACCGAGCAGTACAGCTCGACCATTCTGTCGGAGTTGCTTGGAATAAGGCCCAAGATTTCACATAGGGTAGACAATCTATGCAACTCTGGGACAAACGCGATAGTGTCTGCGTATTCTCTGATCGCTTCGGGATTGTGCGATTCCGTGCTGGTCGTTGGCGCAGAGAAGGCACACAGTGAAGGCAACAAGCTGGGGTGGGATGTGACGAGGGGTTCATTCATGCTTCCTGTTCATTGGGCGGCTATTTTTGCCAAGGCGCATATGAGAAAATACGGAACTTCTGAAGAAGAGATGGCAATGGTGTCGGTAAAGAACCGCAAAAACGCATCTTCAAATCCAGATGCACTCTTTAGAAAGCCGGTTACACTTGATGAAGTGATGACGTCAAGAAAGATAGCGGATCCCCTGAAGCTTCTTGACTGTTCAGCAGCCTGTGACGGAGCGTCAGCTGTACTTCTTGCCTCGGAGGAAAAGGCGAAGGAACTGACAGACCGGCCGGTGTGGATACAGGGCATTGGTCAGTATACCAGTTCTGCGAGCTTTGCCAACGCGACTGCCGATCTCTGCACTATCGAAGCAGCAAAAGTAGCCGCGCAGGCAGCTTACAAGATGTCAAAGACAGAGCCCTCCCAGATCGATGTGGCAGAAGTCCACGATGCCTTTACAATTCTAGAAATACTAGCCTACGAGGATCTTGGGTTCACAAAGAAAGGCACCGGAGGCAAATTTGTAAAACAGGACAACATTGCGATAAACACTCGAGGAGGCATAATAGGACGTGGCCATCCTGTGGGAGCCACAGGTGTCGCCCAGGTGGTAGAGATCGCCGATCAGCTTGCGGGTTCAGCAGGCGACGCGCAGCTTAAGGATTGCAAAAAGGGCCTGGTCCATAACCTGGCTGCTGCGGGATCCTCTGCCACTGTAATTGTCATGGGATCGGAATGAAACAGGATTTCATTACGTCTTTGAAAAAGGGCGAATTCAGGATTCCGACATGCGTCTCATGCCATGCAATAGCATGGCCACCATCCGCGAACTGCCCCCGATGCCTTTCCCGCACACAGTTAAGAAAATCAGCCAGTACAGGAACCCTACTAGAATTCAGTCGTTCCCACGTAGCTGGAAAGGAGGGAGTGTTCGGTCTGGTAAGGATGGGCGATATTCGCGTTATAGGTTCATTCGATAACCGGCCGCTTGTTGAAGGCATGAAGGTAAAGATGACAGAGTGCGGCCTTCACGATGATGGCAGAGCCTACTATCGATTTGAGCCTGCCTCAACTTGACATTAATATAGTCCGGAGTGAGTTTCTAGTCAGCAAATGAGCTATGATCGCTTTATCGACGAAAGACTCCTTACCAGCCGTGACGCTCTTAACAGACTGCAGATCAAGATCAAGATTACCGAAATTGACGAGAATGCCCGGGATTTTTCGCAGCGCTTTGGCCGCAGGGTTCTCATTAACAAAGTCCTGCTGACAATCAAGCACACCGACACGGAGGAAGTCGAAGAAAAGGAACTGGATGTGCAGGAAATTGAAAAGCGGATGAAGAAGGAGCGACTTTACAGTTCAACCAACCGATGGCTTTCGTCATCTGACATCAAGAACGGATACGTTGTAGCAAGCCATCATCTTGACTTGCTCGCAGACGCTATCGCACTAGACATAATTGTGATCTAGTATATTGCATAACTCGAGTTATGCAATATCATGCAACCGGTCTTTTCAGCCATATCCTGATTGTTTCAAACCAGAAGGCGGCGCTTGCGGCAAGTGCAAAGCCGACTGCATAGACATCCAAGTCGTCAAAGCTGAGTACAAGATAGGACACAAGCATGGTCGTGAAAAAGGCAGCAAAAAACGAAAGCCGCGGAACTGCCAGCCCGCCAATGTTTACGAACGCCTGAAGGACGCCAACCTGAACTTTCTGTATTACGAAATATCTGCCGTACTCATCCTGCGTGACAAGGGCCAGCACTACCAGCTTGTCGATGTGATAGTTTGCGACACTTGGGCTGGAAAATGCCAAGTCGCGCTGCACTTCCCTGACCCCAACTGGCTCTTTCTTTTTTACCATATACATGTATACCTGGAGCGTTTTTCCTTTCAGCTGATCTTCGATAGAGGTCTTTCTGCCGCTTTCATCAGAGGGGGGTTCATTGTTGGTCAAGGCGGCCCGTCACGCAACAAAAGTTACTATTCAGGGTGAATGAACCTCACGCTATAAAGCTATCGCGTCCATATTCCATGAGTATGGTAGCGCCGCTGATCAGACTCGAACTGATGACCCACTGGTTAACAGCCAGTTGAGCTTCAAAGCACAGATATTGCGCTACGAATTTGCTCTACCATGCTGAGCTACAGCGGCGCAATACTAGAGCAAATCCAAGCACAAAATAAATCTTTGGGCGGGCCTATTATTGTGATCCTTCTTCGCGCGAGTATACGTACAGCCCGTCCAGAAACACTCGCTGGTCCTTGTTCTTTATTTTTGTAGAGAGTTCAATGTTTGCGGCTGTCTGCGACACGTCCTCCAGACTGGGTCCCTGGACCACAACATCCTCGCCTGCAACCGTGACCTTGGTTGCATCTCCCAGTATCCTTGCCACCCTGGGCGACCTTTCACCGAAAAAGTTCTCCACCTGAACTTCCTTGCCTTTCACCTTGACAGAAATTGGAAAGTGAGCAAATATCACCTTGAGCTTGTAGGTGTAACCCTTTTCAACGCCCTTTACCATGCTCTCGATTATGCTTTTGGCCGTGTTTGTTACTGCGAGATCCTGCTTGCGCGTTCCATAAGGCCTGATCGTTATCTTGTTGCCCTCTACGGCAAGGGTGGCCGGCAGTTTTGTAAAGTCTTTTTTTACAGTGCCCATCTTGCCCTTTACTGCGACTACGTTGCCTTCCTTTGATAACTTTACGCTCGCAGGGGCTTCGACCTCCGCCATTATTTCATGCTCAGAAGACGTAGCCAACCAAGACTCCTCCAAGACCCTGAGATTGCGCTTCGTGGTGAGACAGCACGCCCTGACTGGTCGAGACCAACAGTATGCCCATGCTGTAGGCAGGAAGGAACTGTCTCTCCCAGTCAAAGTACTTGTCTTTCTTTACCGAAAACCGCGGCGTGATTATTCCGCACTTGTTTATCTTTGCCAGTAACTGCACGCGGAACTTGCCCGCCCTGCTGTCATCGATCTGCTCAAATTCCCCGATGTATCGATGCTTTTGCAGAACGCGAAGGATCTCGCTTGCGAACTTTGATGCGGGAACTATGATGCATTCCTTCTTGCGCCTGGACTCGTTATTGTAGATGGTCGTGAAAAGATTTGATAGTACATTTAGAGCTGGCATTTCAATATCCCTACTCGTATTTTGCGAACCCCAAGCTGGCGGCCACTTCTCTGAAACATTGCCTGCAAAGCATCAAGTCAT
>DATBMW010000061.1:0-12186 GCA_036554645.1 Nitrososphaera sp.
GCGAACATGATAGCGTCTAATATGTTGCTCTTGCCAGAGCCGTTTGGGCCTGTTACGGCTACCAGGCCTTTGTCAAAGTTCACTACCGTATTTTTGAAGCCAAAGGACTTGAAACCGTACACTTCGAGCTTTTTGATGTGAACCAATGAAAGCTATCGGGTTGAGTTTCCGATTGGATTAATTATGCGTTCTAGCGTTCAATTCAGCTCCTTTTAGTGAAAAATGTTTTATCTGTTCCGGTGTCGAGTGCGTCAGGTGCCGCCGGTTATCGCTCGCGTTTGCCTTCGACGAACTCTAGGAAATTCGCTTTTGCCGCAGAATACGGCATCTGGATTGGCGGATGCTTGAAGCAATACGCCGAGATGCTCTCGAGAGGGCCGCTAATCCCGCGGTCAATCCCGATCTTTGCTGCCCTCACGGCGTCTATCATGACACCCGCACTGTTGTAGGCATCAACCACCTTTAGTTTCACATCCAGCTCGACAGGGATGCCACCAAAATACTGCCCCTTTATCGAGATGTAACAGACCTTGTCGTTTTCGAGGAACGAAACAAAGTCTGACGGTCCTATTCGCATTGGTATCTCGTAGGGAACCATCGCTGCGACGGCACTTGTCTTGCTTATCCGCTTGTCTTCAAGCCGATCCTCGTCAAGCATGTTGTAAAAGTCCATGTCTCCACCGATGTTCAGCTGGTAGGTCTCGTCCACCTTTACTCCCCTGTCCACGAGTAACTTGACAAGCGTCTTGTGCACCACCGTGGCACCGAGCTGGCTCATGACGTCGTCACCCGCGCACACAAGGCCCCTTCCTTCGAAAGCCTGCTGCCACTTTGGAGTCGACGCAATAAACACCGGGATAGCATTGACAAACGCGCAACCCGCATCTAGGGCTGACTCTGCATAGTACTGCGTTCCTCTCCTGCTTCCGACCGGGAGATAGTTCAGAAGGATCTCTGCGCCGGTATCCTTTAGAACCTGCGGAACGTTCACGGCAGGCCCGCCTGCTACCTTTACTTTTTCGGACAGGTGTCGGCCGACACCGTCATGAACTTCGCCCTTTAGTACCTTGACATCAGTCCTGTCCATTTCCTTTACTATTCTGACAGTATTGTTTGGCTTGGCGAAAACGGCCTCGGAAAGATCCTTGCCCACTTTGGTATCAGAGACGTCAAAGGCGGCTACAAATTCAATGTCTGCAGGTTCGATGCCGCCAATGTTGTATGCAGTGAGCCCTATCCAATCGTTTGCGGTTTTTCGAGCATCCGGATTGTCGCGGTAATAACACGTCCCCTGAACTAGTGCGGACGCACAGTTGCCCACTCCGGCTATGGCAACCTTTACCTTCTTGCCCATTAGCAGAAGATGTGCATCAGACTCTTCTTAATATTCGTATAACCGTACCAGAAAGTCTTTCTTGCGATGCAAAGCGACTATTTCATTTCTTCCCGGATAGCCTGCGAAAAGCTGGCTCTGGAAGTAAAGTATAATCCTCGCCGAGGTATCGGTCTTGCTTTGATAGCATCATGCAAGACCCTCAATCCATCTCTCATCCCCTTCAGCTGGCTGTAGGTCGGACCGCAGAGCAGAATTTCGTTGACCCTGACTCCCAGCTCACTCAATTCCTCGACGATCACCTCGCGCGGTTCATGCAGCGCGTGTATCAACCTATGGTCATGTAGTTCAGCGCCTCATCATCATAAAAGCATCATCGATGATTTTTCTATCATCTTGCCACGTGCTACAGCATCAGACGCAAAAGGAGTTACCAGTGGATCCGTGCTCACTGGAGCGCAACAGCACAAGAGGTCAGACGGAACCGCTGAGCTCCGGCCTGTGCTGGCCTATGATTTTTGAAAGCCCGCGCATATAGTTCCTCGCAAATGTCGTGACGGGCTGCGAGGAATACCAAATGCAGCCCAGCACCTCGCAATCGTGGCAGGTCCTTGCGATATCCCATTCCGGGGCGCTCCATATTTCGTCCACACTTTTTTCAAGCAGACTGAACGTGTTTTCCGGGCTGTTGAACTTCCAGCATGGGACCATGACCGTTCCGTTGCCATTCACGAAAACGCTCTTCCAGACCCCGCATTCGTCAAAGACGCCTCGACCATGCTCAATGATCTGCCGGAAATACTCTGGAGGTATCATTACCTGGGGAGACTCGTGTGTGGCCATGTAATCAAGAATGCTCTTGCTGACCTCAACCATCGTGCCTCTGTCCGGAAGAAGCGAATAGTCAACATCAGATCTGTCTTCAACAAAGGTGAATGAAACTGCATTCGCTCCGAGTTCAAGAGCCTTTTCAAAATAAGTCTGATCGATAAATTCTTGCGTGTTGTACTTCGTTATCACGCTGTTAAAGTAATGGGGTACTTTGTGTTCGCTCAAAAGCCGGAGATTATCCATCACTCTCTGGTACATCAGCGGCGTGACTCCGCGAACCTTGCAGTAGGGTTCCTCAAACACCGAATCGATGCTACAGGTGATAAACTGAATGTGGCGCTTTAGCTCCTCAAGATCGATAGTATGCAGGAGAGAGCAGTTTGTGATCAGGGTTATCGGCATCTTTAGGCCGTCGAGGTATTTCACGAGCTCCATAAAGTCCGGTCTGCTTGTTGGCTCGCCGCCCTCGATTATCGCCCAGACGCAGTACCGCGAAACCTTGTCAAAAATGCTTTTCCACTGTTCCGTGGAAAGGTCGTCTGTCCGGACCTGCCGCATCTGGCCCTCCTTGTCAGAGTTGCCAAACGGGCACATGGGGCAGTAAAAATTGCAGTAATGGGTCATACTAAAGACCGCGACAATCGGTCTGCGTCTGCCAATGGCCCTGTTAGCCCCCCACTTGCTGATCAGCTTCAGGGTTCGGATGGTGTCGACCATTGTTGGTCTTTCTTCAAAATCGATTGTAATAAGCCATTCGACGTAAAGAATTAACAGCGCCAGCCGCAGCTAGAGTTCATGGAGGTCTGGGGTTTTGGCGTAGAAGTTATCGCCATTTCGGCCTCAGGCGTCCTGGCGCCCGGTCCGCTGTTCTTTACGAACCTGCTCTATGGCGCGAGGCAGGGCGCGTCGGCTGGGCTAAAGATGGCATATGGGCACACCGTAGTCGAGCTTCCCCTGATAGTTGTCCTTGCCGCCGGTCTGCTGTCATACTCTGTGACTGCTCAATATGGAGATGCCATAGGGGTAATCGGTAGCATCGCGATTCTGGTTTTTGCAGGATTGCAAATCATGGGCCTGATCAGAAAAAAGCAGTCTGCCCCTATCGGAGCAGGCAGCAAAAGTCCACTGATTGCCGGAATCGCACTTTCCGCGTTCAACCCCTTTTTTCTTGTATGGTGGTTCACAGTGGGACTAAAGCTGGTCGCTGATTCACAGCCATTCGGGCTGGCAGCTGGGATTGGATTGTTGTTTGGCTTTCATATCTGGATGGACTACGTGTGGCTGGCCGGGACAGCCTATCTGGCCTCCAAAGGAAGATCGGTTCTAAAATCCAGGTATTACCCATTGCTAATTCTGGCGTTGGTCGTTGTCCTGATATACTATGGCATTTATTTTTTGATTCAATCTCTTGGCAGCTAAAACGACCGAGGAACGATTCTAGTCGGAGACCTTAAGGACGTCTTGCTTTCGAAATTATCTGACTAGGCAAGAGAGCGTGAGCGCATCAAGAGCTTTCTCATGGTGGGTTCGGATGAGATCGATCGCAGCAGCTCCTCCAAGTTTCGGTGGCTGTTGAAGCGCAGGATGCTGTCCACCAATCTGAGCAATGATCCGGAATCACGCATGTGCCTGGCTGCATTGTGCCCTGCGTCCTTTACCTCATACACGTGGAAAGGCTGGTTTAGGCCGATCATTCTCGTCGCGTGGACCCTGTCTAACCTGTCTCCGCCGCCAAAGAAGAGCAAATAAGTGCATGATTTGCCATTAGAGAGATCGTCTGATGAGAGGAAATACCTCTTTAGGTCATAGAACTGCGATGTTGCATTTCCCTGAGATTTGTAAAGCCGGCCAATCTCTTCTTTGAACCTGTCATCGGAATGGATCGCCCTGTTCTCAGGATCCAGAAATGTTCTCGGAGAAATGCCAATGCATATGTCAGACTTTATTTTTGACGCAAAAAGCAATGAGGCATAGCCTCCCATACTGTGACCGAGCGTGACTACGAGCTTGTACTGTCGTTCCGCTATTTTCCGGTTCAGGAACTCTGCTACCTCATCCACGTTGCCGCCAACCCCTTTCACTCCAAAGTGGTAGTATGCTCGGTGCCTGTCTCGCAAGAACAGCACATCACAATTCTTGTCCTGAAGGGAATGAACGAATTCAAATGGGCGAGTCTCAATGCCGATCCTTTGCCTGATCCTTGCAAATGTCTTTAGAATGCCAGCCATTCCTGCAAACGTTACGAACAATACCTCATTGCCACTGGAATTGAACTCCAGATCGTCGACAAGCAAGTTGTTTACGTAATTGACGCACCTTCTTGCGCTTCGCGGGAGGAGCATCGGTGTCGATTGGATAAGCTCGGTACTAATTATGTAGGTATAGACATAATGCCAAGTTATTCTGACGCCCGAAAGATGGTCTCCGGATCCTATGTCGCCACTCTATAGCGACGCACTGACCTTAAAGATCATCTCAACGTATGGGCACTACTTTGACCTGGAAATTGGTACATCTATGGTTGAAACGTTGCGGACCCTGCCATCCTCGGACTGCACAGTCTCAGAGCCCAGCCTGATCGGGCCAATCTTGTACCCGAGCGTATCCATGCGTTTGACAATGATCTGGGCCACATCTACCGCCCTCGTTATGCTCTTCCCCCTTGCCTTGATCACCACAGTTGGTTCGTTCGCCAGCTGAACCAGAGTTGCAGTGACGTATGTCATGAGCGGCTTTTTGCCAATGAATATCTCGTTGCTTGGCTTGCTCTGTCTGAATGTGTTAGTGTTGGTGCTTGTAGACATGGGTGCGAGATGATTCCGCATAGTGGCATATAACGTTTATTGTAACGGGGCTAAAACACCGTAACACAGAATTTCACTGGATTTGTCTTTGCAAAATTATCGCCAATGTTATGCAGCAATTTGCGTCTGTATGATTCGCCGGTCTTTTTCACGACACAGAGTTGATGGCGTGCTGCGACAGCTTGGTGATGGAAATGATTGTCCGACATTCTTGGCTGTGGTACAACTGTCTAATTGACGCTGGCTGCCTGCAACTAAAGATAGTCCATCAGTTAGCCTCCTGCACCGGAATTATTATTATCTATTTTGGGACTATGCTGAATATGATCAAGAAAACAGCGATAATCTTGGCTGCGACCATTCTGTCAACCGCGCTCGCAGGAGTATTTTTGAGCGGTCAGTTCGCAACAGCTGGCGGAGGTTCAAAGAACGGCGGACAAAATGGGGATTCAGATACGATAATCCCGCTGAAAGAAGCGAAGCTGAATATCGAACACAATGCAAAGGACAAGGACACCGGATTCCAGGGATTCCTTGATAGCGAAGGTTGGAAGTGGATGAAGGTTACTGGGCCGGATGGGAAGGTGCTGAAATTCGAAGGCAGGGGGGAGCTAGGGCAGCTCGGATTGACCGAGCTGTTCTTTGAGACAGTCGAACCGGAAAATGCCGACGTGCCCATCGATGAACTGCTGGAAACGCTACCAGAAGGTAACTATGAGTTCAAAGGATCTGGAATCGAAGTCGGAGAAAAGACCGGCAAGACTATGGGGACGGCCCTGCTGACTCATGACATTCCTGAAGGCCCGGAGCTCTTGACGCCTGCAGAAGATGCAGAAGTTCCGGAGGATGAAGACTTGGTGGTGAGCTGGAGTAAAGTCGAGAAAACCATTGATGGAGACGATGTCAACATCATTGCTTACCAGCTGATTATCGAGAAGAACGAAGAGCCGCATCCGCACATGATCGGCAAGATGGGACTCAGCATTTACCTGCCGCCTGATGTGACTCAAATGACCATTCCAGCGGAATTTCTTGAGCCTGGAACGGATTACGAGTGGGAAGTGCTCGCCATCGAAGAGAGTGGAAACCAGACTCTGAATTCAAGTTCGTTCAGCACCAGCGACTGACTTGGACGCAGGAATGCGAAGTAACAACTGAAGGAGTAGACTCGCAGCTTGGGGGCAGAACGATCCCCCAAACTGCTGCCAACCATTGCTTATTTCTCGTTCTGATCCGAATACTTTTTCAGAATGTTTTCTAGCTGCGAAGGATTCTCAGTTATTTCCTTTACGGCGTTCGGATCTTCAACTTCATAGCAGTGGAGAAGGTCTTGCTCGTCTTTGTAAAAGAGAAAGACTTTGTTCTGATAGACGCAGTGATAGAGTTGCTCCGTTACCATCTTCTCGGTCTTTAGCTTGATCCCATCCTTCTCGATAACGACCGGATACTCGCTATCAGCTGCATCCATTCAGACTACGATGGTGGAGACTCTATTTAATCAGTTAATCAAGCGAATATTGCTGGCATGGCCATGAATCTCGAAATCCTTAAGCGATGCCTCAGGGAATGTAGTTCAATTGCTCGCAGCTGGAACCCGGGACAAAAAGATGTCCAGGATGGTGATGCATATTGATTTTGACTATTTCTTTGCCCAGTGCGAAGAGATCCGCAACCCTTCACTGAAGACAAGGCCAGTCGTTGTATGTGTCTTCTCTGGCCGGACTGAAGACAGCGGAGTTGTAAGCACTGCGAACTATGTCGCACGCAAACATGGAGCAAGGTCCGGAATTCCAATCAAGCTGGCAAAGGCAAGGCTTGCCGCCGTCGCAGACGCGATATTCCTGCCACTCGACCCATCATACTACTCTGAAATCTCTGACGCTGCGATGTCCATAATATCATCACGCGTCGAGAAAATGGAACGCGTGGGGATTGATGAATGCTACATAGAAGTCTCAGAAGCAAAACAGGATACGGCAGCCGCGATCGTGCTCGCGCAGGAGATCAGGGCCGCGATGCTGAGCGAAACAAGGCTGACATGCTCGGTCGGGGTCGCACCTAACAAGCTCGTTGCCAAAATAGCATCTGACATGAACAAGCCCAATGGGCTAACAGTCGTCGAACCTGATGCTGCGGCATACGCCATTTCTGCACTAAAAGTTGGCACAATACCGGGAGTTGGACCAAAGACTGCCGCAAGGCTACAAGAAATGCAGATAGAGACCGTGGGCCAGCTTGCGGGCATTGACTTGTTCAAGCTGACAGAGATGTTTGGGAGAAAAACGGGAACCTATATCTACAACGCAGCAAGGGGCGACGATGAGTCGCCCGTTATCGACTCGGGTGAAAGAAAACAGATTAGCCGGATAGTAACTCTGAAAAAAGACGCCGAGGCCAGCGCAGAAATGTACGACGAGCTTTATTCGCTGTGTCAATCTGTCCTGGAGAAGGCCGCAGGCAAATCGCTTTCATTTAGGACTGTTAGCGTGATGCTGATTCTTGACAATCTGGATCAAGTGTCAAGATCAAAGAGCCTGAAATTTCATTCGACCGGGCTCGAATCGTTGAGTTCTACCGCCAGGTCTCTGCTGGACGAGGCTATGGCAGGTCCGGATAAGGTCAAGGTGAGAAGGCTCGGTGTGCATATCTCTGATCTTCAAAAGAGCACCGGACAGAACACAATGTCCGAATTCATGAACGGCTAGCCGGGCTCGGACTTTGCATGCTGCCTGCGTTCAGACGGCGCATCCTCTTGTTTTCAGTATACATGACTACAGCTAGGTATATGCCAAGCCATGGAAGGAACATTATTTCCCCTGCGACAGAGTGAAAAGCCTCCCAGTCTGCGACATTGGTAGTCACCACGAGCGCATAGAGCGATAACGAGATTATTCTTATAACATTCACCGACACCGTGCCAAATGTCCCGATTGCAAAGTAGATCAACTTGCGTTTTATCGGGATGTCCATTTTGAGAAGAAACGCCAGCATTACCAACGTGTATATTATCATGCTGTGGACGCCGGCTGAAGGCCAGAAAACCTGGAGTGCAAATGGGCCGTGCAGCCCGTTGAGGATGAGGAGGTTGCCACGCGCCACCGCGGGAGGGGAAGGGCTGCTTGGATTCTGGGGACCAATGTTCATTATATAGTCATCAATAAAATTGACAACTCCCTGATCTATCTGCAGGTAGATAGGTACGATAAACTGCAGTGGCCCAAGGCTGTCGTACGGAAAGAACGCATCCAGAGAGAGTATTGCTGCACTGCCAATGAGATAAATCGCTCCAGCAGGGGCAATCTTGTACCACTTTTTGCCAAAGAATATGACCAGAGAGCTCGCTACATAAAGCGACATTACGATAAAGTCCCACATCCAGATCCAGCTATCGACAAGTTCAACGTTGTAGGCTGGAGCGGCATCTCTTATGGAATCGCGCAGACCCATAGGAAGGGCAACGAAATATCCGATAGTTATGGCTGCCAGACCAGCGACAACTAGGAATCTTTTCTGGCTGATAGCGTATCTAAGGCCTATCAGCTCGGCCGCGATGAACGCCATTGCAAAGAGAAAACCGCCCCTGCCCTCGTTCCAGGAAAGGCTGAACGTGTCAGGATACGCCACAAGCGTAAAGATAATCGGGGTTATCAGAATGATGGTTGCCGCGATGCTGGGGTTGATGCCGAAAATAGTATGATTGGCAATCTGGCTGGAAGGCACTGGAACGTCGCCGGACAAATCGATATACGCACTCTCGTTTGCTCTGATGGTGATAAAAATGTTCTATGGCTGCACTATTGCTTCGGTGAACCATTTGGGGACAAGATTCTGCGAACTCTTTAGCAGATACGAAATACTGCTGTCAAGCAAGTAGGTCGTTGCATGATCATCTTGACTTCTAACGGAGCGACCGTACGCCTGGACAAGGCGAAGCACAGTGTTCCAGGTATACCATTGCGGATCACGCTTTTTCATTTCTGATATCCTCTTGTCTGTAAGGTCAGGATAGGGCACCTTGACTACGACTTGGAATCTTGAAAGGTCGTCCTTCAGATCGACTCCGAGATGGAGCGACGGCGAAATGAGAACTGTGGGCTTTTTGCTCGCATAGTGCTTTTCTAGCACTTCGTTTCTGTCCAAAAGAGCGCCTGTCTCGATGAGTCTTGACGCATTTTCCGGTTTGATGTTGTCGCGTATGAACTGCAGCTGCGAATAAGAAGTCGTATGAATGATGCCCTTTTCATTTCTGTGTCTCCACATGATATTGTCTATGGCGCTAACGATTTTGGGCAGGCTTTCGCTCATTGTTTTGGCGTTGAGCCAGGCTACATTCATCAGATGAATTGGTCTCCTTTCTATCGGAAAGTCGGACTCTTCGATTCTCACAAACTTTACTTTTTCTGGCTCCAGCCCCGCCGTCCTGCAGAGGTACTCCTTGCTCAGTATGGTCGCGCTCATGAAAAGTGCAATCGATCCCTTCTCGAGGATCGGCTCAAAGTATCCTGAAACATCAAGCGGCATGAGCGTGGCCTTTACGAGCTGATTTGTATCCTGATCGCGCTGAATGCTCGAAACTATCCAGTTGTCCTTCTTTTTTTGTATGTCCTCTATTACTGCCCCAATGTTGCTTTCGCGCTCGAGCGCGTCAATGATGTTGTTTTCTGTGTAAGGCTCGATAGGTGTCTTTTGGTTGCCACTTTCAAGGATGTCATTGGCCTTTGCGATAAAGGCGGCAAGTCTTTCTCGAAGGGCTGAGCAGAATTCTATCCAGGTTTCAATCTCGTCAACCTTTTTTTCAGGCATCTGGATCTTTAGTGACCTTAGGGAATTTCTGTGAATGGTAAAACTCCTAAAGTCGCCGACCTGTGATTCAAGCTGGTGGGCCTCGTCTAGGACAAGGAGACTGCGCTTTTGGGCAGATCCTGCATAGAAAACGTCAGACAGGAAATACTTGTAGTTGTAAACGGTGTGGCTGGATGCAAGCCCTATCCACTTTTGGTGAAAGTAATGACATGGCCTCCAATCCAGATCTACTAGTTTGGAGCTGGATTTCAGCTTGTTGGCGTACTTTTCTTCTGCAAAGGGATCAAGTTTCACCAGCTCCTGCCTCGTGCGCTCAGCCACAACCTTGTAGTCCATGAGCCGGGTCTTGTAAAGGCAGTCATATCCGTCGTCCTTTACGCATGGCCCGTAGTCGCAATTCTCGACCAGTCCCATGTCTTCCTTTACTATGCATGGAAAGTTACTCCTTCCTTTCACCTCCGCAACAAACGGAAAATCGCGTCTATACTGGGCCTGCAAGTCTTTTGTGGCTGTGCAGACGTGTGAGCTCCCCAGGTACAGGGCAAGGGCGATCGCCACCGGAGTCTTGCCAAAACCTGTCGGCGCTTCTAGAAAAATCTGGCGATAACCTGACTTTACTGCTGACTCGATCTCTACAAGGACATTTCTCTGACGCTGCCGGATCTCTGGCAGCGGAAAATAGTTGAGTATTGTACTTGACACTAGCAATCACTTTCGTCCGGGCTTGGCAATTAAAGACGAACCGGAACTTGTAAATGCCCGCTTTTTAAGTTTCAGATTTCTTTTCATAGAGCCAGCAGTGAACATAGCCTGTTTTCCTTTCAAACGCTGGCGGGTCCTTTCTGCAGATGTCCATAGCATGAGGGCAGCGGTCGTAGAAGCGGCAGCCTTCTGGGGGGTTTATCAACGAGGGTGGTCTTCCTGCCACGAAGTGAATCTCTTTCTCGGAGGATCGCAGCTTGGGAATGGCGGCAATTAGCGCCTGGGTGTACGGATGCTTTGGATCCTTGTAAACCTCCTCTGCGGAACCCAACTCGACCAGCTTGCCAGCGTACATTATGGCTATGCTATCGGCGATCTGCGACACGATGGCAAGGTCGTGAGTTATCAGAATCACCGATATGCCTTTCTCCTGCCTGAGCTTCTTTAGCAGATCAATTATCTGCGACTGCACGAGAACATCGAGTGCGGTGGTAGGCTCATCCGCAATCAGCAATTCCGGATCCATCAGGAGCGCCATGGCGATGACAACCCTCTGTTTCATGCCTCCTGACAGCTCGTGCGGATAGCGCTTTGCAACAGAATCGTCAAGCCCAACTGACCTAAGAGATTCAGATATCTTGCGTGAGATGTTTCCCTGAAACTCGTGTTCATGCAGAATTTCTGAAAGCTGGCTCCCGACCGTGTAAACGGGATCAAGCACGTTCATTGCACCCTGGAACACCATTGCGATTCTTTTCCATCTGATAGAACTATCAAATTCCTTCGCCGGCATTTTTGAAAGATCTCTATTGTCAAGCATCATGCTACCCTCGACTATTCTGCCCGGAAACTGCAGTGAGCGCATCAAAGAAGCACCCAGAGTGCTCTTGCCACAAGCAGACTCGCCAACTATTCCGAGGGACTCGTTTCCCAAAATCTGAAAATTCACTCCATCCACTGCCCGGAGGGTGCCGCCGTCGGTAAAGTAATGCGCCTTTAGGCCAGATACTGAGAGTTTTGGGGATGCCTTTTCCTGCATTAGCGAATGAACATGCAGCGGTATTATTATTTGAGGATTCTGGCGCTCACAGAGGTTATATAACCCGCGCAGAGTACAAAGGAAGTTTATAACAAATTGAAGTCTCCCATCTGTTCCTTTGATGCCAAGAGCGGAGTTCTTTGCTCGAAATGTGAAGCAAGGCTCGGTTCTGCTGCAATAAGCCAGGACGATGTCGACGCTTCAATCAAGTTGACAAGAATTGCCGATCACAGTCAGGAGGTCAACAAGTTTTCCCTGATACGCGGAGTACGAGTCGACAGGGATTTTGTCCTGGTGCTGCGAAGTCCCGACGTAAGTGTAGTCAGAGGTAGTTCCCAGATCACCGGCAGGATCGAATCAGAGTTCGGGCAGAAGGTCTGGTTTGTCGAATCTGAAGCATCTGACCGGCGCTTCATCGAAAACCTTTTCCACCCTGCCAAAGTCCTGTCGATTAACCTGGTATGGCTTCCCGACGGAAGCAAGCTCACAAAAGTCGTGATTGCGGATAATCCAAAGCTGCGGCCTGACATAGAAAAAGTTCAAAAAATTGCGAACACCGTCAGAAACATTGAGCTGCTCGTCGAGTTTGAAAGTCGCAAATAAGGGACAATGAGATGGCCAATATCAAAAGGACTCATTATGCCAGCCAGCTGGACGAGAGCCTGGTGGGCACT
>DATBMW010000038.1:0-16812 GCA_036554645.1 Nitrososphaera sp.
GACCAAATCAAAATCATTGGAGCTACGAGTGAAAGCGGTCCGCGCAATTCCTTTCGTGCTACCTGTTCACGCCTAACGTCCTCTCACCCACAACTTGTCTTTCCCTTACTGCCCGGACTAAACCCGGTCGGGTCACCTCACAAGCTTCTCGGTCTCTCTTTCTTCCTCTCTTTCTTCAGCAGGTGTGCCAGATCCGGCGATCAACCGCATTAACTCCCCCTTCTTCCGTTCCTCCGAAGCAGAGTTAGACATGCACTATTTATCGCCTCCAAACTACTTTACCTTTTCTCTATGCGTATACACTAGCTCAAAATGGAATCAAGAGTCACCCTAATCGCACTCACTATGTCCTTCAAGAAAGCAGGCAGGTGAGTGGCTCCTCTAATGGCCAGTAACAGTATGAAATAGTCCCTGTCGTTGAAATCTGCAGAGTCCGGTTACGCTTTTATAAATCCGCGGGATAACACGTCACATGTCGCATAAGTTGTTCGCGATATGCCTCGGAACTCTGATTGTGGCTTTGTCATCTATGGTGATTGTCAATACAGCAACCGGCGGGTTGAATTTTCAGATTGCTGAGGCTGTGGTGGCGTGTGATGGACACGCAGCAACAATAATTGGTACTGGCGGAGACGATCGGCTGAGAGGAGGAAGCGGTGATGACGTAATCGTTGGTCTCGGGGGCGACGATTTTATTCAGGGAGGCGGAGGTAACGACAGGATTTGCGGCGGCAGCGGAGTTGATCAGATCTTTGGACAGGACGGAAATGATAGGATGTTTGGTAATTCTGGCGGTGACGCAATCCTTGGCTCAACGGGAAACGACTTTATCAATGGTGGAACTGGTAATGATCTGCTGGGCGGCGGTCTTGGCAACGACAATATCAACGGAGCTGATGGCAATGACATCATTCAGGGAAACGGCAATAACGACAAGCTGACTGGCGGAGCAGGGGATGACAACTTGAGCGGCGGGACAGGCTCTGATAGTTGTTCTTCAGGAGAAACCCTGTCTAGCTGTGAAGTTGTTTCCGGACCATAATATGTCAGGAACGAGCGCCATCACTTAGATGGTTGTACCAGAATACATTATATCGAACACCGGAATATACTACCAAGGTAGTGCCAATATACACTGTCCACGCAGCCCGTGCCTCTATTCGCGTTTGCACCTTCGTCGTCAGAACCTGTAGCGAAAGGTCGGTCGATCTTGAGGGATGAAGCCGATGAAGGGAATTCGACAAGGATGATTCAATTCGTCCAAAGTAACCCCGGATGTCATCTACGCCAGATTAGAAACGAGTTAGGAATTTCGATGGGAACGGCTCAATACCACCTGGATAGGCTGGAGAAGGCCGGGAAATTAACTTCGAATCGCCACGGCCTTTTCAAGTATTACTTTCCCGCAGGAGTCTTTCAAGACAATGAAAAGAACCTCCTAGAGATCTTGAGCCATGAAACGGCAAGGGACATAATGATCTTTATCATTGAACGCAAGAATCCTACCCAGACTGATATTGTTGATAGGATTGGCGTGTCAGCCGCGTCGGTGAGCTGGCACGTTCGCCGGCTAACCGACCTCGGCATCATATCAGAGATCAAGGAGGGCAAGTACAAGAGGTACAAGCTGGAGGGCGACCCGAAGGACCTTGTGTCGCTGATGAAGAGCTATTACCCATCTCTGTGGGACAGGTGGAGCAACAGGCTTGCTGAAATGTTCCTATCCTTATCCAGAGGAGAAGACCTGTGACGGACTTGATGCCTATTTGGCTATCGCTGTCCTGGCTTATCCGACAGGCGGAATTCGAGCCCTATGAACCCATAGAGCAAATGATCAAGGTGGGGATCGGGGTATTTTCTCTCTTGTTGCTCACTCTTTCGATCTCTGCGTACAAAAAAACCCGTCTAAAGGGTATCCTCTATGCGGCAGTCGCTTTCGGATTGTTTTCTGCCCAGATGCTCTTTGAATACCTGGAAGATGCAGTAAAGGGCTTTGACTCACCGTTCAATGACATCATTTTCACAGGGTTTACACTGGCGATTCTGGTTCTGTTCTTTGTCGCCATTGTGAAGAGGAAATCGTAACCAGGGGTGTCGACCTGTTTTTAGTCACGCTGAGACCGGGCTGCCGGCTGGGGCCAGCACTTTTTCTGGCGTCAATGTTAGTCCTGCTTTAGGACGTCATCGCCATCGCCGCCATCAAGCTGGTCATTACCCAGTTCTCCAAAGAGCTCGTCATCGCCATCGCCTCCCTTTAGAGAATCATTTCCCTTGTTGCCGCGCAGGATGTCATTTCCAGCTCCGCCGAACAAGTCGTCCCATCCCGTCCCTGCCCACAACTTGTCGCTGCCGTTTTCGCCATTGAGCACATCATTCCCTCTCCCTCCGAATAATTTATCCTCGCCATGTCCTCCAGAAATGGAATCAAGGCCGGGACCACCACAGATAACGTCATCGCCTCCAAGGCCCCTGATAACATCGTTGCCTCGAAGTCCGATTATGACATCCTTGCCTTCCGTTCCGACCAGGGTGTCATCTTTGTCTGTTCCCAGAATTGTTGGGACAAGCCCGTGGCAGAGGAATTCTGCAATTGGCCTATCGCTGCCTATCTCCAGTACGTCGCTTGCCTCACGGGCCACATCGTCAAACAAGTCATTGAATGTCACTTCAAGCTCGTCGCCATCGTCAATGTCTATCGTGTTTGAACCATTTCGCGCACTGTCAAGGATCTCTCCCATGTCCAGCTCAGCCGCAAAGACCCCAGAGTTAATTTCTGTTTCCACGAGGGTGTATTCAAGCGGGTTTGCAAACGTCACCGGGTCACCTTCGATCTCGAATTCGAGAACCGCCAGATCAGAGAGGTCGTCTGATCCGCGCATCAGTTGGTACGGAGCTGCACCATCGAGCATAAACTTGTACGAGTCTTTTGCGCTGCGATTGTCGTTGAGGTCTGCCTCGGTTATTGTGAGCAGGAATTCAGCCTCATCTTCAACACTAGGCGGAACATTCAGTTTGGGCGATGCTAGCGCAAGTTCCACCGTGTCCGAAAAGCTGCCGGGAACAGAGTCGTTGTCAAACGGGTCTGAGTAATTGATAACAATGTCTTCGGCGATGTCGCCTGGCGACAGCTCTAGAATGTCGTTTCCTACTATGATGTCAGCGACATCATTTACAAATGTGATTGCGATTGCGTTGTCCGTCGTATCCGGAACGAATATGCCAGTGTTGTCGTCGGTTTCTTCCAGATCGACTGTAACCGTGTCACCTCCTGGGCCATCTGAGATTACTGTGAGACCATCACTTATGGTATCGTTGCTCTGGGAGTCGACGTTTCCGTCGTTGTCACTGACTGATAATTCCAGCTCGCTGCCAAATGTCACCGTGCCGACATCGATGAGGTCGCCATCGACGTCGTCGATGTCAAAGCTCACATCATCTGTATCATTCGAGTTGTTGGGGGGAACAGTTCCGATTATTGCATAGTCGGCCTGATCATTCAATGTCATTTCGACTGATTCCGCACTAAAGACGAGCTCGGGGTCTGTCGAGCTGTCTATTGTATTCAACTGGACGACGGCTTCAAACTTTGCAGTGTTATCACCAGTTTCATCGAATGTGACGCCATCGACGAATGCGGCGCCGCTGATGTCGAAGAGGGTGCCGTTGAGCAGTGCCTGGGTGACGGCAATTGAATCAGAATTGGTTGGGTCAAGGTTCGCGTCCTGGTCGGTGACTACAAAGTGTATCAAGCTGTTTGATCCGTACGTTGATTTATCAAGCGCGATCTGAGCAGCCATTTCCTGGTAATCGACGGTGATTTCTGTGTTTCCTACGGCAATATCAAACGATGTATCTTCATAGAGGTCTGAATCTGCGGCAATGTCGCTACCATTACCGAATCTGATTATCGGAGCTTGGTTCCCGGCCACCGGAAACTCGGCCGCGCCAGCTGTGTTAATAGGATCAAGGGAAGCAATTGATACCGCGTCGGCATTTTGGTGAACCAAGTAGAATTCAAACTGGGTAGAGTTTACGCTTGTTTCCGTGATTGTGAAATTGCCCGACGCACTTGTACCGGTAGCCGGGTCAGCTTCAATTGCCGCGGTGATATTTTCCCTTGTATCGTCATCATCAGAGCCTGGATCAGTTACAACAACCTGCAGGTAGCCCTCGCCGAAAAAGACCTTGCCGTGGGAATCTGCAGAGGTTTCGATCGTAACGGCCTGCGCGGAGGCAGTTCCGATCGATCCTGAAAACAGGACAATAGAGGAAAGTGTGCCCGCCATCAGTAGAAATGCCAACGAGACAGACAGTGAACGCCGACCCTTGAGAGTGTCCATGAAAAGTACGCTGTTCGCCACTATTTATCAATACGTGAAACAATAACTAAAGAGTTCTCGTATCCGCGTATAGAAGGGGATTCCATCCGCCAGCTGCAAGATTTTGGCGGATTCGCATACAGATCTGGACGGTCCGGCAAGAAATTGCCGAAGGTTTTATGCAAACAACTGCGAGAAGAGTCGCCCTTTCTCGGTTGTCCTGTAGGCTATTGCGTCATCTTCCTGTCTTAGCTCTTCGATCATGCCGGTTCCTATCAGAAACGCCAGATGCTTTTCAAGCTGGTAAAAGTTGATGCCGGCACCGTACATCAAATGAGTCTTTCTTATGGGCACATTGGCGGACTGTAACATTTTTAGCAGGATCTGAACCCTATCTCTTCTAGTACCCTTTTGTGCTGCAGCTTGAAACGGATTAGCTTCGACTACCGACTTGTTCTCGATGTGTGAGTGAACTTCGGAGCCAAGTCGCTCATGTGGTACGGAGAGCTCGTATTCCACACGCGGACGGGAGGTAAGTTCCATTCTTGTTGCCATTGTTTCTCGAGTTACTGAATAACGATTTCGTATTTAAGTAACCAATGTTTTACCTCACGAGTAAAGCTCTTGTAATGAATCTAAGCTTTGATGAGCAGCGCCTGTTAGCTGAATGGCTAAAGAATGCCCGCGCTCCGCGCGGACGTCCAGTAGCCAATTTTTTTCCTTTCATCGTCGTCGAGCAGCCTGTCATAGTCCTTTGCCAGCCGCTCCAGCAAAAGATCAAGCCTGTTGCCTTCGCTCCTCACCTGATTCATTTCCTGGACTGTTGACTCGTGCTCCTTGTAGAACTGCTGCCTCCTTACAAGTTTCTCTACTTCTTCAAAGAGGTTTCCAGCTTCGACCAGTTCCTTGATCTCAGCGTCAAGGATTTCCAGCAATTTTGTAATCCTCTTTCGGCCCCTTATCACCCATCTTTCCCTTGCAAAATCAAGCGTTACCTGCTTTTTCACAAGACCTATCTTTTTGAGCGTTACGAGATGTTTTTCGATTGTCGGCGCCTTGACCGACAGCTCTTTGGCAAGCGAGGTCACTCCCGACCCGGCTTCTGCATCAAGAAGGGATCGAAGTATTTCAAGTCGCTTCTTCTGTCCGAGAATCGAAAGTATAAAGTCAATGCCGGGTTCCTGGCGACTGCCGCCGTCGGTTCCAGCAGCTGGCGTTTTCTTGATCAATTTCCGGCACTTTGGTTATCAGCAGCATAAAGATTTACTTTGTGCTTACTGATATGCTGTAACCCGATGGACAGGATCAAGATCTCTTTATCTGCTTCATTACATTCTCGAGCACGCCGAAAGGCTTGGTGGCCCCATCTGGAAGCCCGACCAGGAAATCGGCAATGAGGCGGATGCCAGAAGCGAATTCCGTGTCTGGATACAACTTGAAAAAGATATACGCATCGCGCTTGTTTGGCCCCCCGTAGGACTTTCTTACGATAGGATCTTCTTTGATTTTTGCAATGCACGGTGCTTCAAACGCCTTTTCCACAAGCGATACCAGTTTGTCCGCTATCTTGTCCGTTGTGATCCTGTTAATCACAAAGCCAGCAGGCTTGCAGTCAAAGACATGCCGCGCGAGACGGGCGAGGTCGATGCCGCTTTCGACACAGAGGGAAAATTCATCCTCGCTCATTATCATAACAAGGTAATGGCTCAGGCCCAGCGCGAGGAAAGCTGACTCGCTCATGGGAAAGGGGATGTCAATAAACAGAAAATCGCATTTCAGCTCCTCGAGCTTTTTGGCGATTTTGGCGGGTCCCAGATCAAAATACGACTCGACGCCAAGCCCGGAGGGCAGGAGAAAGAGATTGTCAACGTCAGTCCTGTAGACCGCGTTATTCACATCAAGATTTCGCCTTATGACCTGGCTCAGAGTGACCGGGCCAGTCTTTGCCCCGGTAATCGTCTCCATGGCCCTGCTTGGGTCGGCATCAAAGACAACCACCCTCTTGCCTGAATTCGCCAGGGCAACCGCAACATTTGCCTGCAGCAGAGTCTTTCCTACTCCGCCCTTTGGAATAGTAAAGGTAAAAGTCTTCAACATAAAGTCTGGAAAGCTATGCTATAAAAGAAATGGCGATTTTAGCCATCCAGCTAACGTGGAAGAAAAAGGTAAACCTACAAGACTACCGGTCGGAATTGCCATTCCTAGAGCCAGAGCCGAACCTATCCAGCAACTCTGACGCACTTATCGCTGTATCAAGATCTCTTCCCAGCATCCTCTCAAGTTCTTCGATAACCGGTCTGACCTTCTCCGCTTCCCCCGCTACGGGGTCACTTTTGGGGAATAACAGTTTCGCCGCCTTGCGAGGGTCTCCGTGTTGCCTGCTTCTGCGATTACTAGCCACCTTTAGCGCGACTGCAATTCCTGAAGGTACCCCGACAGCCATGATGCCCGCAAGCATGAGATTGCGGGAAATAAATCCCGCGATCAATGGATCGGGGTTAGCGGGGGACTGGATGATATTGACGGGTACTTCGCCTGACGTTCGGATCGGAAAGTCCTCAGGCTGGAAGAAAGATGGAATCGCCAGCGGAACTGGTCCGTAGTAGTAGCCCATCAACACGCTCTGTCCGTCAGGTTCGATAGCGGCAAGCTTGATGTCCTTGAGCTCCACTGGCTGGCTGAAAACGTAGGCAAATGCCTGATTGGTTGGGGGAGTCGTGTAGTATTGGACGCCTCTAAAGCTAAAGTAAAGTCTGAGGTCCGTGTAGTCACCCGTCATGTTGGCCCATATGCCGTATATCTGGCCAGCAGGCTGCGTCACCTGCACTTCTGAGCTCTGGAAAATTACGTCAAAGACGTCCGCTGGCGGAACTACATCGACCCGCATCACGGGGCTAAGCGCTGGCTCGATGACACCAATAGTTTCAGTGGGCTGGACTATGTCGCCCGGACCATTGTCCACAATGACACTTTGGATGGCAATAGATACCTCGTCGGACTGCTCGACAATTTCCCCGTCAACTACTGCCAGCTGAAACCTCAGGACCTCTTCTGTTCCGTCGTCAACCGCAGGCGCGACAAACGATGCGTTCAGAGATGCAGGGTCAGACAAGGTCACCGCGGTTCCTGCGACCTGTACCCATCGGAAAGCATGGCCGCTGGATTCCCCATAGGTTCCCTGCAGAATGACACTGGCGCCTTCACTTACTGACTGGTCCGGGCCGGCCGAAAGAGGAGGAGCAACTACTACAACCTCGGGCAAGTTTTTGACAAGGACATCCGCTGTCTCTGAGGAGCCGTTTCCCTCTTCGTCAATGGCCTCGACCCTGAAGGAAAGCGTAACATCCTCTGATACAGCCGGCGCATCGAATGAAAGCGTCGGAGTGTTCATTCCCGTCACTGAGACCTCCACTCCTAGCAGCTGGGTCCACAGGTAGCTCACCTGGCCTCCCTCTGGATCAAATGCCGACGCAGTAATCACTACTTTGTCGCCTTCGTTTGCAGTAGTGACCGCGATTTCCCTGACAATCGGCGGCTCGTTTGGACTCTCGGTATCATCCTTGACCCGTACGGTAACAAGGTCCGAGGACTCGTGCCCTTTCAAATCTCTGACGACAAGCTTGAATACAAGCCTGGCTCCCGACTCGTCAACGCGAGGAGCTGCAAAAGAAGCGCTCTCAGTGCTGACCCCCCTAAGGTCCACATCTGGTCCTCCTACTTGCGACCAGGCAAAAGAAAGTCCTCCGGGACGGCCAGTGCTTGCACTCCCATCCAGGTAGACCATCTGCAATTCTTCGACACTAAGATCCGAGCCTGCCCGAGCGATCACGCTTACTGGGTATGTGTAGCCCACAGTTATCTCGGCGTCGAGTGCAGAATTGAAGGAAATGTAGAGTTCATCAATCTCGGTATCATCTGAAAAAGTGAAAAGCGTTCCGGCTCCCTGGTCTATAGTAGTCGAGTACCATTCACTGTCCGCGCGAAAATAGAGGTACGGCTCAGTCAGCTCGCCGCCCGTTTGAATCCACATCGACGCAACCTCTCCATCAGCCGGGCCGGTGATGGCAAAGATTCCCATCTGGCCTCCAAGCCCAATGGTGTAAACCTCTTCCGGCGCGGTTGAATTCGTGTGCACCTGTACGCCTGCCGGAAGAATGACTGCCTTTGAAACGCTATACTTTACATAGGCGTTAACTTGCTCAGGCGGCTCCGAGTAGCCTATGACCCCCCAGGGGCCAACATTTTCGATATTAATGTCCGAGATTGCCGAAGGCTCGTCAAAAGAAACTTCTACCATCGACGGCGTGATGGGGCAGGAATAACCAACGCCACCGCTTTCAAAGTTTACGACAAACCCTGTGGCATCGCTTCTGTCGAGTCCAACGAAAAACGAGTCAAGAGGAATCGGAATTCCTGGCAGGTCCAGCGTAGACCCAACAGTCGCTCCCGGCGATCCAGCCAAAGTAGCATCACTGGGAATAGCACTCGAGCCGCTACTGGATGCTCCCGCAGGAAGGAAGCATGCCGGCGGGCTTCTCACAATTTCATATCCAACAGTGGCAGCAGGCTGGATATTTCCGTCCATATCAAGCTGGTCTTCAACCGCGACCATCACGTTCGTGATATTGATTTCTGAAGAAAAAGTCAGCAGAGCTCCCGAGTCCGGTTGAACATGGTACCTGTACTCCATTCCTGCGCTTTCAAAGAACAATGTAGCACCAACCACCTCAGAGTTGACATTTACGAAAATTGATCTTGCAGGGTCGGCAGGGTCTGGAAATTGACGCGTGTCCTGTCCCTGGCCTGAAAACACTACTTCATAACTACCAGACGGAGGTTCCCTGCCTAAATCCTCTGTTGTTCCATCAGGAAGAAAGTCGTCCGGGTCATCCTGAGAGCCAAGATCAATATCCGAAGTCGCCCACAGGATTCCAGCTTCAAGAAGATACTTGATGTCCTGTTTAGCCACATCGCCAGCGATCCCGTGGTCAGCGTCTGACTGGAAGTAGACTTTTCCCTGCCCATGCTGATAGCTGTATGCAAATGCCTTTCCGCCGCTGTAATTCGCAAGCATGCCAGCGCCGGGTTCCAAGCTGTCGACCCAGACGGCGCCTGACTGCTCAGGCGCTTGCTGTTTTAGAACGTCGCCCTCTAGCAGGCTGGTTCCCAGAGGGTTGTCCATGGAGATGGTGACGCTATCGCCCGCTCCAGAAAACCCCAGCGATCGTGCGCCAATCCACTGGTAGTTTGCCTCCAGGTCTGCGGGCATTGCGGCAGATGCCAGATAAGCGTATCCACCACCGTCTTCTACGAATGACCTAACATCTTGGAAATCATCAGGGGTCGCGGTCGCGATCACGACGTTATAGATTGAAAGATCGATGGGAAGCTGCAAGTCCTGGGCGACAAGATAGCCATGGTCGCTCAGAATTTCGGTAATGATCGGATCGGGTGGTCCGAGCACCAAGGCTGACGAAAGTGGATAGACATGTTGATAACTTGATATGTAAGGGATAAACGCGATGGCATTGACAGTAGCGATGAGCGTCAGGACTCTGAAACGAACGATATTTCGAAGTCTCGTGGAATCGTTATTCTGAAATCGGATTATATATCATTATCTAACTCTCAAGTTATTCAATTTTCAGTAACCGGACTACATGTCGCTACGGCATTAGGCTGATAGCAATCAACTTCCTCCAGGGTCTTTCCAAAAATATCTTTGGATCATATCCTCTGACGTTCACTTTTTCCGAAGCTCGTCTTACCAGGTAAAGGACAAGGCTTGCCAAAGTTCGCCAAGTCATGCTATTTGGATTTGAAGTGAACGAAGTCAGGGCCCATTTAGCTGCGGTGAACACGCGCGGGTGATGCAGCATCGTATATTCCAGCAGGGACTCCTTTGAGCTGGAGATGATGTAATAGGCATGCTCAAAGACTTGTTCCTTTGATGCGTATTCCCTTGACGCTATGCGGTTCCTTCCCTTGCTCATTACCTGAATGATATTGTCAAGATTATTTTCCGAGTCGATCAGATTCACGCACTTTGCGATCGTTGAAACCACATGGGAGTCGCTTCCAGCGATTGTTGCGATCCCGTGCTCTTTTGCAAAACGCTCTGCAATCACGTTTGAAAACCTGTCGACATTGTTGCTGTTGAATGATTCAACCATGTCGCACATGGCCGCCTTTTCGCGTATGCCATTTGTGACCGCGAACGGGTGCGCCGCGCATGAAACCCCGCCCTGCCGCCTTATTTCGTCAAGCGTCTCTTCAAGAGTCATGCCCGGGCGGATCCTCTCGTGCAGCCCGTACCCAAGGACATGACCCTGGTTGTTTATGGTGATTTCTTCGGCCGGGTATATCCTGATCCGCTCGAATTTCTTGTGCGAATTCTTGTATTCAAGTATTTGTTCGTATCCGTCAAGGGTATTGTGGTTGGTCACAAACAGCACGTCAATACCCTTGTCAAGGGCTGCCTGAAGTTGATCCTCTAATGTTATGCCGCAGTCATAGGGAAGTCGTACCGAAGAGTTCCGGTAGTTCGAGAAAATGTTGTGGCAATGAAGCTCGGCGCGCAGTATCTCTGTCAATATGTGACTAGTTGAGTTCCTCCTGACTAAAGTCAAATACTGCCGCAAGTATTCCGCCTTACACACAATGTGGGTTATATGATCGGCTCGTCAGGCAAGCCTTGAAAACAGTTAAAGTATGTCGTGCATCTGATACTGAAAAGTAGCAGTTGTTCCGCTCTATCAAGCTGTCAAAGGCATCGGCCATCTTCTTTTTGCTCGTTTTCGTGCCTATAGCGGTCGCCCTTGAGTATGCGCACGCTGATCATCTGCTGCTGTTCGTAGTCGCAGCGATAGCCCTGATTCCGCTGGCAAAACTGATAGGAGATTCGACTGAACATCTTTCGACCCACTACGGAGCGACCACAGGATCGCTCCTGAACGTAACATTTGGCAACGCGGCAGAGATCATTATTGCCATAGTCGCGATAAGCGCCGGGCTTTTGGACCTCGTCAAAGCATCTATCACTGGCGCGATACTGGGCAATATCCTCCTGATCTTTGGGCTCAGCCTCGTGGCCGGCGGATTCAAGTACAAAGAGCAGCGCTTCAGCCGCGAAAATGTCGGCTTCCAGTCATCGATGCTGTTCATTGCCGTGATAGGACTTGCAGTGCCAACCATAATTGCGACGACAGCTCTCGCTGGCCCCGGCGATCAGGAAAACCTGCAGCTGCTGAGCGATTCACTTGCCTTTATTCTGCTTGCAGTCTATATCCTAGGAATAGTGTTCACTTTCTTTACCCACAAGCACCTCTTTGTCCAGAGGGAAGCGCTGGAAGAGGCAACAACAGGCGAAACCAAACCGTCAGGAGACTCAGGAGTTGACCACGGTGGTCATGGCCATTGGAGCAAGAAAAAGGCATTCATCCTTCTCGCGGCAAGCATGGGGGGAGTCATACTTGTTAGCGAGATCCTTGTTGGTTCTGTGGAACAGACCGGCGAGGAACTTGGATTTGGCGAGCTGTTTGTCGGCGCGATAATAGTAGGCATAGTCGGAAACGCAGCGGAGCACAGCAGCGCCATATTGCTTGCAAGGAAAGGCAAGATCGAACTGTCTATCGGGATTGCGGCCGGCTCTGGCACCCAGATAGCGCTGTTTGTCGTTCCCATTTTGGTATTTGCGGGCATCGCGATGGGACAGCCCTTTACACTTGTGTTCACGCTCTTTGAGCTCGCAATGATCCTCCTCGGCGCCATAATCCTGAACCTGATCGTGCACGATGGCAAGACGAACTGGTTCGAAGGCGTGATGCTTACAGCAGTTTATGTCATAATGGCGATAGGCTTTTTCTTCATCAACTAGCGGACCATCGTCCCTGCGGCAATATTAATTGCTGATCTTTTGCCCGCGATTAAAGTCGACAGCCATCTTTACCAGATGCCTGTGGATGCGGGAGTCGCCAGATAGCTCTGGATGAAACGCGGTCCCGATTACGTTTCCCTGCCTTACCGCAACGATCCTGTCGTTGAACTTTGCAAGGACTTCGACATCCTTGCCTGCCTCGCTTACGGCCGGAGCCCTGATGAATACCCCCTTGAAGCCCTCGCCTACCATCGGCATGGGAACGTCGGCTTCAAATGATTCGTTCTGCCTTCCAAAGGCATTTCTTTCAATAACGATGTCCAACTCGCCCATCAGTTTTTGCTTGGTTTCACCTACGACCCTGTCAAACGCCCGCTTTGAAAGCATGATCATGCCTGCACAGGTGCCCAGAACGGGCATTCCTTCCGATATCCGCTTCTTCATTACCGGCAGCGAATGCTGAATGGCTGCCAGGGTGCTCTGCACTGTGCTTTCGCCTCCCGGCAGGATAAGCCCGTCTATCTTCTCCATCTCCTCCGGGTATCGAACGACCTGCACAGCGCCGTCAACCTGCATTTCGTCCAGTGCCTGTTTGGTCGCCGCAACGTTTTCTTCGATATCTCCCTGAAAACCGAGAACTCCAATGGTGACTTTGGCGCTGCTCAAGCCGACTGGCCTCTTTCCTGCATCCGAAGCTCTAGGTTCTTTGTGTCAAGGCCCAGCAGAGACTTTTTCTCGTCGACCATTTTTTGCGCCTCCATTACAATCTTGGGATTGTCATGGAAGGTTGTAGCGAGCACGACCGCCCTTGCGCGCTGCGCCGGATCGTCTGACTTGAATATCCCCGAGCCGACAAACACCCCGTCGCAGCCAAGGTTCATCAGAAAAGCCGCATCGGCCGGCGTGGTGATCCCTCCTGCTGCAAAGTTGACCACGGGAAGCCTGCCAAGCCGCGCCGTCTCTTCTGCAACGGCGTAGGACACCTTTAGCTCACGCGCTGCCTTCATCAACTCTTGCCTGTCAGAATCCTGGTAGAGCGAGCGTATCTTGCGAATCTCGGAATTTACGAGCCTGATATGCGTTACAGCTTCTGACACGTTGCCCGTTCCCGGCTCGCCCTTGGTCCTTATCATCGCGCTGCCTTCCTCGATTCTGCGCAAAGCCTCACCCAGGCTCTTGGCGCCGTTGACAAAGGGCGTGGTGTAGTCCCACTTCCAGATGTGGCGCTCCTCGTCGGCCGGGGTGAGAACTTCACTTTCGTCTATCATGTCAACCCCGATCACTTCAAGCACCCTGGCTTCATCGACATGCCCGATCCTGCATTTCGCCATAACCGGTATAGTGATTGCGTCCATTATCTCCTGGATTACTTTGACACTTGCGGTTCTGGCCACGCCCCCGGCCTTTCTGACATCGTAAGGGAGCTTGTCCAGTACCATGACTGCGACCGCGCCAGCCTCTTCGGCAATGACGGCCTGTTCCACATTCGTGACATCCATCACGACTCCATGCTTTTGCATGTGGGCAAAGCCGCGCTTTAGCAGGGTGGTCCCCCGGACCTTGCGGGCGTTGTTGTCCATCTCGACCTTCACACCCCTTGGCCTTGGCTCCGTGGCGACCAGCGAAATCGTCATCATGATAAATGGGCTCGAATGCTCTATATATTTTCTCTCAGCCGTTCTCGGCAACGATGTCCTCGAGCGGATCTCTAATGGCGTATATCAGTGCCGGGGCACTGTCACCGATGAACTCTGACTCAGTCCAGCTTATGGTCTTTGAATCGGTGTCGGTCTGCACCTTGATCGTGTATCTGGTGAAATTGGCAGGCCCTTCACTTTGAGGCAGCTCGTTAACAGGTATCTGCATAAAGCCGGTTTCTAGTATCAGGCCCCTCAGGCTCTCCAGCTGTTCGCTTCCTACGGTAAAGCTCTTCTCCTCGATGTTAGGGCCGGTTATGTTGGTATAGGTAGCCGAGCCGTCGTCTCTAATCACCAGCAGCTGTGCGTTTGAAGCGGCGAGCGAACCGTTCCCAGACCGGGACAGGAGCTGTTTGCTGTATTCCAGATCAAGCTTGGTTCTGTCAGGAGACTGGTCAAAGCCCGGGAAAAGGACAAGCGCGATCATTGCCACAGCCACAGCAATAATTGCGATTGCGAACTTGCTGACCCTCATGATCCTTGCTGCGATCTGATATAGTTGAGCAGGCCGCCAGAAAGCATGACCTGCCTCTGCCGAGGCGTCAGGTCCAATTTCAAGACTATCCTGTCACTGCCTGCGATTGCTTCGATTGTACTTGCCCCTTGCTTCAGGCTGTCCACAACTTTGCCTATCGACATGGATCTTCCCTGAGCAAGCAATTCAAAGTCCGAGCTGTTCTGGAACTCTAGCGGCAAGATGCCAAAATTGATCAGGTTGGCCCGGTGGATCCTTGCAAAGGATTTTGCAATCACCGCCTTGACTCCAAGGTACATCGGCGCAAGCGCCGCATGCTCCCTGCTTGAGCCCTGTCCGTAATTTTCGCCTCCGACAATGAACCCGCCCTGCTTCTCCTTTGCCCTCTTTGCAAAATCAGGGTCGAGCCAGTAAAAGACGTACTCGCTTATAGCCGGAACGTTGCTTCGCAGCGGCAGTATCTTGGCGCCGGCAGGCATTATCGCATCGGTGCTGACGTTGTCGCCCACCCTGATAAGCACCTCTCCGCCCAGGCTATTTTCCATCCTTTGACGCAGCGGGAGCGGCCGGATGTTGGGACCTCGCGAGACAACAACTCTGCCCGCTTCGGAAGGCTGAGCAGGCGGAACGATTCCCGAATCGTCAACCACGAACTTGTCGGGCCATGGGATGTTCGGATACTCTCCAAGGTCCCTGGGGTCTGTGATCTTGCCTGTCACCGCACACGCCACGCATACTTCGGGCGAGGTAAGGTAGACTTTGTCGTCTTTTGTGCCGCTGCGTCCCGGCCAGTTCCTGTTGAACGATCGAATCGATACCCAGTCAGTCCCAGGAGCCGAGCCCATCCCTATGCAGCCCTGGCATCCGCTTTCCAAAAGGCGTGCGCCTGATGCAATGATGTTGTAGATAGAACCGTCGCGTGCGACGGTCTCTAGAACCTGCTTTGAGCCGGGGTTAATAGCCATGGTGACATTTGGATGAACCTTTTTGCCGCGAAGCACATGAGCTACTGTCATCATCTCGAC
This sequence comes from Nitrososphaera sp., assembly GCA_036554645.1. Lineage (GTDB taxonomy): Archaea > Thermoproteota > Nitrososphaeria > Nitrososphaerales > Nitrososphaeraceae > Nitrososphaera. Next base: position 15,393 of record DATBMW010000038.1, read on the forward strand.
ATAGCTCGAGTTGGTGCAGGAACCAATTAGCACCTGGTGGACATCAGCGCCCTGAACGTCCCTCACTTTGTGGATAGCGTCAGGCGATCCCGGGAGTGCTATCATTGGCTCCAGCTCGCTCAGGTTGATCTCCATGTTTTCATCATACGAGCAGCCAGGGTCCGCGGAAATCCGGGTGTAGTCCTGAGGGCGGCCCTGCCGGGTCATGTAGTCCAGAGTAATTTCATCTGACTCGAAAAGCGAAGTGGTGGCACCCAGCTCGGCCCCCATGTTGCATATGGTCCCCCGCTGGGGAACACCCAGGCTCTTGATGCCCTCACCATAGTACTCGAAAATCCTCCCGATTCCGCCCTTTACGCTGAGCCTCCGCAGCATCTCCAAAATGACGTCTTTTGCGGTGACCCATGGCCTGAGCCTGCCGGTGAGTTTTACGCCCACTATTTTTGGCATCTTTGTGTAAAAGGGAGCTCCGGCCATCGCGACTGCAACGTCCAGCCCACCGACCCCAATTGCCATCATGCCCGCTCCGCCAGCTGTCGGCGTGTGGCTATCTGAACCAACCAGGAGCTTGCCAGGCATCGAAAATCGTTCGAGGTTCACCTGATGGCAGATGCCGTTTCCCGGCTTTGAATAATGAATTCCGTATTTTGAAGCAAAGGTCTGGAGGAAGCGGTGGTCGTCACCGTTCTCAAACCCTGTCTGGAGGATGTTATGGTCGACATAGATGGCTGCGTGTTCCACCTTGACTCGCGGCATGGCCATCGCTTCGAATTGGAGGCATGCCATAGTGCCTGTTGCATCCTGCATCAGGACGCGATCCACGGAAAGCCCGATCTCCTGACCCGGCTCCATCCTACCGTCAACTAGATGCGACGATATTATCTTTTGAGCCAGACTCATGGAAGCCATTTATCAGATGAAATTAGCAAATGCTAGATATTTAATATGTCCTTTTCCCGCGCTATCCGGATTGGTTGCAGGTCAATACTGCATCCACCTGCTCACCTTGACGCCATCCAGGCCAGTCGTCTTGTTGTCGATCAGAAAGGTCTGAGTTCTGCGAACTCCTCCCCCCAGGATGCTTATTTCGGCAAGGAACACGTCGTGAGAAATTCGCCTTGAAGGCATCCTGAAGCAGTCATGGTATGACTCGATGTAGTTGGCAGCGCCAAAGCCGTAGCATTCCTGATCGCCGTCGACTTTTATGAACAGGGGAAATCTTTCAGACCTATTCGGGCGAATATTTGCATACTCTGAAAAGTGCACAAATGATGGCTGCGGGAATCTCAGGTTGCTAAAGTCCATCATGGGCTCAGGGCCCCTTTCCCACTTGCCCGCTATTGTTTCGGCAATGCTCTTGCCATCGGTATCTTTGAAGGTGATCTCGATCTGGCAGTCAAGCGCGCTGCTCCTTCCAATG
>DATBMW010000041.1:0-28142 GCA_036554645.1 Nitrososphaera sp.
TTGAATGAGACTTGCCATGGGTATGAACATGAATGCGTGCCATACTCGTAACAGCTCGCAAGTACGTGTCTTAAATGTTTACTTGAGGACAAGTTGATGCTTCGAGTGTAGCTAGGTATGGAATAGAATGAAAAGTGCAGAATTTAAAACCGTGCTTTGGAGATGACTAACTGAACATACTCTGTGCAATTCTGACCAGTTCCTCCATCGGAAGCTTCGCACGGATAATGTATGCCTCTCCTTTGGAGGGGTCCGAGATTTCCAAGACATTGATATTTCCACTTGGAAGGTGCCATACATGCGCATAAGCAGACACACGATTGTCCGGGTCTATCTCGATTACCTGGGCACCCGGCTCATTCTGTTGCCCGAGAATAGTTGAATCGTGCAGTCTATCCTCTGCAGTAACATTCCACAGAGAATCGTCGGCTCTCTCAGCCTTAAATAACCACATTTGAATGACGCCGCTTTGAAGGCCTACATCCCTTGTTGCGTATGCCTCAAAGCTATCGTATCCGGTTTCGTTTGCGACTCTTTGCATATCAACTTCAGAGCCGTTCCAGTACGACTGAACAAACGAAAATCCTGTGATATGTGTTCCACAAATGTAGCGGTATTCGTCTGGAAGATATGACGGGTAGCGCACGTCTATTCCGTTCTGGCCGTATAAGGACTGGGCGTCAGCTTGGCTCATGCATTGTGGATAAGATCTGACATGAATGTTCCCCTCATGCTTGATCCCACTAGGCAGTGTAACCGCGTAATGGTACGTAGTTCCATTGCCTGAATCGGCTGGTCGTAACCGATAGTCCCATGATTGGCCTGCTGGTATCCTAGTCGATACTTCGTATGGCTCACTGCCAGCACTAAGGCGAGTCAGGCCTGGACTGATACTTGCAATACTATTCTGAAATGCTTGGTTGTCGATCGTATTTGTCCATATTACGGTGTTGTTGAATGAAAGATAGACTATCAGGTCTTTAGGATTATTGACATATCTAGTGCCTACTACGTCTTGTCCGAAACCCTGCGGAATTGCTGGCCGTAATTTGGCCACTATTCCGTTTTCAGTTATTAAAATCGGAACATAGCCAGCATAGTCACTGACGGCAGTCAGCGAACGAAGCTCAAACCAGATATCATACTGCCTGCCATCATATTCGAAATTGCATTTGTAGACGTGGATTCTGTCCGTATACTGGCCTCTTATGGTAACCTCTTTGCTGTTGAGATCGAGCTTGGATTCAAAGTCACCAATAAACTGAACAACGTCTGCAGTATTCGCTCCACCACCAAATGCGTCATAGCGACCATCTTCATTTGGTTCGTCTTCCATCGCGATTCGATCGGCTTCCTCGATAAAATACGGCAGAAAGCCGTAACGAGCAAGATCATTTGCCGCCAATACAAAACAAACAGGAGATGCGTTGTTGATACGGTTTATCGTAACATCGGTCTTTTTGACCTCCAGCGATTCTAAATGCAAGCGTTTGGCATCATCCCGCAAGTACGTGGAAATGTAAAGCAGCAGGAATAGCGTGGCAAAAACGAGCGATACAATTGCCAGAGAAGAGGTCCTGCCCACATTACAACTTGCAATGACATGCTTTTCTATTTTTGTCCAATCACTCTTCGAGTAAAGTCGGGCCACGCAGAACGACAATGTTCACGCGTAGCGTTCATGAACAAGCTGCGGTCCCTTCGATTCACGGTTCTTTTGAAATTAGCTGCGTTCTGCGGCCAGAACACCGCATACAGGACGAATTTTCATAAAAAGTTATATATTAGATTTCGGACAGGTAGGTAGTATGAACAAGCCAACCTTCATGGTCATAGGCATGATGGCGGCACTTTTTACGGCGGTCGGAATGGGATCCACCCCGCTAGCCTTCGCACAGTATTTCGGCGGCGATAGTGCACCCCTTACGCAAGAACAGCTCGACAAGTGCGCCACATACAACATTAACCCATGCACCCAAAATGGCATCCTGGCAAAAGAGAGATTGATTGCTGCGCAACAGAACCCTTCGACTGGGTCTGGAACATCATTCATCTCGACTGAGACTGGGACAACAGCCGCATTCATAGGCATCCTTGGAGCAATTTTTGGCGGCGTAGCTGCAATGTTCTTCTTCAAGGGACGAGGCGCAAAGCCAGTAACAAGCTAAGTCCTCCTCACCTTTTGTTTTTGTTTGATGACGGCCACTGGCAAGTATAGTCGAACATGGTACATGAGAAATTTGTTTCATGATCGTGTTTCTAGCGAGTTTGTTGATTCCAAGTCGCCCATGATCGACAAGTATATATCTTTGGTACATTGTGCTTATGGGTAATGGTCTTCGAACCTCTAATTGCGCAGATCGGTCCGGAGTATGACCCACTGTTCTACGACGTCATGGTCTACATATTCGGAACCATGTTGTTCGCAGTCTTCTTGTTGGGTGTCATCGCCTTCTGGCTCAGAAGGAAGGGTCTTGGTGGTGGCTCTGCGAAGGAGAAATGGGCTCAAGAGCTGGAAAGGTACTTCGAACGCGAACAGATCGGCTTGATTCCAGACGAAAAGCACCACTGGTAGAATCACGGGCTACGCGCCCTTTTATCTTATTTTCCAAAGCTCCATTTTTTGATGACTAAAGGTAGGACTTTACGATCTGGACTAGATTTGCCATGCCATCCAGATTCCCGGCCATTCTCTGCGCATCTTCCGCCTGTTTCCGGTATTGGGGATTGGCAAGCAGTTCGGAAATTCCATCCATCAATTCTTTTGGAGTAAGGCATTTTGGAAGGAGCATTCTGCCCATACCCAGTTCTGCTATCTTTCTCGAATTACCCAGCTGTTCGCCGTGATTCTCTATCGGGACAGTTAGCACTGGCTTGCCGAATTGTATTGCCTGAGAAAGTGCTACGTGACCTCCCCTCAGCACCAGAGCATCGCACATCGCCAGGATCTCATCGCGGACAGGACACCATTCGTAATACCAGATGGATTCTCCTATTTTCCGTGGTTCCGGACTTCCTTTCGCTTTTCCCTCTGAGATAACGAACTGTATCTTTGGATCCGAAAGCTTCGCCGCTTCGATAGCAAGCCTGACGAGCACCATTCGGGTCTGCGATGGCCCACTGACAAGCACGTATACGAGCGGCCGGGTCCTGACGAGTCCAAGACTCCCCGCGACCTGTTCCATTCTTGATTCTGTTACGTCATGTTTTGGAGAAGTGAATCCGATATATTCAAGCCTCCGCGCTATCGAGCCGATATTCCAGATATTGTGTGACGAAATAGTAAACGGAGGTGGGAGGTCTGGAACAAGAATCCTGTCAGCCAAACTCCACATCGACCCGAGCAATTCTCCTATCATATCTTCGAACAGCCTGGCAATTGCGAGCTCCCGAAGCCGCGGTGATAGAAGCAACTTTATCTGGTTCAGGACTACGACTGAGGGAGTCCCTACGAGTTTGGCTCCCACGATAGGCGAAAGCCTGGAATCCGACACCACGACGCCGGGGTCATGTAAGGAAATGTTCCGGACTTCCTGATTTACCTGACGCGAAAAATTCGTGAACCAACGAGGAATGTTGGCCAGGCTGTGCTTGATCGAAAAGCCGCCTTCCAAGCTCCAGGCAAATTCCATGGCGGGCACGATGGCGCACCTATAGCCCTGCATTGAAATGAAGTTAGCTGCCTCGCCGAAAGAAGAAAATCGGATTTCGAATCCATGCTTTTGAAGCTCATCTGCAACCATGACCAGCCGACTGGCATGACCGAGACCCACGCCGTATGGAGCAAGATAGGCAGCGCCCAATCATGAATTTCTGTAACATCTGATTATTTATCATATCGTCACCTTCACTACCGAACCCCCTGGCTCCAGCTCCTTGAACACGATCGCGTGGAATCTGTACAATTTTGAACCGAGGTCCGCAAATGCCTCCGGAGGCGCACCCGCTTTGTGGCAGATATGCGCTAGATATTCGTCAATGTTCCATCTTAGCTCGACTGGAACCTGAGGAAGCAGGAGCCCCGAGCCGCCTTTCCACCTCAGGATCAGGCCGTCTCTGCCAATTTTGATCTCTTTTTTATACTCAGAGGGTTCACAGTGCATCTCCTCAGGGGCACTCAAGACGCTCACCTCAAATATGATATTTCTGATTTCATTCAGATCTACGGGCGGAAACCTCGGGTCTTCTGTCGCAGCCGCTATCGCTGCCTCTATTACTGCCTGGTCTATTTTTTTCTCTGAAACTGGAAAGCCGATGCAGCCCCGCAGGTGCTCCTCCTTTTTGGCTGTCCGGTAGTTCAGCGTGACAAAAACCCCTCCCTCGACGTCGAAATCGCCGGCAGGTGCTATTACCTTTGATTCAGCCAGGTACTCCGTAACCGCCCGCCTCGCCAAGCGGACGAGACTTTCTCCGTGGCCATCAGAGATCACAGCCCTAGTTGTCTCCTGCACACTAAAAAGCAAAGCGCTCGGCTAATGCCAGCATTTCGAATTGAATATGGAGTTAGATGACAAGAAATATAACTATATCAGGGCCAGTTACTGCCAAACATGATGAACTGCCCGAATTGCAGCGCCATTATGGTCTGGCTCAACGGATCTGTACTGCACAGCCCTCCCGTGAATCATTACGAGTGTAGGATGTGTCGGCTTTATGTTGTGAAGCAGCCAGACGGCAACTATGAAATCAAGCCGATTGAACCGGAAGCCAGTAAAACCCATTAATCTTTTTCCTAGGCATCCCGTCATCACCACTTGAGTGACGGTCAGCCGTAGAAAGCTAATATAACTTGCGCTTGCTGCAATCCCTCTATGAAGCGAGACGCAATTTCTCTTAGAGAGAGACTCGAAGATACCAAGAAAATCATCGTATTGCCCGGAGTGTTCGACGCCCTTAGTGCGCGAGTAGCCGAGCAGGTTGGTTTTGATGCAATGTTTCAGACAGGTTATGGTTCTTCTGCCGCGCTTCTTGGAATGCCGGATTTTGGTTTCCTTAATGCCGGTGAAACGTTGGAAAACGCCAGAAGAATTATTTCGGCCGTAAGCGCGCCGGTCCTGGTAGACGCAGACACAGGATACGGGAACCCGCTGAACGTTTGGCGTCTTGTAAGGGATCTTGAAAATCTTGGCGCCTCGGGGATTTTTCTTGAGGATCAGATCTGGCCAAAGCGTTGCGGGCACATGGCTGGCAAGGAAGTAATTTCAAAGGACGATTACATGCCCAAGCTCAGGTCGGCCCTTGAAGCTCGCAGAAGCACGGACTTTATCATTGTGGCAAGGACAGATGCCCGCGCGCCACTGGGACTTGAAGAGGCAATTGAGCGCGGAAAAGCGTACAAGAAGGCAGGCGCGGATGTTATATTCGTAGAAGCTCCACGGACTGTTCAGGAACTAAAGCAGGTCGCCGACCAGATAAACGCGCCTCTGGTAGCCAACATGATCGAGGACGGCGTGACGCCGACTCTTCCAGCCCAGGAACTCCTGAAACTTGGTTATCGAATCGCAGTTTTTCCACTATCCGCACTTTACAGCGCTACTTATGCAATGCGTGAGGTTCTTACCGAGCTAAAGCAGACCGGCGCGACGAGACGCACCAAGAAAATGATGGTGACCTTTAAGGACTTTAATCGCTTTGTGGACCTGAAAAAGTACATGGATCTAGAAGAAAAATACTCGTGAGCTTCGAAGGCTCCTGGCTGACGGATCATCCTGCCAGCTCCAACAAACATTCAGATCTTGCCAGCTTCTTGTAGGCGCGTACGCATCCGCAGCTCGCCCTCATTGAAGCGTCGCTTATCATCCGGGGAGTCAAGCTTGATCGACGGCACCTCGGTTGGCTTGCCTTCTCTGTCCAGACCGACCATTGTAACAAATGCAGTTCCGGTCCGCACTCTGGTCCCCGTGTCCAAGTTCTCTGATTCTATCGTGACTTCGACTTCCATAGAGGACCTTTTAACGTAGTTAAGGCGGGCTGAAAGGATCAGTGCATTTCCAATGTAGACCGGCCTTAGGAAAGTCATCCTGTCAATGCTGGCGGTAACGCAATTCGTGTTCCTAGCATGCCTCTTTGCGACCAGACCGGCTACCAGGTCGACGTACTTCATGATGCTGCCGCCAAACACGTTTCCCATGGGATTTGCATCTGAAGGAAGCATCATGACAGTCATCTCGGTCTTTGATAAACTCGGGCTCTTGCCATCCGTCGACATTTGAATTGTGAGTAGGCAGACCTAATCTATAAAGCGTTTACCAGCCGCGTCATCTTTTCAAAGCTGATTTCGAATCCAAATCGCTTCTCTTCCTTCTTCATGTTACGATACATGCTCATCATCAGGTTCAGGTGCCTTACAGTGTTCAGCTTGCCCTCCATCTTTAGCCGCACGATCCTGTATACGTCATCGTAATAGTCAAACCTGTCAAGGACCTTCTTGCGATACTTTCTGAAATCGAACCTGCTGCCGCCATCAAGCACTTCAAGAAAAATGTCACAGCAAATGAGCGACGGAATTATGCCTTCGCCAAGCATTGGAAACACGCATCCTATGGATTCGCCTACTCCGATTACATTTCCTTCGTAAAAAGGCTCCATGTGCTTTGGGGGCGCCAGCCGAATGGGACGCCCTATCTTCCTTACTATCCCAGCTTCAGGATGTTCAGCGAAAAACTCCTTTACACCATAGTAATTCTTCTCAACATCACCAGCACCCATGTAACCGCGGCCATTGTCGAGCGGAAAGTACCAGAAATATCCCTTTGCTCCCTTGTATCCTATAACGTAGAATTCGTCTATGCCACGAACATTTTCCAAGAGATACTCGTACGCAGGTATCAAAAAGTCCTCCTTTGATCTTGGAAGAAGACTGCGATGCAAACCGGTGCAATCAAGAACATGGTCATATTCAGCGAACGGAAAGGTGTCTTTCGAGATCTTTGTGCCATAGTTCACCTTCATGCCGTCCAGCAAGTCGCTTTCCCATCTGTGCTTGTCATATGTTACGAGACCCCTGAGATCCAGGTACTCTTCCTTGTCATCAGGCAACTCCATCCGCAACCTCGTCCCGGCATGAAAGATGTACTGTGCAAAGCTCAGGCCGGCGCGGTCAGAGAACTTTTCAAGCATGTGCCTGGACGCGCCCCACGCGCAGACAGGCCAGTGCTGTTCCTTTTTCGATGCTTCAAAGATTGTCACGTCATGCCCGCGCTTTTGGAGCAGGCATCCAAGGTAGCTCCCGGCCACTCCCGCGCCTGCTATGGCAATACGCATCATAGAACGCCTGATCCTCGCACAGTTTCCTTATAATTCTTGTCGCGATTCGTCTGCGTATCGGTCAGCAATGCGATATCTTGCGTACTTGTCGTCAGGAGAATATCTCGGAGGATGAGGGTCAACGGTGACATTGCTGCACCTGGGACACTTTTCCTTTAGAGTATAGGTTCCGCACGTTTGACATTTCCGGATAAGATGCTTCAAGTATCAACCGTCCTAAAAGTCAACGCCCTTTTTGGCCTTTATCCCTTGCTGATATGGATGCTTGATTTCTTTCATTTCTGTCACCAGATCCGCGCTTGCAAGAACTGATTCAAGTGCATAGTTTCCCGTCAGAACAAGAGTGGTTTTGTCAGGCTTGGCCGCGATCAAGGTGAGGATGTCCTGCTCTGATATCAGGTTGAGCTTGGCGGCGTAGTTGATTTCGTCAAGTATCAATATGTCGTATGTGCCAGAGGAGAGCTTTTCCATTGCCAGAGCCACGGCCGCTTGGGCTGCTTTTTGATGATCCTCTACCGGGTGACTATCGTCGATTATCCCCACAAAGCCTTTTCCTGCCGCTATCATTTCAAATTCGGGCTCCAGCCTCTTGGAGCTTGTCAACTCGCCATAGTACCACTCGCCTTTGATGAATTGGATCATGCCCACTTTCATGCCATGACCGACGGCCCGCAGTACTATTCCAAGGGCGGCCGTGGTCTTGCCCTTTCCCCTCCCGGTATATACGATCACAAGGCCGCGCTCTGACATCATGCCCCATGTCATCAGGAATAAGATAAAAATCAATCTGAAGGTTAAAATAAAAACCGTACGCAACGGTGTTCGGTTGAATATACCAAGGGTAGTTGTCGCAGGTGTGACCAGCGGGGTCGGCAAGACCACGGTCGCGATGGCGATCATGCATGGGGCCCGCAGGAAGGGATTGCAGGTTCAGCCGTTCAAGGTGGGGCCTGACTTTATCGATCCTTCATACCACTCATCCGTCGCTCGCAGGGCTTCGCGGAACCTCGATGTCTGGATGATGGGCGAGTCCGGAGTGCTCGATTGTTTTGACCGCACTTGCGCAGGGGCAGATATCGCGGTGATTGAAGGGGTGATGGGGCTTTTCGACGGCGTATCCGGAAAAAGCAATCTTGGAAGCACGGCCCATGTTGCCAGAATCCTAAAGGCGCCCATCCTTCTTGTTGTGGACGGAGCCAAGGGGGCCCGCTCCATTGCGGCTATAATACTTGGCTTTTTGCGCTTTGACAAGAATATCAAAGTGAAAGGGATTATCCTCAACAACATTTCAGGCGACAGGCACGCGAGCTACATCACTGATGCGGTCAGTGGGGTGACCCGTGTTCCAATAGTTGGCGTAATAAGGCGCGACAAGGAAATCAAGATGCAGGAACGCCATCTCGGCCTTATCCCGCCCAGAGAACTGCACGAGACAAGACTAAGGGCCATTGTCCGGGCTGCAAAGAGCGTTTCAGATCAGCTGGACATTGAAAAAATACTGACTTTATGCGGAACGCATCGCAAATCACATTCTCCAGTTAGAAAAGACCTCCCAGCAGGAAAGCCCTTTGTGAGGATCGGAGTCGCTCTTGATGATTCTTTTAATTTCTACTATGAAGACAATTTCGACGCTTTGCGATCCGAAGGTGCGGAACTTGTTTTCTATAGTCCAATTCATGATAGCCAGCTGCCGCAGGACCTCGATGGACTGATCCTTGGTGGGGGTTTTCCAGAGGTTCTTGCTGACAGGCTTGAAAAAAACAGACCAATGTTAAGTTCCGTGCGCAGGCACATCGAAGATGGACTCCCAGTATACGGCGAATGCGGCGGACTCATGTACCTGACGCGCTCGATAAGCGCTTACAACGGGGAAGCACGAGCCAGAAAGATGGTTGGTCTGGTTGATGCAGATACTACGATGTCTGGCAGACTCACACTGAACTACACGCAGGCACAATGCGACGCGCCCTTATTTGGAAGAACCAAGTTGCGGGGGCACGAATTTCATTATTCAAGCATAACCAATATCGCGCAGGACAGCAGGTTCGGATATTCGATGTCAAAGGGAAATGGGGTGATAGATGGCAAAGACGGATTCATTATCGGCGAGAACGGGATAGCTGCGTATTCGCATCTCCATTTTGCCGGAAACGATTTAGCAAATGGCATAGTCAAGGCATGCGCCAGGTACTCACGGAGATGATTTACTTTGATAAAGAAGCAATATCGCGTTGATTATCGCCGAAGCCGCCGGGCTTCCGCCCTTTCTTCCAGCGTTCGTTATGAAGGGGACATCGAGTCTTGCCAACTCTTGCTTTGATTCCGGCGCCGCAACAAAGCCCACCGGAATCCCAACGATTAGCTTTGGCGTGATCGTCCCTTCTTTCACCATCTTGATAACTTCATAAAGTGCCGTCGGTGCATTGCCGATCGCTATAATCCCGCCATCCATCTCTTTGGAAGCGTGCCTCATTGCCATTTCAGACCTCGTCCTGCCCGTTTTCCTTGCTTCTTCCGCAAGGCTTTTGTCTGAAATATAGCATGCGGACCGCAGGCCCAGGTCCGTCAGCGACTTTTTGTTTATGGCAGCAAGAACCATGTCAACATCCGTGACTATAGTGCACCTGTTGCTTATCGCAGCAAATGCGGATTCCATTGCCAGGCGATGGAAAATTATCTTGCCCTGTCCTGTCGCAAACTCAAAGTCTGCTGTCGCATGAATCACACGCCTGACAACAGTCCACTGACTCTGGTCGTAACCGTGATTGCCGGCTTCAGAGTCGATTATTTCAAAGCTCCGTTTTTCAATGTCAAAGGCGCGCTCTGACATCGCCCTTCCGGCAGCATCCCCGCTATTGCGACTGGATGCCAGCCCGCTTTTCAACCTCCTTTGCCCTTTCGATTACGAGTTGAACCAGTTTGTCATCAACGCCGAGATGCCTGCACATGAACGCATTTTTGAACTCGTGCCTGGAAAGTGCAGCAGACACCTCATTTGCTATGTCTTTCTTTACGTGCGCGCCCCGGTGCAGGAAATATGGCATCATGAGCAGGACCATTGGATTGTTCGAGATGGCCTGTGAAATGCCTTCTTCGATGCCCGGCTTGTCGAGTTCCAAGAAGCAGTGCTGCACCTTGCGGTAGCGCACCTTTGTAGAGTCAACGGCGTGGATGAATGCGTCGTGCGCATTTCTGTCGCTGCTGCCATGCCCGATGATCAGGATATCGCATTGGTCGTCAGATTGGCTGATGCCATTCTTTTGCTTTGCCTCCGTCACCCTATCGACTATTAGCCCAGTCATCATCGGATGATAGCAAAGAGGTTTTGTGATCGCGATCTTTAGTTTTCTCTCTCGACCAATTTGAGCACTTTTTTTCACGGTGTCTTTCAGTTTCATTCCAGGATATAGGAAGTACGGCATCAATGTGATGCAATCGGCTCTGTTTTCGATGCAACCGCCTATTCCCTCTGGAATGTACGGCGGAAGTACCTCAAGAAAGCAGTAATTCGCATAGTCATATCCGCCGAGGTTCTTTGCTATAGCGCAGATCTCGTCGAGTTCCTGACGAACCTCCGGCTCCCTGCTTCCCCTGTCGACCAGCAAAAGCGCCCTTCTCAACTGCGCATGCAGATAATTTCCAAGGCTAATTATCTTTACGGATATGCTATCCTAGAGACCGCGATTGTGAGGTTGGGTGGAAACTTTTGCTTTGGCACAACGAGCGCACCCTTTGAGCTTAGAAGCGACGCAGCTTCAGAAACGCTTGCCGTCCCTTCGAACTTTTGAACGGTCTCCGAGGGATTCGGGACAGTTACTGACGCAAGGACCTCCTTGTCGTAGTTCTGAATTGTCAGTTTGTTCTGGCTGGCGAATTCTTCCAGCCCTTGTACCTTTGCCCCGCGGTCAATGCTCGCAATATTCCTGATACTTTGAAATGACAGATCGTTGTCGTTTAGCACCTTCTTTATGCCATCCTCGATAACTGCCCTGCTTGTGTCCCAGTGGAGACCAACGCCAACCACAAGGGATCTCGGCCTGTACAGCACTGACTTGGTCAAGATCTCCGGATTCACAGATTCCCTGTCCGAAATCACAAGAGCAGCCTTGAATTCATCCGACTTTACCTTCTCCACGTCATCCACCAAAGAAACATTCTTTGGCAGCTGTCCCTGCCACCAATTCCTTTCACCTGCGTCCTGATAGATCGCTATTGGATCTTCGTTAACCATCATTGCGCTTACTTTTGTTACATTCTGAAAATTCTGGATCTGCCATCCAAACTCTCTGCCGACCAGGTCAACCGCGATAGTTTCATTGACATCCGCCGCTGTTGTGATTACAGGCTGCGAGTCAAGAAAAGAGGCTATAAGCCATGCTAGCGCGTTTGCGCCACCCAAATGCCCCGAGAGTGTGCTTATTACGTGCTTTGCCTTGTCATCAATAACGATTACCGCCGGATCGCTTTTCTTATCGATCAGATGCGGTGCTATCATCCTGACGACCGCCCCCAGCGAAAAAATACAGACCAATGCGTCATGGGTCTTGAAAAGTCCGCCCAAAAGCTGGGTACTCTGTTCAGAGAACCAGGTAATGTCCGTTCCACCGTCACTGTGCTTTGACGGTACATATATCTCGACTTCAGGCATCTTTTGTTTTATCCTGCGCGCTATTTCGATCCCATGCTTTGTGATCGCTATGACGGCAGATCGTGGCAATTGAGACATACTTGATTGTAGGAGAAATAATCTTTTGCATTCGCGATAGCTTCAAAAGTGGTGCGATATCAGAGAGTCAAGAAGAAACGTGAGTAGCCTTGGGATGTATGTCCGGAGGAGCTCGCGTCTTGCAATATTGGTACCGATCGCGCTGGCAGGTTTCACACATCTGTGGAATCCTGCGGGGTTCCCCGACATTTTTTATGATGAAGGAGTCTATATGAGACGGGTGTTACACGTCTTGGAGGGTCTTGGACCCCAGGAAGCCACTTTCTATGACCACCCGTATTTTGGCCAGTTATTTCTTGCTGGCGTCCTTGGAGCTATCGGCTATCCTGATAGTCTGCACCCTTCAATGAATGAGCAATCTGTCGCTAATCTTTATGCTGTGCCCAGAATAGTGATGGGCATCCTTGCGATAGCCGACACCATATTGATTTACAAACTTGCTGAATTTCGCTATAACCGGCGCGTCGCTCTCCTTGCATCTATCTTCTTCGCGGTGCTGCCCATGTCGTGGTTGATTCGTAGAATACTACTAGATTCGATACTGCTTCCCTTTTTGCTGGCATCAATGCTGTTTGCCCTTTATAGCACCAGCCAGTTCGGCAGTAAGAAACTTGCCCTAATCCTGGTTTCGGGCGCCTTCCTAGGAGTGGCGATCTTTACAAAAATCCCTATCTTTGTCATGATTCCGGCAGTGGGCTATCTTGTCCATTCGGGCCTAAATGGAAAAAAGCTGAAGACAATTGGATTGTGGCTCATTCCGGTAATTTCGATTCCCCTAATCTGGCCTATATACAGTCTTTCGCTCGACCAGCTCGATTTCTGGCTCAGAGATGTTTTGTGGCAGACGCAAAGACAAAGTGAAGGATTTGTCTCGATAGTTGAATCATTTTTTGTTTTCGATCCAGCTCTCATGATTCTGGCCATATCAGGGATAGTCTACGCCTTATTCAAGAAAGATCTCTATTTGTTATTGTGGGCGGTTCCGTTTACAATTTTTCTTGCAATCATCGGTTACGTTCAGTATTTCTATTGGATACCCCTTCTCCCACTTTTCTGCATAGCGTCTGCGCGACTCATAGATAGAGTGACCAAGAGTTTGCGGAATTACACTGCTGTACTGGCGAGTGTCATGATTTTTGGACTGGTTTCGACTTCAATGCTCATAACCACAAACCTGACATCAGCACAATTCCAAGCAATAGCGTTCGCAGCTGGCGTTGCGGATGACATGACCACCGTCGTATCAAGCCCTGCATATTCCTGGATCTTCCTCTATGTCTTTGATACAGAATACGTCTTTGGAGATTATCGTGATTTGCTATTCCATCCTGTCGAAACGGATTGGATGATATTGATATCAGACCGACATTTTCAGTCTAACATTGGGGCAGGTAGCCAGCTCGGGGAGGCGTACGAAGGTACAACAAACATCGCGGTTTTTGAGGGAGATGCTTTACGCTACGATTCTACTCGATATCCCTTTACTAGCGTACAAGCAAACTATGAGGGGAGTTTGATTGAAGTGAGGATGAATTGATATCTCCTAAAGTTATAAGGTGGCGTCCAGCAATCGAACATGATGCCTGTCGAGCTCGATGATACAGATGTTGCAATACTGAATTCACTCATGAATGACGGCAGAAAGTCTTTCAGGGCAATATCTAGAGAAATCAAGGTGAGCACACCTACCGTAAAATCACGGTATCAGCGACTCGTGAACATTGGGTTAATTATGGCCGTGCGACCCGAAATTAATGTCTCGATAATTGACAAGAGAGGCAAGGCAACATTCAGAAAGTTACGAACTCTGAAAAATCGGGGACAGCCTTTGAAGCTTCGCGGCGACAGGATTGGAATAACGCTAAAGTGTGAATTGTGTGGAGGACCTATTCATGACAAGCCGAAAATCCTGAAATTTGCCACCTTTGAAAGGTTTTTCTGCTGTACTCAGTGCAGGGCCGCTTACAAGGAAAAGCACAGAGGAAGGATAGAGATGCTTGAAGCCAAACACAAGCACCAATAGTTACTTTGGATATCTTCCGATTATTTTACCGTCGAATTCGAACATCAGGACATTGATCTCTACCTGGCCCTCGGCATAGGCTCGCATCTGGTCGTGCACGGCTTTGCACATTGCATCAAAATAGCCAATAACGCTATTCCTTAGTACGATCTCTGCCACGTGGCGCGCGGTATTGGCACCTCTGATCTCGTTGGCCACATCCGCCGAGGCGTTGCACTGAATTGCAAGTCGGGCCATGAATTCCATGTCAACATGGGATCCTGCCACATGGGTCTGTTTCACCCCCATGGCCATCTTTGTCAACTTGCCTATAAAGCCGGCAATGATCGCCTTCTTCAATTGCTTTGCCGCACATTGCTTTACAGAATACCCGGAAAAATCTCCCATCTGAACAAAGCAGTGATCGGGCAGTGCGAATTGTGTCTTGGCAAAGTCTTCGCTCCGGCCGCCGGTAGTGAGGACCACGGTATCCGCGCCCATTGCGATAGCAACGTCGAGGGTCTGTCTAATCGAAGCAGCAAATGAGGCAGTAGAGTATGGAAGGACGATCCCTGTCGTACCCAGGATAGAAATGCCGCCCACAATCCCAAGGCGCGGGTTATCAGTTTTTGTCGCGATTTCTTCTCCCCTTGGAACCGATACTTCCACGTCGATACCGCGGCTCTTCAATTGTTCATCAGCTACCTGGAGCACCGCTTCCCGCAGCATCTTTTTCGGCGTCGGGTTAATCGCAGCCTCGCCTATTTCTAGCCCCAGCCCGGGCTTTGTCACTCTGCCAACTCCCTTCCCACCATCTATCCTGATTTGCCCTATATCGCTGCTGTAAAATACCGTTGAACATATCTCTGCGCCATGGGTGGCGTCAGGATCGTCCCCTCCGTCTTTTATCGCGGCTGATGTTACTGCGTGGCCGTTCATCTTTGTCCATGCTATCTTTAGAGTAGCCGAGCCCCCCTTTGGCAATTGAACGGTTACCTCTTCCACAGGCTTGCCAGAAATGAGCGCGTACAGCGCCGCCTTTGTAGCGGCGGTGGCGGTAGTTCCCGTGGTATAGCCCGAGCGCAAGGAGCCTTTGCGCTTTTTTTCTTCTACCTCGGGCGGCAGCACCTGCTCCTGCTCGGCCAACTTTAGATCATTGTAGAATTGCTCGTCTCCTTCCTTTCCGACCATCTCAGAGGAGCACTGTCCCGCCATCAATTACTATCGTGTTGCCGGTGGCAAACGCAAAGTCATCGCTTGCAATGCTCGCGGCTATAGTGGCGACCTCCCTCGGATCGCCCCACCGCTTCATCGCATTTTCCTTTGCCGCCTTTTTCCTTTCAGCAGGAGTCATTGAACCGTAGGTGGCTTCGGACGCGATGTTGCCCAGCGCGAGGGTGTATGCCCTTATGTTTCGTTGCCCGTATTCTAGGGCAATGTGCTTTGTCATGGCGATGATGGCAGACTTTGCGAGAGTATAGGGCGCACCCTCGGTGTAACCCGATATTGAGGGCGTGGATGAAATGCTGATTATGACTCCACCCTGTTTGATCATGAGCGGTATGACAGCGCGGGAGATCCTCGCAGTGCCCTTCAGGTCTACCTCAATTATCCTGTCCAGATCATCATCTGAAATGTCATGGAACCCTTTGTACCACACCTTTCTCTCGAAAGGGTATCCCGCGTTATTGGCCAGGATGTCGACTCGTCCGTATCTCTCTTTTACGCTTGCTACCAGTTTCCTGACACTTGCGGCATCAGTTATGTCAAGTTGCTCTGCCAGGACGACGCCGTGAATCAGGTCTGCTGCCCTTTGTGCAGCAGATTTTTTCCTTGAGCAAAGGACCACTCGGGCACCTCTTTTTGCAAATTCGCGTGCGATCTCAAAGCCGATCCCTTTGCTTGCGCCCGTAACCAGAGCGACCTTTCCGTTGAGCAACAGGAAATCTAGTGCATCAGGCTATTTTTATTATTAGCTAAGCAGGGGCGCCTTGTCGGTCAGTTCCCAAGTAAACCCCGGCTCGTTTCTTCCAAAGTGCCCGTATGCTGCTGTCTTGCGATAAATAGGCCTCTTTAGGTCAAGCGTCTTTACGATCCCTGCCGGCCGCATGTCAAAGGTCTTTCTCACCCTGGCTTCAATTTCCTCCTCGTCCACCTTTCCTGTGCCAAAAGTGTCTATCATGATGGACACTGGTTCTGCCACGCCTATCGCGTACGCGACCTGGACTTCGCATTTGTTGGCAAGGCCGGCAGCAACAACATTCTTTGCAACGTACCTGGCCATGTAGCAGGCCGACCTGTCGACTTTTGAAGGGTCCTTTCCAGAGAAGGCTCCTCCTCCATGTCTTCCCATTCCTCCGTAGGTGTCGGCAATTATTTTCCTCCCTGTCAGTCCGGTATCACCAGGGGGACCACCAATTACGAATCTGCCAGTGGGGTTTACAAGGAATTTGGTCCTATCATCTATCCAGCTGCCGCAGACTGGTCTGATAACCTTGCTTATCACTTCTTCGCGGAGCTGTTTCAGGCTTATCTCGGGCGAATGCTGCGTTGAAACTACCACAGTTTCGATTCGCTTTGGCACGCCGTCCTCGTAAGCAACAGAAACCTGAGACTTGCCGTCTGGCCTTATCCATCCCAGCTCCTTGCTCTTTCGGACCTTTGCGAGCTTCATTGAAAGCTGGTGCGCCATAGTAATCGGAAGCGGCATCAGTTCGGGAGTCTCGTTTGTGGCGTATCCAAACATCAAGCCCTGGTCGCCGGCGCCCTGTTCCTTCTCGGACGTCGCCGTCACGCCCATGGAAATGTCCGGGCTCTGCTCGTGGAGTGAGGCAAGAACCGAGCACGAGTCACAGTCAAAGCCATAGTCTGGCCGGTCATAGCCTATTTCCCTGATGGTGTCACGGACAACTTTTTGGACATCCACTCTTGCCTTTGAAGTTACTTCTCCGGCGACAAAGACTACACCGGTAGTGGTCATTGACTCGACTGCAACCCGCGAGTCCGGATCCTGCCTGAGGAAATCATCGAGGACAGAATCTGATATCTGGTCGCACACCTTGTCTGGATGGCCCTCTGTTACGCTTTCAGAAGTAAACAGCCATCGTCTTACCATTTCTCAGCTGCCACCGATAGCACTACCACTAGAACTCTTTCTCAAGTTTTATGAAGAGGACATTGTTTCCTCGTATGACAACCTTGCCATAGTTTGCAAGTACGTTTGCGCCATCAAACTCCTCGGCATCTGTAAGGATGAGGTTCATGTACGAGTCCACGTTATTCATCCTGCCTTTGTATTCGATCTCGCTCTTGAGCCGCACAGCCACTTTCCTGTTAATCGCGCGTTGCAAAGTCGATAGTGGACGCTTTGGTTGCTGCTGCGATGAAGGAGGAGACGAAGACAATCTAGGTAATCACTTTGCAAGTCAAAAAATCGTAGCTCGCATAAAAAGGTTCCTTTGCGCAGGTTGATAAGTTGGCATCTCGCAAGCAAATCCAGTAACTTCAAGAATTGGCTTTGATCTCCACAGGTTCAAGATCATTTGATGCGCTGCTGGGCGGCGGCATACGCACCGGAATGATCACTGACGTTTATGGCGAAAGCGGCTCCGGCAAGACCCAGTTGTGTTTTACTCTGTGCGCAAACTGCATCAGGGAAGGCGGAAGAGTGCTTTTTGTGGACACCGCGGGAACATTCAGACCCGAGAGGATTGCGGAGATATCCGGATCAAAAAACATACTTGAAAAGATACTTCTAGTCAGGGCGCTTAGTGTGGCAGACCAGGTAGCCGCAGTTCAAAAAATCCCGGATGCCGGAAACGGGCTTGTCATTGTCGATTCAGTGACGTCGCTTTTCTCGGCCGAGTACTCTGGGCCCAGCAGACACCTTGCCGTGATGAAGCACCTGCGCGAATTGGGGCTGTCTGCAATTAATTCAGATTGTGCTGTCGTGGTAACCAACATGGTCAGAAATGTGCCTTCGGAGATCCAGGATCAAAGTCGCAAAACGGCTCCCGCCGTTGTGCCGTCGCAGCAGCGCGAATATCTTGGCAGTTCAGTATCGATCTATTCCCATATGAAGTTAAAGTTGGAAATAATCGATCCAAAACTGTCTCTTTTTCGAGCAATTCTTCTTCAGCCCCCGGGCAAGATGCCTGTCGAGTTTGGCATAACCTCTTCAGGTATTTCTGACGCTTCCGGGTAGATACAGGCAGGATAGCCTCTCAATCCGAAAACAGTGCCTTTGACCATGATTGAAATTACAATTGGTAAAATTTTATACCCCGACTACTGACAGGAAGATGTTGGACATCCCGGCGCAGAAGGAGTTGCTGAAGCGGAACAAGCTGGCAGTCTCGGTCATTATACCGACGTTCAACGAATCCCAGAACATAACAAAGATGCTGGAATCTGTTGCTAGTTCGCTTCCTGGGGGGTTGTCAGCTGAAATAATAATAGTGGATGACAACTCGCCGGATGGAACTGGCGATATCGCTAGGAGGGAAGCGGAGCGAATCGGCAATGGCCAGATAGATGTCAAGGTAATTCACAGGCCCTCCAAGCTCGGGCTTTCCTCCGCAATACTGGCAGGAGTGCAGACTTCGTCAGGAGAAATAGTAGTCGTGATGGACGGCGATTTTTCCCACCCTCCAGAGACCATTCCCCACATGATTGGAGAGCTGAAGAAAGAGGATTGCGAAATCGTTATCGCGTCAAGATATATCAGCGGGGGCGCGGTCAGGGGCTGGCCTATCAGGCGCAAGATAATGAGCAGGGGCGCCACAAAGATAGCTCAGTACGGACTTGGCATCGGAGTAAACGACCCAATGTCCGGCTTTTTTGCATTCAGGCGCTGGATAGTCGACAATGTGGAATTCGATGCGATAGGCTACAAAATGCTGCTTGAAATCCTGGTTAAGGCGAAAGGGGTGAGGATAAGGGAGATACCGTACACTTTTACAAACAGAAGGGCCGGCGCGAGCAAGGTTGACGCCAACATTGTCTACGACTACCTAAGGGCAGTTTTGAGGCTATATCGATACGGAAAGTCGTCTTCATCGGAAAAAAGGACCTCGGTCCGGTTTCTTTCAAAGGCCGGAAGGTTCTACACGATAGGCGCTGCAGGATTGCTGGTCAACTATGGAGTGTCGGCTCTGCTTGGCTTCATGTTTCCCGGGCTGTGGTACATCTATGGCACGGTGGCCGGCATTGTGCTTTCGATCACGTCCAACTTTTTCCTGAACAAGATCTGGACCTTTGAGGACAGGGATTTCGGACGCAGGAGGACGGCAAAGCAATTCGGAATGTTCTTTGGGTTCAGCTCGCTGGGAGCACTGATTCAGTTAGCTGTTGTGTATCTGCTTGTCCAGACCTATGGCACGGATGACTATTTGCTGGCGCTCGTACTTGCAGTCGCCGCAGCATCTGTTTCCAACTTTTTGCTCAACAAGAAATGGACTTTTGGAGAGAAAATCTGGAGCTAGGTTTTGCGTCAAGAAATCCTGGACAAGCGGTGTTAACGTTGCCGGCTAGGATCGCCTTTTTCTAGGCTCCATGAGCCCCATCAACTGGTATCCGTACTCTAGATTATGCTTTACGTGATTAATGCCATGTGTGCCGTGAGGAACAAATTTTCCGTCAAGAACATTCTCTATGTACGAGCCAGCCTTCCTTATCGAATTGACGGCGTGCTGCAACTGGTTGTCAGTAAGCTTGCGTCCAAGATCCTTTTCGACTTCCTTCTTGAATTCTGCAGGATTTGAGAGTTTGCCGTATTTTTGCAGCCTTTTGTAGTTCATGGAAAGATCCTTGATTTTCTTGACATCAATGCTCTGAAGGTTTGAAAGCGATTTGTCCAGGTCTCTCCGCGTTCTGCCTGTTATTTTCATCAGGCTTTCCACCAATTCGTCGCCGTAAGAAGGGCTTGCGCGAACAGTACCAGCCTGCTTGCTCGGTTCAAACGGCTTTGAAGAGTAGCTTGCAGCCGGATCTTCATCCGGCGCTGTCTGCTTGCGATCCTGGTAGTATCGATCGACTGCATAAATTCCCACAGCTTCGCCTTTCGTATCCACCCCTTTGTCAAGGGCTGAAATAGTGTCGACTATGATCCGGGGAAAATGAAGCTTCAGGCTGCTACCCAGGTTCTGGTAGTTTTCCATGATATCTACATAGATGTGAAATGTAGCATCGTTGATTGCTTTGGTTCCCGCCCTCTTGGGATCGACTCCCTTGGCAGCCACTGTGAGAAAATCGCACATTTCTGACTGAGAGAATACATGATTACTAACGGCGCAAGCATCAGCGATGGCCTTTACGGCTGTAATCCACTTTCCGTAGGCGTTTACAGTCGCAACAGACACGCTGCCGACAAATTCTACTGCCTTTCTGCGGGTCGCAGCGTCTTCAATCTTGAGCATGTCCAGACAGGAGCTAAGAATGTTGCCAAGAGATGCCGAAGAATTGCCTTCATCTGCCTGTGGCTCTGACACAGATTGCTTGTTAGAAGGAGGAGAAACCATTGCTTCAAGTAGTAGTAAGGGTAGTGCCTTAAAGCTTTCGCAAAAGCGCCGCGCCAGTCGGCAGTTGCAGGATCCGGATCAAAACTTTTTACACGAGCGGTCCCTCTTGCAACCGTATGGATTCGCTTGAAACCGTTTTCTCGATGCAAAAGGAGCTTACCTCAATGATGGACTTGTCTCGGTATCCGAACTCGGCCGAAGGAAGAGTGTCCGCGCTTTCCACGGCAATTATTCATGAAGCAGTCGAGCTGCAAAGACTGACCAGCTGGAAGTGGTGGAAGCGCCCTTCTCCTTTCGATTCCGCAGCTGCAAAGGAGGAACTGATCGACATCTGGCACTTTGTGGTCCAGGCCTCTATCGAGCTTGGAATGAGCCCGTCGGACATTGTGGATGAATATTCAAAGAAAAACATTGTAAATAGAAACAGGCAGAGTTCAGGATACTAGTTTCGCAATGGCTTCATGGTCCGCTATCCCGATATAGTCTCGGATCTTGACCTGCCTCCTGAACGATTCGACGCCCTTTTGTGCGGAAAGGAGGACCGGATGTGCGCCGACTGCCCCCACGATCCGGCCTTCAGCGTCCATTCCGTTTCTTGATAGTGACAAAAGCGCCTGGCCCGCCATGTGGCCGCGGACGTCACGGCCGCAGATCACAAT
This sequence comes from Nitrososphaera sp., assembly GCA_036554645.1. GTDB lineage: Archaea > Thermoproteota > Nitrososphaeria > Nitrososphaerales > Nitrososphaeraceae > Nitrososphaera. The sequence goes on from DATBMW010000041.1 coordinate 21,172, forward strand.
TTCCCTGAGCGCGGGGTGAGCGGCTGCGAAACTCACTATTGTGTCAATCCCTTTGTTTTCTGACAGCAGTCTGCCTACCAGAGCAACCTTATTCATAAAGTCCTCCGAAGCAGACAGCCTTTCCAATAAATCCATGCTGGATAGCGTGCACACAGCCGTGTGTTTTCCTTTTCCCAGATAGTACTCTTGCTTTATCGGTAATACGAACCCGCAAACTTTTCCTGCAATTTCTTCAATCCCCGCCTTGATAGCCAATTTTATTTCAGCCCCCAGCTGGTCTTTCTCTTGGGAATCACTCTGATAAATGGCGCTTCACCCGGCTTCCAGGGACTCTTTTTCACCCATTCGAACCTGTCGTGAAAAATGCCGTACAGCCTTTCAAATTCACTGCCAGACTCTATTATTTCCGCACTGCCCTGCACGCACACCGCTTTGTTCTTTAACGAATCATAGACGTCAACGGTCAAAGCGACACGGTTGTTATTCATGATATTCTGGATTTTCCTTGTCCCATAGTCAGTCGCAAAAACAAAGGTTTCGTTCTCAAATATGTATGACACCGGAACCACGTGAGGAATGTTCCTGTCGCAGGTGGCGACCCTGCAGGCTTCGTTGTGTGCGAGAAAGTTTCGCTCAGCGCTGCTAAATTTCAACGTGCCCAACAACTCGATTATTTGTCCGGCCATTATTTATAGACGGCGTACGGCGGGACCCGTGCCAGGTCAGGCTCGTAAGGATGAGTCTAGGCACCAGGTCCCAATTTCTTGGATCCTCTCCATCGAGCGAACCTGACGAGGAAAACTCCTGCCGCGATTGTCAGGAGCGAACCGGCCAGGTAGCCGGGTTGAACTACCGCCTGAAAGGGGTCTGGTGCCGTTGAAGAATAAGTGCAGTCCCTTCCTTCGGAATTGCACTCCTTGATGACTGGGAAAATGAGCAGGATTGCAACGAAGGCGATAAAGAGGGCGATGCCGGCAGATGAAACGATCGCACCAGTCTTGGCAAGGAGCTCCGGCAACAACCAGAATTTTGTTCGCCGCCGTTCATATTCGTTATCCATCAGCGCGATAACCGGTCCGGGTCAAGGGTTGCGAACTTGAACTCGCTTCCCTTGTGCACCCGCTTGAACTGACTGTCAAAGTAGAGATATGGCAGGTTATCATTCAAGTGTTTCGTCCACAGGTCGTGGACTTTGGTGAAATAACTCATCTTTGCCGCCCCTTTCATTCTCAGAATTTCATGAGTCAGTATGTGCGAAATCCTCGGGCAGTTCATCTTTGCATAAAAGGTAGCCCGCTCGGGTTCCGGTTTTGCCTCAGCAGGTCTCTGCCACCATGCAATGCCAAGGTTCTTTGCAGTGTAGCCTTCGGTGTTGCAGTCAGTCCAGAAGGGTTTGAAGTAGGCCAGGTAAAAGTGCAACACGTCGCTTCCTCTTTCTGAATGGTCCCGGATCAGATAGGCAAGAGACATTCTGTCAAAAAGCTTGCCCGGAATCACGGGCAGTATGTCTGCTTCCACCGCTAGATCAAAGTCAAAATATCGGTGCATCCACCACCTGAAGAACCTTGCCATAGAGGCGACATAGTCCCAATCCTCCTTTTGCATCCTCTGCCACTCGTCGTTCTTTGCAACGTAGATGAAGAAGAGCTTCTCCGCATCCAATGCCGGTTTTCCTTAGTGGTGCCTTCCTGTCTCTGAATGAACGTGTTCGCCGCCGCAGCTGCAAGAATGTTCCTCTCCCCCGACCCATCCAGTCCTTGTGTTTTGCGGGTGATTAGCGCTAACGTGCTTCATCAGCTTGTAATCAGAATCAAAGCCCTCTCCGCAGATCGAGCAGTTCTGCAAAATCCTAAAATCCTTCATCCTGACATAGTCGAATCAGGAAGGCATTAAAACTTTCTTGTACTTTACTGGGTCGTATTTATCGGCGGACACCCTGTTTCAACAAGACAAGATAACCACGCTGCAGAACTGGAACCTTGTTGCAAGAGATTACCATGATGACTGGGCCAGCAAAGAAATAGGCCCATTCAAGGCGACCGCAGAACTGGTCAGGGCAGCTTCCGTCAATCCTAGCGATTCAGTCCTGGATGTGGCATGCGGTACAGGCGCCGTTTCGGCCGTTGCAGCAAAGAGACTCCATCCCTCTTCGACGCTCGTTGGAATAGATCTTTCGAACGTCGCACTTTCGATCGCCGCGCGTTTTGTCCCGCGAGGACAGTTCGCTCAGATGGACGCAGAGCACATTGGCCTGCTTGGCAAGTTTGACAGGATATTCTGCCAGTACGCCCTGATGTTTTTCCCTGATCCCCAAAAGGTGCTCAATGCACTTGGAAATCTGATAGAGAAAAACGGCGTTCTTGCCATATCTGTCCACGGTGCGGCAGATCAGGTGCCTTACTTTTCCACAATAATGACTCCTGTCCTCGCGCATATCCCCGATATCAGACCGATCGGATCGCCAAACGTCCACCGATTCGGCAGACCGGATGATCTTGAAAGAACGATTTCTGAAGCTGGTTTTTCAGAGGTATCGGTAACAAATTTCACCTTCGAGTACGAAGCAGGCACTTTCGAGGACTACTGGTCGGATTACCTGGCTACGACCGCGGCGTCCATACGAGCCAGAATCGCAGGCGACACCAAAAAGCTTGCCAAGATAAAAACCGAGGCGGAGGATCGAGCGAGCCGATTTCTCAGCGAGCAGAAAGTGATAGTTTTTCCGTGGCAAGTCCTTATCGCAACCGCTCGCCACGATTGAGCAAGTCCGCGGATAAAGCTTTTAGCACTCTATGCAGCACCGTCAGACATGACAATCAGTCAAAAGCAATTGTTTACTCTGGCCGGAGCTGGTCTCGCTGTCTCCGGTATTGTCACTATATTGCTACTATACCAGGCTTATTGGTCGGCGGGCAGTCCAAACTCTCCTGCGTCAGGCCAGGATCAATCGAGTTTTCAGTTGGAAGAGATTCATGCCAGCCCTAACCTCGTGATGCATATCCACACCCGCCTTACGCTCGTAAGTGGAGGAGAAAACATGGTCGTGCCAGAAGAAATCGGAATATCCCCCGAATTATGGAAAGATCATTCCCTAGATGAGTACGGACCGTCCTCGGGACTTTTGGCCCCGATGCACACCCACGACACTAGCGGAACAATCCACATAGAGTCGACTGTGAATAGAGAATACACGCTTGGCGAATTCTTGCGGATCTGGGGAATGGATCCAAGTGCCATTGTGAAAGTCACCGACTCGGAGGGCAATGAAATCCAGGACCATGAGAACCTTGTCCTGGAGCGCAACGCGCAGCTTGTTGTGGAGATTGGCTAGCCGGACCTAATAGTGCTAGCAGGGGATTGCCAATCGGAAAGTTCTTAATTCACCCCTACAGAATCCTTCTGAAGGTGCGCTGGTTTGTCATTTAGCAAGGTAGGGGCAGTCATCCTGCTGGTCTCCAACATGGAAAACTCCGTCAGATTCTACAAAGATACTCTGGGACTTCCGGTAAAGACAAAATCCAAGGACTGGACCGAGTTCTTTAGTAACAATACCGTGCTTGCCTTGCATCCGGCAAAAAAGAAGAGCGGCATAAAGACTGGAGCTGGCATGCTGGTCGGATTTGAAGTCAGCGATCTGGACTCGACGGTAAAGAATTTGAAAGACAAGAAGGTGGCGTTTTACAAAAAGCCCACGCAAGAGCCGTTTGGCAAGCACATGATTATCAAGGATCCGGATGGCCACCTGATATCCATTGCCGAAATAAAGGCAAAATCGACAGAGGGCTTTGACCTCATAGGCTTTTTTGGAGCCGAGTAGTTTACCTCTTGAGCGCTGTAATCAGGTATACGGCGCCACCAAGGCCTCTCAATCGCACCTTTGTAAAGCCCGACTTTTTCAGAATCGACCGTATTTCTTTGCTCGTTAGAAATCTATGCCCCTGAAGTGCAAAGTCAAGCTGCATTCCCATTATCAACTTGTTTTCGTCCGCTCGTATCCCTGAAGAAGGCAGCAAGCCCTCTATCACGGCAATGATTCCGTTCTCCTTTAGCGCGCGGAAACAGTTGTCGGTTGTCTTTTGCTTGTTTCGTGCCGCATAAAGCGACTCGCCCAAGTAAGCAATGTCAAACTCGTTAGAGAAAGGCATAGCTTCCGCCTCCACTACATCGAACCTGACGGCTGCTGCCATCTGCAATTTCTGCGCCTGCCGGATTGCTTTCGTTGAAGGGTCTACTCCGACAAAATTTGTTCTTGGGTACTCGCGCAGCATCTTTGCAATTAGGGTTCCCGTGCCACAGCCCACGTCAAGAAATCTGCACCCTTTTCGCAGCAGCAGATCAAGATTCTTGTCGCGCTTTATCGCATTTAGCAGCGCAAAGTGATCCCAGTGGGTCGCCTCTTCTATGGCTTCAAGGTTCGCCACCGGATGCGTTAATCCATGCCTAAAAAGGTCGCCAAGCCCTCCGAACTCTAGGCTTTGAAGTGCGAGATATGAAATTTGTCCGCCGAGGTAGTCAGGATGGGAGTGATCCAGGAGCAGTTCTGCCACTCGGGGACCAAGTTTCAGTTTTCCATCGCCGCTCTTTGTGAGAAATCCATAAGACTCTGCCGCAGAAGCCCATGCCTGCACCGCGCGGCCATAAAGCCCAGAGGAAGAGACCAGATCCTTGACACTCATAGTTCCCTTGGATAACCTGTCGAGCAGTCCGGTCTGTCTTCCTATGTGGGCGATCCAGACGCCGTAAAATCCGACAGAGTATCCCCATAGCCGTCTAAATTCAGAAGAACGCGATTTCAAACGTGCAGGATTTACGGGCTGTCATTCTTAAATCATTGCGCAACAGGCAGGGGAACCTTTTTTCCAGGATTCAAAATAAACATTGGGTCAAACAGCTCCTTGACTAACGAAAATATCTCGGTCATCTTTTTGCCGTACATGAGTTCTATGAATGGCAGCCTCGCTATCCCGTCTCCGTGTTCTCCGGTTATCGTGCCGCCATTTGCCACCACTCTCGAGAATATCCTGTGCGCAATTTTTTCCACTAGCTTGGTTGCCTGTTCTGAAGAGATGTCTATTATGGGTCGGGTATGCATGTTGCCATCTCCCACGTGGCCGTACATCACATAATTCATTTTATGATCCTGGTAGGTATCAAGCAGACCAGTAGCATGGTCGACCAGCTCGCGTGGGCGAACCACGGTGTCTTCTATCAGCCCGATCGGTTTTCTACTGCCAACAGTCAGCTTCATGATATTGTTCAGCGCGCCTTTTCTTGCGCCCCATATCTTGGTGATGCTTTCCTCGTCTGAAGCATTTTCCAGTACGGTACAAGTGCCCGTGGTTCTCCGCCTGCATAGTTCCATCTGTCTTTCCGGCTCGGCTCCATTGCCCGCAAATTCCACAAATAGCAAACAACCCAGCTCGCTTGACTGGCCAGAACCGTGGGCGAACACCGTGTGGTCCATCATTTCCAGCGCGACCGGGGCGGATTCCAGAATTGCGGGCACCGTGCCAAGCGCGCCGAGCAGATCTTGAAAGCCCAGCACTAGAAGAGATCTGCGTTCGGGAATGTCAAGGATCCTGAACCGCGCCTGTGTGACGATACCAAGAGTACCCTCCGAGGCGGCAAACACCTTGTGCGGATTGAAAATGCCTCCTTCCATCACTGAATCAAGCCGATAGCCACAGGAATTCTTGCTCACTCGAGGAAACCCCTTCTGAATGTAGGACAGGTTGGAAACAAGCAATTCTCGGAGCTGGAGCATCTTGTGGTCGCAATTCCCCGATGCAGAATGACCAAAGGAGCCATCGGCATACACAGTCTTTACCTCGTCGAGGAAATCGATGGTGTTTCCATATCCAAGACAGTGGACTCCACTAGAATTATCGGCAATCATGCCGCCTATCGTGCAGTAGTTGCTGCTGGCCGGGTCTGGTGGCAGGAATTTGCCCCTTTTCCGGAGCTCGAGATCAAGGACGGCCTTTACGATGCCAGGCTGAACGACTACATGGTTTTCGCCGACTTCGATAACCCTGTTCATGTGCTTGGCAAGATCAAGAATAACGCCGTCTGAAAGCGATTGGCCAAGGAGGCCCGTGCCGGCACCCCTGGCAGTCACCGGGACTTTCTCGTCGTGGCCGTATTTGCACGCTAGCTGGACGTCATACTCATCAGCAGGACAGAGGATCGCAGACGGCACAACTTCGTAATGGCTGGCGTCCACAGAATAGATGGTTCTGCTCCAGTCGTCAGTCAGAAATTCTCCCTTGGCAATTCTAAGCAGGGATTCATCAAAGGGCAATGACTGAACCTTGTGCTGGCCAGATTATAATGGAATTGGTATGACTGAACAAAGCGCACTGTAGAACCAATGGTGCAAATACGCTAATGATTAAATTATAGTGGATTTAACTAGGGAGAGATGGCGCAGACTGACATTCAGAAGTGCCCCGTTTGTTCTGGCAGAGGCTCTATTGACATTACCGATTCTGATTGTCCTTTTTGTAACGGCACAGGCGAATTCACCAGGGCGGCGGAAAGCTACATGAAGTCGCACATCTGCCAGTGCGTGTTTCTTGACAGAAAAAACTGTCCGTTGTGCGGCAAGCGTTGCCATCACAACACACCGAATCGGCCGAGAATCCTGATATCGCCGATGTAGAGAAACAAGATTTAAAAGGTCATCGTAACCTATCTCATGATATTGGAGGCAGTAAAGGCCGGCAGCCCCATGGCTGCCTGCGCATTTTGCAATGCAGAGATACCGTTTGGTCAGAGCGCGTGCAATGACTGCAAGAAGAAATACAACATTAGTTCCTACGACCTAGGCAGCGACGGCTGCGGCTGCGACAAATAGGATGTAGGGGTCAGAAATTGGTATACGTAATCATGTAGATCATACAGCCACCACATCTTCATCCCCCTACTTACGCGATCCCAAATCTATCCATTAAATGTTGAGTTTTCTTTCG
>DATBMW010000037.1:0-8776 GCA_036554645.1 Nitrososphaera sp.
GATATCGGGGCAGCTGGGGTATCCCCAGCTGTAACGCAGGCCACGCTTTGGACCGATCCCAAGTTCGTCTCTTATCTTCGCGTTGACCCACTCCGCCATAGCTTCTGCTGTTTCCACAGCAAGGCCGTGCAGATAATACGCATCGGAATACCTGTCGTGCTTGTTCCAAGCCTCTATTGTTTCCGTAACCCTGCTTCCGGCGGTGACCGACTGGAACGCGACGATATCGTCGCTTCCAAAGTAGTCTGAGAGACAGAGATGCTTTTCCTTGGATGAGCGGGGGAACTCGAACACCGCCTGCCTGCCGCCATGCAAATCAACTGCCAGCTTGCCGTTGCCGGGCTGGCCCTGGGTTAGGTTGTGGCAGCGGTAGAACCCGTAAACTGCTCGCGGTTCGAACAATTTCTCTTTGAGAACTCTCTGTTTCCATTCTTCATAGAGCGCTTCAGGATCCTCTTCTTTTGCACCCTTGCCCTTGAAACCCCATTGGAGGACGAATAGAGACTTTTTGTTTACATATTTCCAAACCTGTTCGAGGTCAACTTGCGAGGGTTCGATCCTTACTTGCCTTAAAAGATGGGGCGCGCTTGGAGGCTTGACCGGCCTGATGCTGCTGTAGGGGATCTGCGACTGGTCCGTAGCCGCGACTGGCTGCTTCTCGTCCCACTTGCTGAGCTTTTGCTTCCAATCCTCTACAAACCTTCCACGCTCTGGGGACATCAGGCTGTTCATCGCTTTCAGGCCCTCAAATGCAGTCCTGCAATAGAATACTCCGGGCGAGTAGATGCCGCCGTCCTTGGCGATCCTGTTAATGTAGGTGCTGTTGATGGCAGCGCCCCCGCAAAGCACCGGCACGGTGAGCCCGTTCTGCCGGGCGTGCTCGATAAAAAACTGCATCTGCTTTGAAGTTGAAACCAGCAGGGCGGATAACCCTACTGCGTCCGCGTTTACTTCACCGATCTTCTCCAGTATCCTTTGAAGCGGGACCTGCTTGCCAAGGTCGTGAACTGTATAGCCATTGTTGATAAAGATAGTCTTTACCAGGTTCTTGCCAATGTCATGAACGTCGCCGTACACTGTGCACAGTACAAGCGTGCCCTTGCTCACTCCTTCCTGCTTGATGAGGTATTTTTCCAGTTCTGCGACAGCTGCCTTCATGCATTCTGCTGACTTTAGCACAAAGGGCAGGATAAGCTCGCCTGCGCCGAACTTGTCGCCCACCTCCTTCATTGCGGGCAGCAGCACGTTGTTCAGCACGTCGACGGCGGCTTCATGCCTTTCTTCTCTTGTGGCCTTTTCAAAGGAGGAAACTTTTCCGTGCGGGATGCGATCGGAAATCGCCTGCGTAACGTCGCGCTCGATGCCGTCTTTGAGCCTGTTGAGGATCCTAAAGTGGCACCGCTTGCTTGCCTCCCATGCCGGGTCAACTTCCACTCTCTTTGTCCCCGCGCTGCCGGTGGACTTGGCTCCTTCAAAGTGGGTTATCAGCTCGGCAAGCGCATTTGGGTGATTGTTGAAAATCAGATCTTCGGCGAGCTTTTTCTGCTGCTCGCTTATTTCAGGATACGGAATAATGTCGCGGGCGTTTATTATCACCGCATCAAGACCTGCTTTCAGGGCATGGTAAAGGAATACCGAATTGACTATCTTTCTTGCAGCCGGCGTTAACCCAAAGCTGACATTGCTCAGACCTAGGCTGGTAAACGAGTCAGGAAATCGCTGCTTCACAAGTCTGATGCCATCAAGTGTGCTCTTGGCGGAATCGGCAAATTCTGCCTCGCCGGTTGCAAGAGTGAAAGTGAGCACGTCAAAGATAAACTGCCACGGCCTTAGACCGTATTTTTTTGCGCCTGTATCGTACATCAGCTCCGCGACTTCTAATTTTTCCTGCGGCGTCTTTGCCATTCCCTTCGGGCCAATGCACAGAGCTATCGCAGGGACGCCGTACTTTGCCATCAACGGTGCAAGGACATGAAATCTCTCGCCGTCACCTTCGAGATTTATCGAATTTATGATGGGCCTGCCCGGAATCTGGCGAACAGCAGCTTGTATCACCGGAGCAAGATTGGAGTCGATGACCAGCGGCGCGTCGACTTCAAGACTGAGCCTTTTTACCAGCTTTGTCATGAACTGCTGTTCTTGCGCATCAGACCGTTCGGTGAGAGCGACGCAGACGTCAAGGCAATGGGCGCCGTCCTCCACCTGTGCTCTTGCCAGGTCAACCAGCCCGTCAAAATCATTGGCAAGGACCATCCCTTTTGCCTTTGTTGACCCCTGCGTGTTGAGACGTTCTCCTATTATCAATGGAGGCGGCTCCTGCCGCAGGTCAACTGCCTTTAGTGCCGAACTTACCCGGGGTACCAAGCGCGGGTTGATATCGGCAAATCGGGTATATCTTCTATACATAAGAAAATCGATCACACAGCGACCTGATCGGCGGCGCACAGGCCCTTTGGGTGGCCAGGCATCATCAGAACTGGTTCTAATTTTTATTCATGTGTGCACATATGTGGCATGAATGGCGTTGAAATGTCCAAACTGCTCGGGAAAGATGCGGGAGGTCAAGCGACACGGAGTCCACATTGATTATTGCCCTGTGTGCAAAGGAGTATGGCTTGACAGGGGAGAAATCGACAAGATTGTCCAGTCTCCGACCGCGTCTTCCACGGACCTGATAGGCACGCATAGCCATGAGTTGAAGGAAATACTTTCAGAGCTCCGTAAGGAAGGCAGGGTCAGCTAGCCTACTCGTCAAAATACTTTTTCATAATCTGCGGCATCTTCATCTTCCTTGCCTCTTCAAAGATTTCGCCATGTTTCTGATGTAGGTGTCTCAATGCGAATCTTACTTTATCCCCGCACAACTTGCACCTGGCTTTGCCAAACACGAAAGCATTAGAGCGTGCGTCTAGTTATGCCTTTCCACCCGATCGACAACCGGACGTTCTAGGGTGCGACTCTGGACATTGTTCGCGGAAACAGTACCGTGTCCTTGATGTCTTCGACATTTGTGATCCAGCGCAGCAGCCGCTCTATGCCCAGGCCAAAGCCTCCATGCGGCACCGATCCATACCTGCGAAGGTCAAGGTACCATTCATAAGCTGCCGGATTCAGATCCTCCTTCTTTATCCGCTCGGTCATGGAAACAATGTCATCTTCTCTCAAGCCGCCGCTTGTTATCTCCCCAAATCCGCGCGGCGCAAGCATATCTGCCGCAAGACCAACTCCCTTTCGCTCCCCATCTTCCTTGACATAGAATGGTTTCACAGCCATCGGGTAGCCAATTACGAACATCGGCCTTTCCGCGTCTTTTGTCAGCTCGCGCTCAGAGTCTATGCTCAGGTCATCTCCAGATCTTATTTCCCGCGTGCCTCCGTCCGCTTCAACCGTGACACCTCTGGATCGGAGTATGTCGATTGCCTTTTCGTACGGCATTCGCTCGAATGGCGGCTCGACTTTTTTCAGGTCCGAAACGTCGCTCTTTAGATATGCGAGCTCCTCTGCCCTGTCCTTGACAGTGGTCTGGATAACGTATGACACCAGCTGCTCCTGGACTTTTAGGATGTCTTCAAGGGTTACCCAGGGGGCCTCTGCCTCAAGGTGTGAAAATTCGGCCAGGTGCCTTACGGTGCGCGATTTTTCTGCGCGAAACGATGGCGTAAGGCTCCAGACAGGACCCAGGGAAAATATCATCGCCTCCAGGTACAGCTGCGCGCTCTGTGACAGGTAGGCTTCATCATCAAAATATTTCAGCTTGAAAAGCGTCGACCCGCCTTCTACCGCGCCTTTGACTATTGTAGGGGCGGTGACTTCCATCCATCCATTGTCGATGAACCACCGGCGCCCAAGGTCAAGAACAGTTGCCCTGATTTTTGCCATTGCTATCATTCTTCTGGTGCGCAGGGCAAGATGACGCTTATCAAGCAGCAGTTCGTCGCTCTGGAATTCCCCTATGGGATAGTCTGTCCCTGCAACGTTATAGATCTTCATATCGCTGGCCTTGATCTCGAATCCTCCTTCCGGGGCCCGCGAGTCCTGGCTGACGTTACCTGTAATCTCTACTGATGACTCCACAGTGAGGCTGGATGCCTTTTCTGTCGAAACGACACACTGGATGACTCCGCCCCTGTCGTCACGAACCAGGACAAAAGAATTTTCCTTCTGCTTCCTCAGCCTGTGAACCCAGCCGCGGATGGTGACTTGCTTGCCTACAAATTCTTGGGATTTGATTTTGTTTACGCGTAAAGACACTATCGGGATTGACGATGCTTTTCTAATTCTTAAGTGTATTCGTGCTGCACTGCTGTTGCGCTAGCTCACCACAGTTCTTAGAGGCGCCACCCTTTTCACAGGCCTTGTCCTTAACCTGGTATTGCAGCAAGGGCAGCCTCTCCCGTCCCATTTTATGAAAACGCTGCAGTAGCAGCACCACTTGTCACCATAAGCGTAACGCAGCCTTGATTCTTCCAGCTTGCTTGACTTGTGATTTGTACAGACGCCGTTGCAGGTAGCCATGAAAATCACCAAAAAATAAATGGGGAGCTCAGATCGCTTTTTCCTGCTGCGCCTTTCTGCCCATTACAAAGAAGCCGCCAGCTACTCCGCCAAAGATCGCGCCAAGTGCACCGATGAGTAATATCATCTGTCCTGTCTCAGAGGCAAAGAGCGCTGTTCCAGATCCCTTATCCTGAGGGAACCAGTACACACGTTCTCTCTGCAAGACGGTAGAGTCGTTGCACTGTGCCCTTGATATTCCCAGCTCCTGACATCGTTTCAGAGTCTGCTCCGAGACCTCCGATCCTCCCACGTCGCCGTACTGCGCAAAAGAAGCCTGTTGCGATGACAGCACGACCAGAAGGCCGGCTGCTATCCCGATGAAAACGGTCTGTTTTTTCATAGAAAGAGTAAGCTCTGCAGTTCTGATAATCCTAGTTTCAGAACCGCAAAATTCAACCCTGTTCTATCGCCAGAACACCCTCTTTGGAGCGGTACTTGACCATGACGTATACAAGGAACCCTGACACCAGCGCGCCGGCAAAGAGGAGGCCGGTAATGAGGTCAATGGAAAAGTTGGATACCAGCTGGAAATGAGTCCCTGCCGGACCCAATCTCTGGTTGGACATCTGGGCAATGTCTTTCACAGTGGTCGCTTGATCGCTAGGTAATGGAATCTGTTGCTCCGGAGCGACCGGCGGAACTGTTGATGCGACGCCGCTTGGCTCAACATAGTAGAAAAGGTAGAATGAAGCTGCGACAAAGACGGCAAGCGCAGCGAGCCCGGGTACAAGCGAGTGCCAGAAATCGCTGTTGTCATTGCGCTTTTTTCCAGTGAGCGGCCTTTCGAGAAGGGCGAGCTTCCACATCTTTACAGCCTCGTACCAAAAGATGCCAGCTGCCACCGCAGGTACCGCAACGCCATACAGGCTCAATGAATCCAGATTGAAAGCGACATACAGCGGCACAATGGCGGTAAAGATACTCGCATAGAATGCAAGCCTAGGTACCGTAAAGTTTCCCAAGCTGATGTAGGACTGCAGCTCTTTTACCTTCACGTGCTTTGTTATAGAGACCCTCCCGTATGAGTCCCGGCTAGCAAGTCCCATCTCTACCAGCTTTTCAACCTGATAGTCGGCCACGCTGGGACTAGACAGCCCCAGGTCGCGCTGGACTTCACGAATGCCCGAGGGTTCGCCTTTCCTTTGCAAGTAGAGGTATACCTTTAGCGTCCTTCCCTGGAGCTTTTGCTCCAGCTCGCTGTTCTGACTTTTGGCCAATGGCAACCTGACTTATTACACGAGTGCTGAATTTAAGGTGCTCTGGCTCGCCGGCCGTTCTGGCAGCAGAACATGTAATATTTAGCACATTACGCCCCTAATTGTCAATAAAGTAAATGGGTAGCTTCATTTCAGACTTTGGGGGTGATTCCTGAATCAGGGGCGACGGCATTTGATTTATTATCAACAGCCATGGTAGAAGGCGCAGAAATGAACAAAGGATGGGAATGTCTGGAGAGCCGCAAGGTCCTGCATGCCGGAGACGGCAAGGCAACCTTCATGGAGCTCTACCAGGACAAGGTGCGGACTAGCAAAGGCCAGGTCCTCACCTACACAAGGTATAACGCTTCTGACGTGGTAATCGTGGTTCCGTTTCTTAAAGACGAGCTCGTCATGATAAAACAGTACCGCTATCCTCTTGGCAAGGTCCTCCTAGAGTTTCCCGCCGGTCATGTGGAAGGAAACGAAGATCCTGCCAAGACAGCAAAGAGGGAGCTTCAAGAAGAGACGGGATACAAGGCCAGAAAAATTGAACGCATCTACAGGTACCATCCTTCGGTGAGCAGGTCAAATCAAAACGTGCACGTCTTCAAGGCAACCGGGCTCGTAGAAGGCAGGACGAGGCATGACGGAGGCGAGGATATCGATGTCCATGTGATGACAGCAAGAAAAGTACTGCAGCTGATAAAGCAGGGAAAAGTGGAAAGTGCAGGCACCCTGATTTCGTACCTCCTCTGCTGCACGGGAATAATGGCTGACAAGATCTCATGACAGAAAAAATGAAAGCGATGGTCCTGAGCAGGACAGCCCCGATAGAAACCCGCCCGCTGCGGCTAAAGTCAATCGACAAGCCCTCAATAAAAAAAGGAGATGACCTCTTGATCGAAATCGAGGCGTGCGGGGTCTGTCGTTCGAACCTTCATCTGATAGAGGGCGACTGGGAGAAGTACGGCTCTCCATCTACCTTCCCCATAGTGCCCGGCCACGAAGTCGTCGGGGTAGTCAGGGACATTGGAGGCCGGGTAAGAAATGTAAAGAAAGGAGACAGGGTCGGAATACAGCCACTCTTTAGCTCCTGCCTTCGATGTGAATTCTGCAAAGAAGGGCGGGAACACTTGTGCGACGACGCAGAGATAACGGGCGAGACCGTTCAGGGCGGCTACGCCGAATACATTCGCGCGAACGAGGGCTTTGTGACCGCCATTCCTGACAGCATCGATTCACAACATGCAGCTCCCCTATTTTGTCCCGGCATAACCGCGTACAAGGCAGTCAAGGCAGCTGAACCTGCGACAGGTAAATCAGTGGGGGTCTTTGGGATCGGAGGCGTCGGCCACTTGGCTGTTCAGATAGCAAAGATTCAAGGCTCCAAGGTGGTCGCCGTATCGCGGACAAAAGCACACCTTGATCTAGCCAAAAAGTTGGGAGCCGACAACGCACTGGTATTTCAGCAATCACAGGACCAATTCCTTAAGCAGTTGAAAAAGGAGGAAGGAGGCCTGCTCGACAGCGCCATAGTCTTTGCACCTTCAAACAGTGCGATTGACTCTGCAATTAGCTCCGTAAAGAAGGGCGGGACCGTGGTGATAGGAGTGCTGGGTAGCGTGGCCAACTTTCCGACGTTTGAAGAAAAGATAATCAAAGGAAGCGTCATCGGCTCAAGACAGGACATGAAAGAGCTGGTCGAGCTCGCAGCGACATCTGACCTCAAGGTCGTAATCGAAACGCAAAAGTTGAAGGACGCCAATGAAGTTCTTGCAAGGTTAAAGAACTCACAGGTTCAGGCCCGCGCGGTCCTCGTTCCCTGACGACTCTTGACAATCATCAAAGAATTTGGGAAAACATTCTAATAGTTCATTCGTCGAAGCGTAATGGAAAACTTGGCAAGAAGGCATAGGTCGCGCACCGACATGATTGCTGCGGTGCTTGAAGCCGCTAAGGGAGGGGCTAACTTTACAAGGATCATGTTCAGCGCGTACATGTCTTACCAGCAGTGCTGCGAGTACATCGACCTTGTTACAAAGAGAGGCCTGTTAGAGTTCAACAAGAAAGAAAGGATTTACACCACTGCCACAAAGGGCAGGGAATTCCTGGGTATCTACGAAAAAATAAAGCTATAAAGGATGCTCAGTAACGGCACTCGCGATTTTCTTCTCCATCTGTGGGTGGAAATGGCGCTACCTGGATGCATATGCTATTATTACTAACACTCAATTCTTAGACATCCTTGGATCCTAACCGGCATGTCAGAAAGAAGAAACTACGAGACCTGGATTACAGGATATACAAAGTCCGGCTCCGCATGCACAACAGGAAAGCCAAGCGGGATGTTCCCCGGTTGCAGGCTGAACTCAACGCTCTTCAGAGGGCTTACGACGAGGTATCGAGAGGCAACATGGGAAATGTCAAAAAGAAGGTGGTCCGTCCGCGGCTTTGTCCCGCATGCAATGGCGCCGTGGGTAAAGGATATCATATTTGCAAGCCAGGCCCCTGGCGAGAAAAGAAGAAAGTATTCGCATTGTGACAGCAGCCCCGCATGGTTGTCGTTTGTAGCCTGGGAACAGCGGCACGCGTGCAATCACACAGGAATCACAATGCGAATGATGAATGATATTTTGATGATTATATAAATTAGCATCAAGCCCTAGATGGGATTCGGACCCATGACCTAAGGTTTACGAAACCTTCGCTCTGCCAGGCTGAGCTACTAGGGCGAACAAGCAAAGTTCGGAAGTTCTTTATTTATTCGTTCGTGGCGCCACATTAAATAACGGCGGCAGCAATTTTTCCACAGCTTGAAGGTATCGATCTCCGGCGTCAGAGGAGTCTATGGGAAGGATCTCGGCCTTCATGAAGTCGACAAGTTTGCCCGGCTTTTTGCAACCATGATAAAATCCGGCAGGTGCGTGCTGGCGCGAGATACCCGCCCGTCGGGCCGTCTGATCTCACAGGTGGCAGCGGCGGCATTAATGTCCGCCGGCATTGATGTGTACGATATTGGC
>DATBMW010000044.1:0-14219 GCA_036554645.1 Nitrososphaera sp.
GGGCAGAGGGTGCATCACCGCAACATCAGGCTTGGCCTTTGCCAGAGTATTCTCGTCAATGGTATATGTCCCGGCCACCTTTTCGTATTCCTGCAGATCCGGAAAGCGCTCGCGCTGAATCCTAGTGACATATATCACGTCGGCGTCGGAAAGAACGCCATCGGCAAGCCCGCTGTGCTCTTTTATCCTGAGTTTTCCCTGAACTTCATAAATCGATTCCTTTCTCACAGCCAAGCTTGGCGGGGAAACCAGATGAAGATCGACATCATAGTTTGTCAGCGCATAAAGGAGCGAATACACCGTCCTTCCGTATTTCAAGTCGCCAACTATTGCTATTGAAAGCCCGTCGATCCTTTTCTTCTCCTTCAAAATCGTGTAGAGGTCAAGCAGGGCCTGCGTCGGGTGCTCCTCGCTTCCGCTGCCTGCGTTTATTATCGGGTTCTGCGAGAGCTCGGCGGCAAACCTGCTCGAGCCGTCCAGCGGATGGCGGAGAACAATTACATCCGAATAAAGGTCGATTATCCTTATCGTGTCAGCCAGGCTTTCTCCCTTTTCCACCGACGAAGATTTCAAATCAGAAATCCCGATCGAGCTTCCTCCAAGAGACGCCATCGCGGCTTCAAAACTCATTCTGGTCCTAGTGCTTGGCTCGTAGAAAATATAACCCAAGGTCCTTCCCTTGCCAAGTTCGCTTCGTTCAGCCGGTCTGAGCTTGCTCACCCTGTCGGTGGCGTCAAAGATGAATTCCAAATCATCCTTTGTAAAGTCCTTGATGGAAACAATGTCCCGGTCGTAGAACGAGTTGGAAGGCATCTGTTTTTCCAGAGGGAGGCTTTGTAATAAATGCTATTACTTTCTAAGCGCGCTGAAAAAGATGTACAGGATTATTATTATTTCAAACCTGCCTAGGATCATGACAGCTGTAAGCAGCAATTTCGAAAACGAATCCAGGGCAAGCGAAGTGATGCCGGCGCTCAGGCCGGTGTTGGTCAACGCAGATACTGACTCGAACATGCTGTCCTCAAAGCCTGCGCCGGTCGCAACACTAAGTGCAAATCCCGTGGCAAGCGAGACGGAAATATAGAGTCCTATGACAAGCAAGATCTCCCTTACCAGCCTCACCCGGAGGACCTCCCGGATTACTTTTAGGAGTTCGCCCTGCCTCCGAACTATTTCCTGGAAATCCCTCTTGCGGTACTCGTACTCCTCAAGGAGCTGATCGATTACGCCGTTATCTTCGCCACGCTGGGGGTAGGCCGCCGAAGATATCGAAGTATAGCTGGGGACTTTTGGAGAATAAGTGGCCGACTCTTTCATCGAGCGCCTGCCAATCCTCCTCGAAAGCTCTTGATAAAGTATCACAAACCTGCCTACCTTTATGCCGCCGGCCGTGGAGAATGCAGCTCCTCCCACCAGCATGATAACCATCAGAAACACCTTGGCAGCCGGAGGGATTACCTGAATGTTCAGGAACTGAAAGCCGCTGGTAGTTGAACCGCTTATTACGTGGTAAGCAGAAGAGCCAAGGTCGACTCCGGGCGCCCCAAGGGCGAGAAGATAGAATATCGGAACAGAGACTGCCATAAGGACAAGGTATGCGGCAACTTCCGGGCCCAGAGTCTTTCTGCCGGGCATCCCTTTTCTGCTGAAAAAGATGTAATAGTGGAATGCAAACGGCAGGGCTGAAAGGATCATTCCTGCGCTCGTCACGAGCAGGACATCAAGATTTCCCGCAGAGATTGTGGTAGAGCTAGGAGAAAATCCGCCGCTGACGACGGTTGCAAGTACCACTGAAATCGCGGTTAGATCATCGGTGCCAGTCGGAACGACTATCAGGAGGATCAGAAATACGGTGTACACCGAGAATATCACTACTAGTGTGACAATGAACTCCTTGAACCGCAGCATGCCGCCGCCAAGCACGCTTTTCATCGCGCTCAGCTTTTCCTCCGGGAAGAACAGCATTATGACCAGGTACACAAAGCTGAGCCCTCCGACCCACTGGGTGTATGCGCGGTAAAAAACGAAACTTTCAGCCAAGCTTTCCGGTTGGGTTATCATCGAGAGCCCGGTCGTCGTGAACCCAGACGCGCTTTCAAAGAGGCTGTTGACGAAAAGCGAACCGCCCTCTATGCCGGGCCCGAATGGATTCAGGTAGATGTATGGAAGCGAACCGAAAAGGGACATTACCACGAAGCTTGCAACGACAAAGATGGATGCCTGCTTCAGGTTCATCTGGCCTCTCTCGCCATAAGACATCAGGAAAAAGCCGGCAAATGACAGCCCGACGACTTCCAGGTAGACTCCCGTGATGCTGCCGGCTTCGCCAAGCGCGGTGCCCAGAAGCGCCGGAACGACCAGCAAGACGCCAGAAAACTGGAGCAGGACTCCAAGGTTTCCAAGTACGGGCTTGTACTGCTCCGCAAGGGTAGCCCTGACGCGCTTTATCGTCCTTTCCAGGACTGATGTCCTGATGACGTCGGCAAGAGCTGGCTGCGTCACTATGCCAATGATCGCGGTGCCGTCTTTGATCGGAATTCGCTTGACTCTGTGGACACGCATTTGATTGAGTGCCTGCTTTACAGTGGCCTTTGAATTCAGTGTTATGACTGGAGATGACATCACATCCTTGATTTCGATCTTGTCCGATTCCTCGCCCTTTATGATCACCTTGTCTATCATGTCGCTGTCCGTGACAATCCCGACTGCCAGGCCGCGCCTTGTTACAATGATAGACTCGGCCCTCTGCTGCTGCATATGCTTGACGGCGCTGGCTACGTCTGAGGTCTCGTCAACCAGAACAAATCGCCTGCTCATGTAGGAAGCGACGCGCTTTTCCAGAATATCCCGCATTTCCCTGTTGGAATCGAACAGATAGCAAATCCCTTTTCCTATAACTTTTCCTCTCCTCACCAGAGCATGCTGATTTCAGGCCAGCCCGCTAGGTTCATATCCGTATTTCATAGTGCTGTACAAATCCCCAGATGGCAATCTACAGGTACACGGCCTACAAGACGCCCAACATCGGCATATTCGTCAAAGCCAACGACACTTTGATAGTTGTGCCGTATGGCTTTGCAGAAACAAAGACCAAAAAGCTCGCCGAGTACCTGCAGGTAAGCGAGGTCTATGCTTCTGTCGCAGGCACAAGACTGCTGGGACCAATGACTGTCATGAACAACAACGGCATACTGCTTCCATCACTTGCATCCGACGAAGAAGTCCAGCTGCTTCGGCAGGCCAGCAAGCTCAACGTGGAGCGGGCCGACAGCAGGTTCACGGCGGTCGGTAACCTGATCGCCGCAAACGACAACGGGGCCATAGTTTCACCGCTCCTCGACGGACAGGTCGGCCAGCAGGTTCAGGACGTATTGGGCGTGCCGGTTCATTCCATGACAGTTGGCGGCTTTGTCCAAGCCGGATCGATGATTATCGCGACCAATGGCGGCGCTGGGGTCCACCCAAAGGCCACGGAGGAAGAGATCAATACCGTGTCTGAAGTACTTCAGGTGCCTGCAGAGCCGGTCACGGTAAACGGCGGAGTACCATTCCTTTCATCAGGCGTGATTGCCAACACGAACGCCGTGGTTGTTGGCAGCATGACAAGCGGCCCCGAGCTTATCATGCTCAGCAGGATATTCAAGGCATGATTGTGGAAATCCTCTGCGTGGGCAATGAGTTGCTCTCCGGAATAACGCTCAATACAAACGCGCATTGGCTCGCGGGCCAGGTCGCTCGTGCCGGCGCTATCGTCGCACGGGTGACTACAGTTAGAGACGACCTGCGCGAAATATCCGCAGCAGTCAGAGAATCGCTCTCAAGAGATCCTGACGTTTTGGTAACCACCGGAGGCCTTGGAGCTACCTACGACGACATGACGCTCGAAGGCGTTGCGATTGCGCTGGGCAAAAAGGTGACAAAAGATGACCGCGCTGTAGAGATGCTGAAGAGAAGCTACGCCAGGCGCAAACTCAATTACGAGTTAAATGAAGTACGACTAAAGATGGCGACCATACCGGAAGGCTCTACGCCGCTTGAAAACATGGTCGGAAGCGCGCCAGCCGTCATGGACGATTCGGGCCGGACCAGGATTTTCTGCCTTCAGGGAGTGCCGCTGGAAATGCAGGAAGAATTCACCAGGCACATCCTCCCTGCGATAAAGCAAGCTGTAGGAAATTTTGTTTCAGAAGAGATCAACTACGAGGTTCTTGGCGTGACTGAAGCCATGATAGCTCCAGCTCTTGCGCGGATAGTCGAGTCAAACCCGAGAGACGTTATATATCTAAAGACGCATCCGCAGGGCTATGAAGCAGACAATACGCCGCATATTCGCGTGCACCTGGTGTCCAGTGGAAGTGACCATAAGCAGGTAAGAAACAAACTAGACGCCGTAGCCGATGTCATCAGGCAAGAAGTTGCCAGGCTTGGCGGCAGAATAACATAATGATAGCGTTCCTGCTCGCAGGCATTGCGGCCGGAGCTGCGAGCGCGCTGTATCTTGCATACAACTATCAACCAATACTGCTCAATGGCGTAATTCACGCCGCGATTTTTGCCTCAGGGCTTGTGGCAATGCATTTTGGAAAATGGCTGACCGCAAAAGCCGCCGGGTGGTACCTTGCGGGCGCGCTGCCCGTGCACCTTGCAATCCATTTCGTAGTTATCAGAGATCTAGCTCAGTTGACGGGCACAAGCCACATCTTGCTAAACTTTTTGTCCTTTCCGTGAACCACAGTCTCAAACATCGACTTTAGCTCCTTTGTCATCCTGCCCACCTTGCCATCGTCTCCAACAAGCCTGCTATCGATTTCTCCCACAGGCTTGACCTCGGCGGCGGTGCCAGTCAGAAAGACTTCATCGGCGATGTAGAGCTCGTCACGCGATATGTCGCGCACTTCACAGTTGATGCCCCTTTCCTTTGCCAATGTCAGAACGCTGTCCCTTGTAATTCCATCGAGTGCGCCAGATGCAGTCGGCGGCGTCACGAGCACATTATCCTTAACGATGAAAATGTTCTCGGCGCTTGCCTCGACTACCATTCCGGCGGTATTGAGCATAACCGCTTCGTCAAATCCCGCCTTTATCGCCTCCACCCTTGCAAGTGCAGAGTTGGCGTAATTCCCGGTAGCCTTTGCGTGCATCGGCATCGCCCTGTTGTCTATTCTCGCCCACGCCGACACCATAAGACGCGCCCCTTTCTCCGCGCCGTCAGCCTTGAGGTATTCGTCCCACTTCCACACCGCCATTGCGACAGACACTTTGTTTGGCAGCGGGTTGACTCCCATCTTGCCGTAGCCGTAATAAGCGATGGGTCTGATATAGCACTCTTCCATGCGGTTAGCCTTTACCGTTTCAATGGCCGCTTTTTCTAGCTGCTGCTTCGAATAGCCAAGATCCATAAAGTATGCTTTTCCGCTGTTGATCAGCCGCTGGATATGATCGCCGAGCCGAAATATTGCGCTGCCGCCGACCGTCTTGTAGCACCGCATCCCTTCAAAGACTCCGGTTGCATAATGCAATCCATGCGTCAGCACGTGTATCTTGGCGTCGTCAAAATCAACTAGCGAACCGTTCAGCCAAATTTTGCCTTCTGTCATTTCATCCCACGAATCCTGCTTCTTGTAGAGTGTATCGCCCTGACCGCGTCTGCAACACTGGTTCCCTTGTCCTCTACTATTATGAGAATCCTTGATGTCTCTTCTTGCGCATCAAGGTTGAGGATGTTGATGTCATGCTCGCTCACCGTGCTGCTGGCGGTTGAGGCGATCTTGGGCACGCGCCACATCTCGTCTCCTATCAGCGTGACCACTCCCCTTCCATAGACGATCTCGGCTTTTGGGTGGTACGCGTGAATATGCCTTTCCTGCCTCCTCACATAGTCCGCGTCAAGGAACAGCAGCCTCGTCATTTCCGTGTCGTCTACCATGTATGGCGACAGTTTCACAAAATCATGGTACTGCTTGTCCCGCTCCAGCGATGCCACAAGATGCGATGCCGCAATGCTTTCCATCCTCACAACAGCGCAGTTCTTTTTCCCGGTTACTATCTTGATGGGGTTATGCTCGCTTGCGTCCTCCGGCAGCTTTTTCTTGATGACAGTAATGCCTCCATCCGGCTTTGCCATGTCGGTGATGACTATGGGGATGTCAAGTGCGTTATCGTCTATCTCCTTGATGGCTATCGGGTCAAGGATTTTCATCCCAAACATGCCGGCCAGCTTTGCTTCATTGTATGAAAGGTACTGTATGAACTCCAGCTCGTCTTTCACGATCCGTGGATCGGCGCTGAGAACCGCGCTGTCCTTTTCAAAATCAATCTTGACATCGTCATGATGGTCCTTGAGTAGAATAGCAATGTCCGCCGCCGTCCTGTCAGAGCCGCCGCGCTCGTACGTGGTTTCCAGCCCATCAACCGTCCTGCCGATAAAGCCGCCCATCGACACGACATCGTTTTCCTTCACCAGCTCTCCCAGATGACCGATGCTGTGCTTTGACTCCCGCACCAAAAAGTTGGCGGCTTCAAAGTTGTCGTCTGTGACTATGGGCCACTTTTCTATCGAAACATGCGACGATTCCAGCCCAAAGCTCCGCATCACATAGTCCATCAAATATGACATTGTGACCTCTCCGCTGTACGCAAGCGTCCTCGACCTGATCACGTCAACAAAACGCCTGTTCTCGGCTGCCTGCTTGAGCGCAATGATCACCTGCCTGTAGAACTTGTCCAAGCTGCCAAGGAACTCTTCTTTGTGCTCTTTGTCAGTGATGTATTTGCCCGCTATCTTTTCATATACTTCACGCAGCACTTCTATTTCCACCGGGTTTGACGCTGCATAACTCCGTCCAACCTTAATCGCAACATCGGTCATCGAGCTTATCTTCCCATCATAGTCGATCAGTGGCGCCGAGAAAACCGTGATAACTCTCGACTGCTCCTTTAGCTGCTTTATCCTGTCCACTATCTTTGGGATCATTGCCCCATCTACCCCCAGGGCGCTGCCGCCAAACTTGGCAACTGTGATAGAAGTCATACGCGCGTTATCTCTCGAAGCTAAGAATCACGAATGTCCCTATATTAAAGATAGGTCAATCGTGGATTGGGGATTGCCACTTCGGATACGTTTTCTTATTGAAGCATGTACGACGTGTGCAGTACCTGGTTGAAATCGCCGACGCTCAGACCGGGTTGCGGCCCTCCACCTATCACATAGATCTCGCTACCGATATCAACAGCCGCAAGACCATGCCGGCCATTAGGCATTTCTGGCGCTGACTCCCACACATTGCCGTCAGTGCTGTATCGCTCGTTGTTTTTGAACGTACCATCAGCAGCTTCGCCGCCAAATACATAGATCCATCCATCGGTTCCGCTCACTGCCGCTGCAAGCCCGCCTCTTTTTGAAGGCATTGGGGCCAGCACTGTCCACTCGTCCTTTGCTGGATCGTAGACTTCATTGGCATCGAGGTTAGATGAGAGTCCGTTAACCCGCCCGCCTATTACATAGAGCTTGTCATCAAACACGACTGAAGCAAGGTGTTGTCGTGGCGTGGGCATCGGTTCCTTTGTAATCCATTTGTCTGTCCGAATGTCGTAAGCCTCATTTAGGATAAGCGGCCTGGTAGCAGATCCAAATTCTCTAGGCACGCCTCCGACCGCGTAGAGCGTACCATCCAAAAAGTTTGCGGTAAGGGCTCCCCTTGCTGCCAACATGGTCGCTAGCTCTTTCCACCGATCCATTATCGGGTCGTACACGAATAGCTTGTTACTGGCGGAGCCGTCAGCGAAATAGCCGCCGACTATGTACAACTTGCCGTCATACGATGCGGCCGCCGCATGGTGCAAAGGCTGAGGAAGCGGAGCGGCACCGGTCCAAATATTCTTGACAGAATCATAGACTTCAACCGTGGAAACTGCCCTGCCTGAAGCGTCAAAGCCACCAACAATGTAGATGTTCATGTCTATCGCGGCTCCAGCAATCTCTGTTCTCGGGGTAGGCATCGGTTTGCCTTCCGTCCAATATGGAAAAACAAATTGTGGTCGCTCGTGGCCGGGATAGCTCTCTGAAGTGGAAAGTAATGCAATTACGATTGCCACAGCTGCCGCAGTGATTCCAAGCGCCGCATATGTTCGCAGAGCCACCTGATAACATGAGGCGTGGCATGCTAAATCAGTTGCTAAGATTTGATATTATTTTCGCAGCCCGCTCGGCTCCCTTTGCATCAGCAGAATTGTTCCTGTTTCCCAGCTTTTCTTCAATGAGCGTTTCCAACCTGTTGATATCACTATACTCGTAGCCGAGACGCGCCGCCCCTCGCTCCTGTTCGAAATGATCCCTTATGGGAATGAAAATTCCTGGCGTGCCATACGCAACTGATTCGTCCATGGTGGATTTCCCCGCAAGCGAGACCACAAGGTCTGAGGCATATATCAGCTCGTGCAGGTTCTCTACGAATCCCAGGTTCCGGTAGTCGGACATATCTGGCAATTTGATAGATGGCCCGGAAACAATGACTAGCTCTGCGTCCAACCTCCCTTGCAACTTGCGGTAAGCCTCAAGAGTCTTTTCTATGAGGTATTTGCCGGCGTCTGTCCCACCGACGCTCAGCACTATCGTCTTCTTTGTAAAACCGAGGCTCTTACGCAGCGAATCTCTGTCGGTGCTTGCCCGCCTTACTATCGGGCCTACATGCACGATATTGGCAGCATCCTGTCCAGAATCGGGAATAATGACACGATCGCACCGTTCCATCATCTTCTGCATCGTCTTGTTCATCTTTCTTTCCATGATAGAAGCGGCGCCGGTCGTGAAATGGGTCTCTGTAATGTCTGTAATGATCACGCGCCTGCGGCTCTTTTCTTCGGCTATAGCGATCGCAGCAAAATCTTCATCACTGATGACGAGCCCTTCATTCTCGTCGAGGATCACTTTTGAAATCGCCTTGCATCTCTTGTAGTACGAGTAATAGTCCATTAGCCACCTGAATGAATGTCGCAACTGACCTGACTCTACATCAAAGCTCTTCGGCCGATAGACATCTCTGGTTCTGTACCCTTTTCTTGCCAACAGCTCCGCAGCGCTCTCGCCGCTCACAAACAAAACATCAGCGTTCAATTCCTCTGCAATAGCTATATCGCGTGTGGCATGACCAAGCCCGATCGGGCTCGTGAAAAAGATAACCATGCTACATCGCTATCAACTTTACATGATCCATCTTTTTGTTTGACCGGAACTTTTTGGTCATCCCTCTAATCTCGTCGGCGTCTCCTTTTACCAGGAATATTTCAAGGCACCTGTCGCCGTCAATCTTGTTGTGGATATGAGTTCCGATCAGCTTGTCGTAGTCGTGGCGCATAATGGTCACCTGCTCGTCTGATTTTTCATCGTGTATCGCGAGGAGCACGGCAAAGAGGCTCCCGGAAAGATTCTGCCTGTCCTTTTCTTCGGCCAGCAGGTTTCTGATTCCTGCTCTTACAATTTCAGACCTGCCGGAAAAGCCGAGGGCTTTTTGCAGTTTGTCCACTTCCACAAGTATGTCCTCATTTAGCGAGACACTTACTATCGTCAATAGAAAGAGATGTTATTAAGATACTTATAAGTAATGCCATATTTGTTATTAACAAAGATATTTATTTTTAATAATTTCACTAGTAAATAATGAAGAAAAACCGGGCAGCTTCAGGCGTGATCGCGGCCGTACCTGCAGTGATCAGGACCCACTCTGGGCGTAGACGGGTTCCGAAAGAAATGAGTGAATAGTAAATGATGAAAAATGGAGTACTGCATAGGGTTCACCTGTATGCAGACCTTTCTATCAGTGCCATGGCGTTCGTGGGCCTGTTCTTCGCAGAGATATTGAACACGTGGTTTCAGGTCGACCTTGTATTTCATGTGGCGATATTTGTCCTTGCAGCTGGGGGCATAATATCAGAAAAGATACTTCACCGACACAAACACTCTGGAGTCATAGGAGAATGATGTCAGGAGCAAGACACGAATTCAATTTTGTATTCGGAAAAACCTTTCTTGCGATATACTCTGGTTTCAAATACCGATTTCACAGCGGCTGCGAGAATTGAACCCATGAGCTGATAGTGCAGATAGGACGAAGTAACAAGAGGATAATGAGCGAGCCAAGTTTCAATAGAATCCGATAGTAAACCACATCAGAGCTTGGCGGAATGTTATGCGAAGAGTTGTGAGAAAAATTGACGGAGGTTAAAAACTGAAATCTCCGCCACCAAAGTCGCCGCCAAAGTCTCCACTTCCATCGGCGCCTGCACCGGATCCGTCATCTGCGCCCGCAGCACCGCCAGAGTCAGCAGCGCCCTCGCTTCCGGCAAGCCCGGTCTCGGCAGGGCTCATTGCCATTCCCATCAGCGACATCATTGACATGAAAAACATCGCGTTCATTATTCCAGAGAACAACATCATCGGCATCCACATCCTGTTACTGTCCATGTAGGTTTGCAGCTGCGCTGTATTTCCATTCTGGTACCACTGCTGTATCTGCTGCGCCTGCTTCTCGAGCTCCACCTTCTTGGCGTTTAGTAGCTGCATGCCAGTGTGGCTGACTGAAAATTCTATCTTTTTTCCACCGAAAAAGCTCTTCTTTTCCGTGCCTACGACCAACCTCTGGGCGATGAGATCGTTTATTATGATTTCAACTTCGGGCATGCTTAACCTTGTGACCTTTGCTATCTTTGCATCTGTCTTTATTCCTCTTGCAATAGCATCAAGCACCATGAAGTGGTTTGGGCTCTCGTTCACTCGCACGTTTGACATTCAGCAATATTATGTGCGAACGAGGATTTAAAGTATATTCTGCAGACAAGATCAATCCAGATTCTATTAGGAGATGCTCTGACAAAAGCATGTGAAGGTACGCTAGGGAAAAGCTGGGACTACCATGACGATCCCCCGCATCCATGGGTGGGGCTCCATATGATAGGCAAATTCGCCCGGCTCTCTGAATGTGAATTCATACGTCTCTCCAGGCATTATGAACGGCCCTCCTTTGTCCGTGCTGCGCTCCCAGACATCAAACGGCTCGCCGGTAGCCGGATCCCTGTAGCCATTGTCGGAAGTAACGCCGTGTGGGACAATGTCGTGATTTGTCCATCTGACGGTGTTGTTCGTGCCGATTTTTATTTTGATAACTTTTGGTTCATATCCAGCCGTGGACGATTCAAGCGACGCGCCTTCAGTAATATTGACTTCTGATACATCTACATCAGCCGTAAACGATGAGGTTAGAAATAGGGAGAACATCAGTACAAATCCGGCGCCAACGGCCAAGCCTGCTACGATCGCCGTGCCCAATCCCGAACTGGCCATACTAAGCTATGGCTCGCTAATCTTTTGAATCTTTGTCCGAACGCGTAGAAAATAACGAAAAGAAAAAGACAGCGGCTAGCCAGAGCCGCATCCGCTAAAGCCGCACTCTATGCAGACGTTGCAGCCTTCGGTTATTATCAGTCTGGCGTTGCACGTTGGGCATCGATCTTCGTCGCTCACCATGACTGTCTGCGGCGCCGGCTGCGGGGCTACCTTGACTTCTACTGCCACAGCAAGCGGCTTTGGCGCCTCAGGCACTATCGGGACCTCTTCCTCGACGCCAGAGTCCCTGAAAATCTTTTGCATCTGCTCCAGTACGTATTGTTCCTTGATGCTGCTTTCGACATGGTCAACTACATACCTGCTCGGCTTTACCGAAAACGCCTTCTCGCCTGTGTTCTTGCCCGTGATGTGCAGGACCTGCTCGTGCCTGGAACCGTCTCTGAATACGGTGACTCCCTTTAGCCCAAGCTCGTGGGCCAGCAGGTAGGCGCACTTTACGTCTTCTGCCGTGACATCGCCGGGCATGTTTATCGTCTTTGCTATCGCATTGCTTATCCATTTCTGCCATATTCCCTGAGCCATTACGTGGTCTGTCCAGTGGATGTCGATGGCAGTCGTGAACACTCGCTGCATCCACTGAGGGATTTCAGGAAGGCCTCGCAACGAGCCGTAATTGTTCGCTATTTTTGTCAGCAGCTCGTCAGAGTACAGGCCATTTTCCTTCAGGACGTTCTCGAACACCTTGTCGGTGTAAAAGAACCGGCCCACGGTAACTCGCTTTTCGTACACTAGAGCGAACACCGGCTCTACTCCGTTTGCCGTGTCGGCAATCATGGAAAGAGTTCCCGTAGGCGCAATCGTCGAGGTCCAGGAATTGCGGATGCCGGTCTTTTTTATCTTTTCAATGAGCGTGTCCCAGTCGTACGTGTGCGTTTCCTTTGGCAGCTCGTAATATCCAGCCACCGGGATCCTGCCTTTCACATAGTCGGTATCATTGAACATCGGGAACGGCCCCCTTGACTTTGCAATCGCGACGCTTTCGTCCATGCTCAGATAGGATACGGCCTCTGCAAGCTTGTTCATAAAGTCGTATCCGTCCCTCGAATTGTATGGGATCTGGAGCATGAAGAGAAGGTCTGCGATTCCCATTATGCCCAGGCCTATCCTGCGCGTTTCCTTTGTTGCGATTTTGATCTCTTCGACGGGGTACTTGTTCATGTCAATAATATTGTCTAGGAATCTTGTGGACAGCCGGGTCGCCTGCTCGTAACGCTGCCAGTCAAATTCGAACTTGCCATCTACCTTTCGTTTTACAAAGTTCGCCAAGTTTATGGATCCCAGGTTGCATGACTCGTACGGATAGAGCGATTGCTCACCGCACGGATTGGTCGCGCGCAGCGGGCCGTGCCTTGCGTCTACAAGCGGGTTGTACTTGTTGATGTTGTCAAAGAATATTATTCCCGGCTCAGCACTCTTCCATGCGCTCAGAGCAATCAGGTCGACTAGCTGCTGCGCGTCTATCTGCCTCACCGGATCGCGTGTGCGCGGGCTGCGGAGCGCGTATTTGTGGTTGCCTTCCTTGTTGACAAGGGCC
The DNA here is from genome assembly GCA_036554645.1 of Nitrososphaera sp. Lineage (GTDB taxonomy): Archaea > Thermoproteota > Nitrososphaeria > Nitrososphaerales > Nitrososphaeraceae > Nitrososphaera. The sequence continues at coordinate 12,933 of DATBMW010000044.1, forward strand.
TTCCAGAAATCTTCCCAGATGCCAACGCTAACGTTAAAGTTCTCGAACACTCCGGGCTTCGTCTTGGCAGTCACAAACCGTTCAACATCCGGGTGCCAGGCCTCGAGGATCCCCATGTTTGCTCCTCTGCGCTTGCCTCCCTGCTTTACGACATCAGTTATCGTGTCAATGATCCGCATGAACGAAGTCGGACCTGACGCCACGCCTGAGGTCGAAGCGACAATATCGCCCTCGGGCCTTAGGTCAGAATAGTTTATTCCAACTCCTCCTCCGGACTTGAAGATCATGGCAGCGTCAGTCGATGCCTTCATGATGCCTGCCATGTCGTCAGGCATGTCCAGCACAAAGCAGGCAGACAGTTGCCCCAGCCTTGCCCCCGCGTTCATGAGCGTCGGGGTGTTGGGAAGAAAGTCCCTCGAGACCATGAGGTTGTAGTATTCCGAGATCCTTTCTTCATACTGGGCCAGCTTGCCCTCTGCCAGCATCCTCAGCAGATCCTTAAAGCTCACCTTCATCTGGCCGTGCTGTGCGCAGTAGACGTAGTGGCGTATCATTGCTTCAAAGTGGTACTTGTTCAGGTAGTATCCGCCGAGATGCAGCTTGTTCCCAAAGTCGTCCAGTTTCGCATAATAGCGCTCCGCCTCTTCGATGCTCTGCGTGTTTCCGCCAGCCAAGTTGAACACGGCAGGGTCGTGCAGCAGGTCTGCTACTGCGACAAGTGTCGCAACGCGCTCAAACATCTGCTTCGGCCCTTCAATGATTTCGTTGTTGTCGTCCCTGAGCAGATAGCGCGCCGCAAGCACCCTGAGCGAATTAATGTCAAACGCCTTGTCAACCTCGTCCAGGTCCTTCTTGTTCAGGATCTTCATTTTCTCGTCGCGCACTTTGCGCCTCTCGTGCCTGTAGAGTATGTACGCCTTTGCAGTCTCTGACTGTCCTTCCTCAATAAGTATCGACTCGACCATGTCCTGAACGTCTTCAACGCTTGGAATTGCAGTCTTGCCTGCAGAGTCGCGGCCTTGCTGCACTATTTTTTGCAGAACCCTTGCGGCCAGCTTTTCAGCAAGCGGATAGTCCGGCTTGCCGTTAGCGACAAGAGCTTTGTATATCGCGTTAGAGATCTTGGATTGTTCAAAGTTGACGACACGTCCGTCGCGTTTTCGTATTTTGGAAATCAGCGTCTGTTCTGAATTTGAATTAAATTCGGTAATCCCCGCCATCCCGCACTATACAAAAAGCTACTTCTACTTATACATTTTATTCCAAATCTTGGATGCAAATTATTAG
>DATBMW010000052.1:0-12501 GCA_036554645.1 Nitrososphaera sp.
GCTCAAACGAATTCGCACTCTTATGCTGACCGTTGAATGCGACAAATCTACCAATGTCGTCACCTCCGTAGAAAATCAAGTCAGGTGAATAGTGGAGATTTTCTATCCAGTCCACGAGCTCGTCGATATCTTGGACTCTATAGTCAGAGAATGCGATTATGCGCAAATAATCTCATAGCCAGTCACTTTCTAAAAAATGTAATTAGGCATTGAGCATCTTAGACACTCTCGATAACAGGGGATCCTGTAATTTGCATTCGCAGAATGAGTGCCCATAATCCTATTCATTTAACAAAAACCATTGTGAGAAGGGGTACAAAGATTAAGGAAGCTGCAGTGTTCATCGGTACAAACAAGCGAAAATCCTTGCATCATTCCTCTTTGCATTCTTGGCTATAGGAAGCATCGGCCTACGTCGCAACCGATCCATGATGGTCATACATCATGCGCAATGCCGAATCAATATCCTGATGAGCGGCAAAACGCAAGCCCCGCAATGATCTATCCGTATTCGCGCAGCTGTGGCGTATGTCACCCTTTTCCGCAGAGCTACAGATGGGTTTGACATCAAGGCCATGAATATTGATCATTTTTCGCGCGAGATAGTCAATGCTGGTCGGCTTCCCCGTGCCTATGTTGAACACGCCTGATACTCCCGAATTTGTTGCGAGCATCGCACCGTGGACTACATCAGAAACATGAATGAAATCTCTTGTTTGTTGGCCATCGCCATAAATGACAGGAGGCTGTTTTTTGGACAATCGTTCCGCGAACTTTGTTATCACGCCTGCATATTCTGGACTCTGACCCCTGCCGTAAACATTGAAGAAGCGTAGCGAGATCGCCTTGGGGATCTTGCCGCTGTTTTTGTAAGAAGCAACCAATGCCTCGCCAGAGACCTTGCTGGCACCATAAGGAGAAAGCGGATCAAGAACACAATCTTCAGGTGTGGGCACTACATCGGCATCGCCATATACGGCGGCCGAGGAAGCAAGCACAAAAGCCTGAACGCCGTTATTGGCGCACGCCTCAAGTACCGAAAGGGTTCCATTAACGTTGACATCGATGGTCTCGGCAGGGTTGCGGATGGAATCCACAACACTAATCTTTGCAGCGAGATGGATGCAGGCGTGGGCTCCTTCACGTTTCACAATATCCGAAACTGCCTGCCTGTTTCGTATATCTTCTTCGTAAAAAGCAACCGAGGGTGGCAGATCTTTTAGTCTTTTCTTGCTTCTATCATTGGACAAATTGTCAATTATTGTGATCCTGCAATCCGGATCCTCTAGCAGTTTTGTGACAAGATGATGCCCGATGAAACCAGCGCCGCCAGTTACTAGAATTCGTCTTGACTTGGCCAAATACGCAGATGCACCTTGGAGAATAATCGCGTCTCTTTGCCGGATAAAGCATTCTGTATGTCAATCCGTCTTCAGACAACTTGAAAATGGACTCGTTGTTCGTTTATGTAAGGCTGTCTTTTCACCCATCAGGCTATTCAGGGCGCTCAGAAGAATCCCGAGGATTGCAGCAGATCGCTATCCCGCGTCCATCTTCTTCCAATGTCTGTCCGGTAGAACATGTTTGGTATCATAATGTTTGATACCCTGTTATACGCTTGGTTTCTTGCATCTTCCATGGTGTGAGCCGATCCTGTCACGACCAAACTGTAGCCAGATCTCCCGGCAACTCGCCAGTCGTTTTCAATGCGCTTTACCTCACCTAGGTGCACGCCGTCTGTGTTGTTTTGCTTCTTGAAGAGTATCGAAGCGTCCTCAGAATACTTCTTGAAGGTGCGTTCGTCGTTAAAGGGGAAAGGCGGGACCGCGATCACGACTCCTACCTGAAAGCCCTTCTTTGTTCTAAGCTCGGTTGCCTCGCCGGAGGCAAGTGAGAAGAGGAACTTGCCCCATTCGCTCGTTACTCCCTCCATCTGAATCGATATGGTCGGGTAGCCGAACCTTGAAGTGAATTCGAGCGGATAGATCGACTTTGTGTTTGCAATGCAATTAATGTCTATATAGCCTACATACTTTGACTCGACTAGCCTGTCCTTCATCTTCGCTAAGGTCAGCTCGAATATCCTGCTGTTGGGAGACCACAGCATTGAAGTGTTGCCGCACCAGTACGGCTTGCCATTTCTCCGCACATACATGACATGGTTCTTTACGGTCGCGCAATAGACCTTGCCTTCATAGTCCAGTATTTTCATGTCCCGCTTGTCGAGCCAGGAATCGAGTTTCTTCACCCTTTCCAGTACCTCATACTGCGGCCGCGCGGAAACTGCAAAGTGATCCTTTATCCAAATCTTGCCATACCGCTCTCTTGCCTTAACAATTCCCACTCTGCCAATCTTCAACAAGAGTTCTTGGATATCATCAGCAAGCCTCTTTGAGGCAGTATAAAAGATCCTAAAGCCATTTTTCATCGTAGTGGCATCGCCCAGCGCAAACCAGTCGAGGAAGATTCCGATTTGCCTTGGACTCGATTCTTTGACAAACTGTGGGACAAACTTCTGGTGAGACTTGCCAAAGCCGGCAAGGTGGGAGTGAAGTTGTTTGCTAAAGCAATAGAACTCGTGCTCCCCTCGAGAGAACTCAAATGGCAAGCGATCAAGCAATTCTCCTATCTTCTTTGTCTTTTCCGGATTCTTTTGGGCAATGGATACTTTGTAGCCACTTGATACTGATCCTTCGGCAATCCAAATCCCGACGAATGCGAGCCAGTCGTCCATTGGAATCTGGATCTCTTTGGTCTGGTGAAGCACCACCGCTCTTCCTTCATAATGTGCTAGTGCGACTGATGGCAGGATGAACGTTTTCCGTTCTACCCCTATCCAGATGCCAGTTCTCTTGATCACTGACTGGTACTGCAGTTCCCTGGCCTTGACAAAAGTAAACTTGCCACTGCCATTCCTTGCATTTTCTTGAGTGCACACGTACATGTTGTGATCGAGCGTTACAGCGATGTCCAGAGTTCGGTTCTGTATCGAGACAAGTTTCTTGTGGTGGCTGTAGCACACTAATGCCTCCGGCTTGTTGAACTCTATCCTGTGATCGAGCTGGTTTAGCGTGCATATCATATCATCATAGGTGAGGTCGGCAAAGAATTTCCAGCCCCTGCCCGTAAGGACCTCGGTCCTGTCGTCGTAGCATCCCATCTCGCCGGTACTTGGGCCGATTTCTCCGGGGAAAAGGCGTTTGTGCTCAAAGTTTATGTTTATCGGCCTTACGAAATCGTTTCCGTTAAAAAAGGCCCCGACGCCTACTTCTACTCCCGACGCATATTTCTGAATTTGAAAGTACTTTATCTTGTTTGACCAGTTTTTCTTGTAATGCGCCAGGACGTTTATCACGTCGTTGCCGTCCTCTTCTTGTCCCACGAATAGGAGTTCTTTTTCGTTCTGCGCCCTGCCGCTTGGCTTTATCACATATCTTTCGGGGTTTGCCTGAACGAATTTTATTGCTTCGTCGAAATCAGAAAAGTTCCAGCTTGGGAGTATGGAGACTCCCACTTTGGCAAGTTCCTGCTGCCCAAATTCCCTGTCATTTTCAAGCTTGTCAGTAAAGCTACTGCCTCCAACTACCTTTTTGCCCTCGGCCCTGAGCTTGTCTGCTATTTTGCCAAAACCAATATCATCGAAAACTATTACATCCGCCCATTCGACAAGATTCTCCCAGGCATCCGCCTTTTCCACAAATCCGTCCCCAACGTCTTTTTCCGTGTCGCTCTGAATGTAGAACTTTACTTCATTATTCTCCTGCGATATCTTGTATGCCAGATCTACGCTCAAGGCTTCGGGAGCTACGAATAGAAACTTCATCCTATATCATCGTGATCGTGCGTGAAATCGATTGCAACGTCAGTATATTATTACAGAAGTTAATAAAATTTTTTTAAGTCGGCTTTTGCATCACAATAATCCTGATGAATCAGCCGACTGCAAGTGTCCTTCCTTTGGGATGAGCATGATGTTTTTCTGTCTGTTACCGAATTTACATACACAGAGTTTTGCGCAGCTCTATTCTTTCAAGAAGATGAGAGCGCTAGCCACGCAGGCAGCGCACATAGAGGCATGGGACCACGAAAATAGTGTCACAGATTGCCATCGGCTTCACACTCGTCGCCACTGCATTTGCCGGAACAATTTTTGCACTACCTTATTTTGTCAATGTCGGCAGATCCGCTGCTGACCTGATGCCAATAATCCTGCTTATCGCCCTGGCTGCAGCTGTGGGGATTGGAGCGATGCTGGCAAGGTCCGTCCTGCTACCCTTAAAAGAACTAATCGAAGGATCAAAACTGGTTGCCAGGGGAAACATGAAGCAGGAGATTTATCGCGGTGTAATAAGCAAGAGCAGGCTGAGGAACGCAGATGACCTTTCTCGTGTTGTACTGGCATTTGAGATGATGAGGCGCAAGGTCCTCGAGCTCGAGAAGAGTGTAAACAACACTATCAAGGAAAAACGCGTTCATCTCCAGCAGATAGGCGACGAACTTGTGGAGAAGGAAATGGTTCTCCAGAGGGCAAATGCCAAGCTGGTAGGGCAGCGCGAAGAACTGCAAAGATTCAACGACGAACTGTCGCTGAAAAATGAAGAGCTGTCGGAGGCAAACGTCAAGCTACAAAAGCTGGATAAAATGAAGACCGACTTTATCCTGATAGCGGCCCACGAGCTTCGCACGCCGATACAGCCAATCATAGGCTCGGTTCAGCTCGCCCAGAAGGGGATGCTTTCAACCGATGAAGCATGGAAAGCCATAGTGTCAGAGTCAAAAAGGCTCTCCAATATCGCCGACTACATACTTGACGTTGGTAAGATTGAAAGCGGCACATTCACATATGATATGCGCCCTGTCAATGTAAAGAAACTGATCGAAAGCGTGACTTCTAGTGCGTCAAAGCTCGCAAGCGAGGACGGCCTTATAACGATAAGCGCGCAACATGAGAACCAGGACGTGATGATCTTCGGGGACAAGGAACGGCTAATCCAGGCACTTTCCAACATCATTAATAATGCGGTCAAGTTTGCGAAGAACGGAACAATAACGATAGCGACAAAGCCGAGCCACGACAAGGGCATGGTAGAGATCAGCATAACAGACGATGGCCCAGGTATTCCGCAAGAGATCCTTCCGGTGCTCTTTAGCAAGTTTGTAACAAGAACCCAGGAAAACGAAAGAGGCACTGGTCTTGGATTATTCATCACAAAGACAATAATTGAGGCGCATAACGGCACCATTAGGGCAGAGAACAACAGCACTCATGGAGGCAAGGGTGCCAGTTTCACAATATCGCTTCCGGTAAAGGCCCAGAAGGAGCAAACGGCACTAGCAGAAAAACAAACGATCTGATCCGGCGTTTTATTTCGAGGATCGCTGTCTGTTGAGCCGTTTACATACACAGAGGTTTAGGACAGACAATTCCTCTCGATCAGATGAGGACGATCGCAAATTAAGTAATGGTAAAGGGCGCTGTTGGTCATGAAAATAATAACACAGATCACGATCAGGTTTGCGGCTGTCGCCGCGGGGCTAGCGGCTGCCATCTACATGCTCCCTTCTTTTGCCCAGTCCAGCGCAGCTGATCTGATACCTGCAATAATACTTGTCACCCTGGCAGCCATTGCGGGCCTTTTGCTTTCGCTCATAAAGACGATCATGGCGCCGCTAAAGGAAGTTAATGGTGCCATAAAGTTGCTGGCCAAAACCAGCTTTCGCCAAAAACTCTACAATGGCAGGATAACCAAAAGTACCGTAACAAATGCAAACGAGCTCTCGCGCAGCCTCCTGATGCTGGAGCTGATGAGGAGAAAGGTCCTGGAAGTAAAGAAGAGCCTTGCTGACTCGATGGCGCAAAAGGCTCGCGACATGCAGCGCATAAATGCAGAACTTGTTGGAAACGAGGAAGTGCTGAAGAAGGCATATGCCCAGCTTGAGGCCCAGGCGGAGGAATTCAAGAGGATGAACGAACAGCTCGCCACCGCAAACCAAGAGCTCGCCGATGCCTATGCAAAGCTCCAGCAGGTTGACAAGATGAAGGAGGACTTTATCACCATTGCTGCGCAGGAGCTAGTCTCACCCCTTGAGCCAATCCTTGAATCTGTGGACCGGGCAGAAAGGGGAATTGTGGCCGACAAGGAGGCGTGGAGTTCCATAATATCCGGCACCCGGAGATTGGTAGGAGTAGCAAACTCTATCCTTGACGTAGAAAAGATCGAAAGTGGAAACTTTGCCTATGATATGAAGCCCGTAAGCATGAAGCGCCTCTTGGACGACGTGCTTAAAGCTTCCGGCATAGTGAACGAGGACAGCGACGTCAAGGTGAACGTTGACATGGATCCAGGTGGAGACATCATGATAACTGGCGACCGGAGACGGCTGTTGCAGGCACTTGGGGGCATCGTCAACAACTCGATCAGGTTCACAAAACGTGGCACTATTACGATCCAGGTGCGTGCAGAACATGAAACTGGTAGCATAGCCATCACTATTTCCGATAATGGTCAGAGCTTCCCTGAGGACGTACTGTCTGTGCTCTTTGAAAAATATGCAACAATAACCCGCGAAAACGAACGCGGCACAGGCCTTGGGTTGTACATCACAAAAACCGTAATCGAGGCTCATGGCGGAACAATATCGGCAAATAACGCTGGTGACAACAAGGGCGTCATTTTCACCATCTCGATGCCAATGCAGGCCCAGCGGGTCCAGCCGCAATTGACAGAAGCACAGTAACTGCCTGCTCGCCGGATCATAAACATGGTATATGCACGCCATAAGCCTTTTAGTTCATGAGCACAAATGTGCTCTGATAATACATGGCAAAGCTAGTGGTTCTCCAGCGCAAAGTCATACTGGCAGACCGCAGGAAATACGACGACCCGGACCTCAGCGACAGGCAGGTTGATGGGCTGCTGCGTTATTTCGGCCTTGATGCCTACGACAAGCTGATCGCGTTTCTGGGGCTCCTAAATGTAAGAAAGCACCGTGCCCGCACCAATATTCTTGATTTGATCTAGCTGAAGTGGGCAGGGGGTGATTTGAACACCCGACCACCTCGATGTCAACGAGGTATCATAACCGAGCTAGACCACCTGCCCTTATTGCAGGTTTTCTTTGTTACCTAAATATATGTTAATGATTGGCGTCAGCGGCCAAGAATTCTTGCCGCGACTCCCGGATAAACCGACAGATAGAGTTAAGAGCTACTATTTTCGTTTCTAACGCAAGACTTGGACGGCGAATCCTTCAAGATAATTCAGGGAGACGCCCGTCAAATCATCCCAACACTTCCAGGCAGGTTCAGGGCCGTAATCACATCTCCTCCGTATTACGGACATCGTCACTATGGCACCGACAGACACGAGATCGGCAGAGAAAAGACCCCTGACGAGTACCTCGATTCGCTGGTACAGGTCTTTACGGCCTGCAAGGACGTCCTGACTGACGATGGCAGCCTGTGGATAGTGATAGGCGACACCAGGAGGCGTCACGAAAAGTTGCGCATACCACACAGGCTCGCCGAAAAGCTCTCCTCGCAGGGCCTTGTTTTTCGCGAAGACATAATTTGGTACAAGAAAAACAACATCAGCAGCAGCTCCCGTGACAATTTTTCCCAGGCATACGAATACGTGCTGTTCTTCTCAAAGAACCGGCAGTCGTTTGCAAACCTTGACGCGGTGCGCGTCCAGGGCAATGAGGCCATAAGCGGGAGGAACCGGGTCCCGCCACAACACATGCTGCAGTATCAACCTGTCGATGTGGACAAGAAGCAGATTGCAAGAATAACCCGGATGATTCACGGCACTTCGCCATCCACTCCGATTTCCGAAGTGCCTGCGACGTCAGAGATCGCAAGGGCATACGGATATGACCCGGAAAAATTCTGTCCTACGTGCTACCGCAAATTCAAAAGGCACGCCACAAGAAGAAGGATCGGAGACCACAAACACTACCCAATCTTTGCTGCATGCAATCCCCGTGGAAAGAACCCGTCCAACATTTGGGAAATTGCGACAAGAGCTCACTATGGAAACGAGCACTTTGCGATATTCCCTGAAGAGCTGGTCGACATCATGATCAAGTTTGCCACGGAAAAAGGCGACTCGGTGCTTGACCCCTTTGCCGGGAGAGGAACGACTGGCATAGTGGCTGCCTCGCTTGGACGCAAATTCGTAGGCATTGACCTGTATGCAGAGAACGTGAATAGCGCAAAGAGAAACGTTGCAAGGGCAGATGGCAGTGCAAATCTAATAATGGGACTTGCCCGCACTAAGCCATAATGACGCTTGACGATTATTCGCTGAGCGGGCCTGAAAAAGAAGGTCTTTACAAGGCAATCTTTTCCAGGCGGGACGTGCGCTCCCATTTTATCAAAAGAAAAATCCCGAACGACGTTTTCGCGCGCGTATTGAACGCTGCGCACCATGCCCCATCTGTGGGCTTTTCGCAGCCATGGAATTTCATCCTGATCAGGAACATGCCAACGCGCCAGAAAGTAAAAGAGTCCTTTCTGCGGGAGCGCGAGCGCTCTGCTGCCATGCTCGACGGCGACAGGGCCCGGCAGAAACAGTATCTGTCCCTAAAGCTCGAGGGGATAATGGAATCCGACGTCAATGTCTGTGTCACATACGACCCCACACGGTTTGGACCGTTCGTGCTTGGCAGAACGTCGATAGAAGAGACCGGAGTCTACAGCGTCGCCTGCGCAGTCCAGAACCTGTGGCTTGCAGCCCGGGCAGAGGGAATAGGAGTCGGCTGGGTGAGCATACTGGCAAACGCTGAACTGGAGGGAATTCTGGAAATACCCTCACATGTCAAACCGGTTGCATATCTCTGCCTCGGCTATGTCGATGAATTTGCTGACAGACCGGACCTGGAACGCGCCGGCTGGCTTCCAAGGATGGACCTCTCTGACGTCATCTGCTACGAGAGCTGGAAATCCCATCAACCTTCGGAGCACTGGTCTGAATTTTCCGCCGGCGTCGAAAAGTTTCATGAGAAAAACCGTGAAGACAATATATAATCGAAGTCCATTCGTTATTCAATTACCGGCAGGCAAAAGTATTGAAATTTCAAGCGGGCACCGGCGGGATCGGAAATTGCAGTGCCTACTGCAGTGGCTCTTTGTTCTTTAGCATACAGCACCACAACACCGCAAGGTACCTGTTCATCACGCTTGCATTTGCGGGCCTTCTTTCCACCGGCTGGTTCGGGATCCCACTTCTCCCAAAATATTTCTTGGGTAGCACGACTGACATCGTGGCAGGGCTTTTTACTCTGTTCAGCGCCCTCGGGACGATCTGGGGAGTGATGGCATACCGCGAATTCACAAGGTCAGTAGAAATCGTCATAGAGGCCAGGCTGGCAGCGCGCAGGCTCGACCCTGCGGTCGGCGAGTACGAATACCGCTCTTATGATCCCACCACGAGAAAATATGAAGCCGGATTTGTGCCGTCCGGACCGATCGATTTCTGGGACAGGGAGACCCAGGTACCTGACTGGATGGACAAGGGCAAGTACTGGCACGTGCTTCGCAGCCTTCGAGGAGGCGACAGAGACATCAGACTGATGGTGGTCAAGGACAAGGACCTGCCATTTGAAGCAGGACCCAGGGTTGTGGCTGTGACCCGAAGGGAAAAAGTCGTCGAAGAAAAAAAGACACAGCGTTACAGGTACGTGGTCAGGATCCCGCAGTGGCTGGTACTGAACACCGAGCGCAAGAGGTACGCCGGCAACTCTGATATTGCCGCTACAGAGCTGAGCGCACTCATTTCCGATCTCAACAAAAAGATCGTCGACGCTTCCAGCGAAGTGGCAGAGTGGGAAGGGCAGCGGATAAGGTATCCCTGGAAGATAATGACGCTCGGAAACTACCTCAACAAGAGTCTGCCCATCACGATCGTATACCACCAGGTAATCCGGAATTTTCCGGGTGCAAAAAAGCGCGTGGTAGACGAAACAAACTCTGGCTTGGCAAGCATAAACGACGACGACCTAGTTTTGTCCCTCCTTCAACTTGCATCAAAAAAGGACATTCCTCGAGAAAGGATGGAGATGATACAGATACTGATCAGATTCCTGAAGAATGCCTACGCCCGACAGGGCCTGGGAGAGGGTGCCAGCGAATATCACAGCTTCCACCATTCACTTGAGGTTTCGTACATGGCCCTGCACATGCTTCCACGCGAACTCGAGCAATTCACTTTTGGGCCAAAAGATTATGAACTAATGCTCGTCGCGAGCCTTCTCCATGATTACGATCCGTCCCAGGCCACTACCGCGACAAAGTCAGCGACGCCAAAGGGTCCGAGCGTCGTTAGAACCATAGAAGAGATGCAGAGGTCGAAGATCATAGATGCATACTATTCTATGAGCGCAGGCGAATTCGAGAATTACTTTCGCGAGTCAAAGTCAGGACTTGCACCTCCTGTTGATTATGCGACGACGCACCCGGAATATGTAAAGTCAGAATGGAGCTCCGTCGAAGCCACTACGGTGGAGGCCCTTATCTGGAGGACTGACTTTCCTTTCAAGAAACAGAAACTTGCGCAGGAAATGTTTGCCCGTCTCCTGATGCAACTAACAAGCAGAGGTCAGGACGGCGGCAGAGTGGAAATACTGGGCGAGGTCCTATGGCTTGCAGACCTTGCAGTGACTTACATGGGCTCTGATCCGGTCAGGGCGTGGGACAGGGTCACCAATCTATATGACGAGCTGAACCTGCCCAGGCTGGAAGCTGTGCCAAGGACCGACGCGTTCTTTGAAGATTTTGCAAACGACGAGCATTTCAATGAAATCATCAACATGAAATATTTTCCGGATATCTTCCGGCAGCGCTGGAAGCAGATCTATGACTTTTTCCATGAGGGCAACCCGTCGACACCGCTGATTAGGACGATAGAGGGAGCACGCAAGATGTACTCACGGATCAACCTAGAGATAGGGATGAGGAAGGGCGAACTCTTGCATTCCATGGCGGCGAACATCTGGTCGGAATACTTTATCGGGATAGGCAAAGATCAAAACGAGGTCTTTAAGGCAAAATCCAGGTTCGGAGAGCTGGATCCGCAGAATGCGTCTGCTTTCTGGGGTGACTCTGAAAAGCTCGTCCCTTCGATAGCGAACAGGTCGATAGATAATTTCTTTTTAGTGCTGCCGGAGCACTCGGCTCCCTTTGCGACGCCGGAAGGCAGGACACAATTTCGATCGATGCTTTCTGGTCTAACGAAAAAGCTAACAAGCGACGGCGCGCTGCGGGTCCTTACAGACGTGGAGAAGGACACGCCAGCATTCAGAGAACTTTTGGATGTGGCCGGAGAGGCAGGATTCCAATTGTCAGATAGTGACGACAAGACTTATTTTCCAAAGAACTGGCGAGATCCGGAATTCAAGGGCGGCAATAAATCCCAGATCTTGGTGTTCGTTTTTCGTCAATAGAATGCCTTAAATGGGCGCTGGAAAAGTTGAAACACTGCGCGGGCTCGTAGCTCAGCATGGACAGAGCGAACGCCTCCTAAGCGTTAGGTCGAGGGTTCGAATCCCTCCGGGCCCGCACTTTTAGCGGTTCTTGAACTTGTTTCAAACGCAACTTAGCGCTCGCTCCGCAGCAAATAGGTGAATCCGCGCGGAGCTTAAGAATTGTTCGCAGCCCGTTCCGCTACTACGCCATATCTCTTATGGTTAAAGTCAGATCTACTCGACAAGGTAAAATTCGTGTCCATAAATTTCGTAGTGAGGCCTGAACTTTGCTTCAGCTTCGAGGGCATTACTGCCCGATACTTGGAAATCGCACTTTTTGCAGACTGCTCTCACGAGAACCATCCACACATCAATAATATATTATTTCCCGACATGATTTCCAGACCAAATCAAAATCATTGGAGCTACGAGTGAAAGCGGTCCGCGCAATTCCTTTCGTGCTACCTGTTCACGCCTAACGTCCTCTCACCCACAACTTGTCTTTCCCTTACTGCCCGGACTAAACCCGGCCGGGTCACCTCACAAGCTTCTCGGTCTCTCTTTCTTCCTCTCTTTCTTCAGCAGGTGTGCCAGACCCGGCGATCAACCGCATTAACTCCCCCTTCCTCCGTTCCTCCGAAGTAGAGTTAGACATGCACTATTTATCGCCTCCAAACTACTTTACCTTTTCTCTATGCGTATACACTGGCTCAAGATGGAAGAGTCACCCTAAACGCACTCACTATGTCCTTCAAGAAAGCGGGCAGGTGAGTTGAAATCCGGAGTCCGGTTATGCTTTTATAAATGCGCGGGATAACACGTCACATGTCACACACGCTGCTCGCGATATACCTCGGAACTCTGATTGCGGCTTTGTCATCCACGGTGATTGTCAATACAGCAACCGGCGAGTTGAATTTTCAGATTGCTGAGGCTGTGGTGGCGTGTGATGGACACGCAGCAACAATAATTGGTACTGGCGGAGACGATCGGCTGAGAGGAGGAAGCGGTGATGACGTAATCGTTGGTCTCGGGGGC
>DATBMW010000079.1:0-4692 GCA_036554645.1 Nitrososphaera sp.
CAGAAGCGTTAACGTTGAGTTTCTTGCTCAACCTTGGCACGGAGATGCTTGCGTCCCTTGTCAATTCCGACAGGATCCTCATGTCAAGCTCGTCGAACTTGTGCATACTCATAACCTTACAAGCCTGTGTTAATAAATGTAATTCTGACTGATAAAGCTGCCAAAAACGCATTCCTTAGTTGCCGAACTTGGGAATTGTGAAAAACTTATGATGGTTCTGATGATTCCCAGCTGGCCCAACGCCTGGCCGGATTCGGGGACCCACTCTGCCGCTGTTTGTATGTCGCCACAACTGTCAAGTGTTTATGTAATAATGTGCCAGTAATTCTCTCAGGCACATGGTTTGCAGTTCCTGCGGTCATGAATATTTGGACCACAAGTCAGTCACCCAGTCCATGCACTTTTGCCATCGCTGCCAGAAACTGGAGAGCTATGTTACCTTCTCAGAGAAGGAGAAAGCGCAAGCCCCTCCGTCAGGGCCGGGAGAGACGCTCAGCAGGTACTTCAAGAACGCGTAGTCTGGGATAACATTATATAATTTGCAGATAGGGATTTTCTTGTAGTATTGTGAAATGTTTGGCAAGCAGGAGCTAAAGCCCGGCAATTACGCGTTCGTCGTTCAAAAGGATGGAGATTACAACAGAATAGTGATAGGCCGCATACAGTCGGCCAGTGCGGGCAGGATTCATGTCGTAGGAACATATATCCGGCCCCAGGGCCTCCTTGAAAGAATCAAAGCGGGCAAGGCAGGAGAAAGAGCGACGCAGGTTCTGGCCAGCCCCGATCCGAACAACTGCATCCTTTTGCTAATTGACAGAGTGGAGACCGGAAGATTTAACGAAGAAGTTGACCAGTCAGTTTCGCGAGTGATATGGATAAATGAAAACAGGTATCTTGTCCTAGATGGCTGGATAAAGGAGAATTTTCCAGAGATATTTTCGTCGGCGCTAGCCGCTGCAACGGAGGAGGAAAGGTCGCAGGCTCGCGCGGTGCTGCGTGAAAAGATGAATTCGCTCTACGAGCGCGACCTTAAAGAACACGTATACGCGGTTGCAAGAAGCACCAAGCTCCTATAGCAAAACACATAAGGTCGGTTCTTGCTGGATACACTGTGTCGTTTTTCGGCCCTCCAAGCGGCCCGAGTTTTGACAAGAAAAAATACGAGCACCTGACCCTTAGCATAAGACAGACCGTGCTGGAGAAAGCGCGCAACAGGTGCCATAAATGCAGCAAAAAGTTCAGCCCTAGCGTCCAGCCGCAGTTCGAGCATATCAATGGCTCGTTGAAGGACAACCGCCCGGCGAACCTGCGAGCTCTGTGCCCCGAGTGCTACAAGGAAGTCGAAAAGAAAGAGCAGCCAAAGCAGAGCATTCTTGGCAAGGTCTTCAAAAGGATACCTGTGGATCTCAGCAAGTAGATTCATCGCCGTATTCAGAATAGTCTAAATATTGACTGCGTCATCAAATCGTCGATGGGCACCATTGTGATGCAGCTGGTATGCGACACGTGTGGCAAGGTGGTGCTGGAGAAGCCTGGATCCCAGAATCTTGATGCGGAAAAGTTTCCGATCAGTAAGGATGAAGCGGAAAAAATAGACAAAGAACACAGGGGACACGAATGTCACATAGAGGCCGTAGAGAAGGAACAGTAGCTCCACGACAATTGAAATCATGAATGAATTCTTGACGTAAAGCCTTAGTAACATGCTGTCCTATTATCGATCGAGACTATGCTCTTGAAAGAGGTTGAAAAGTTAGAGGTTACCTGCATAGTTGACAATAACGTCGATGTGCTTCTCCCCAGTACAGAGGTGGCTCGCCGGCCAGTCCTCGCAAGAAACTGGTATGACAAACCACTGATTGCAGAGCACGGCTTTTGTGCGGCTTTGTCCCTGCATATTGATGGAATGAAGCATACTGTGTTGCTTGATTCCGGGCTAGACCCTCTTGCTGCTTCTCATAACGTGGAAGTACTTGGCTTTGACCTGTCTTCTTGCGAGCTGCTAGTTTCCAGTCACGGGCATGTCGACCACGCAGGTGGCCTGCTCAATATTAGGGGCAAGTTGGGCCAGAAAAAAACACCTCTAGTCGTTCACGAGCATGCCTTTAGGAATAGATCTGTCAAGTTTCAAGATGGACGTACAATAGAACTGCCGGCTCCAAGTAGATCTCTTTTGACAGGTGCAGGGTATGAAATTATTGAAAAGAATTCACATAGTTCATGGATTGGAGGTAGACTCCTGGTGACAGGCGAAATTCCGAGAACCAATAATTTCGAAAAAGGATTTCCCAACCACTATTCTGAAGTAGATGACGGAGACATGGAAGCTGATCCGCTCATAATGGATGATCAGGCTATTATCGTGAACGTCAGAAATAAGGGTCTGGTTGTTCTTACCGGGTGCGGACATGCAGGAATAATAAACACCTTGAACTATGCAAGAGAGTTAACGGGAGAAGATAGAATTTATTCTGTTATCGGAGGATTGCATCTCTCGGGCGGACTGTTTGAGCCAATAATCTCGCGTACTGTTGAGGAATTGCATGAATTAAAGCCCACGCATGTCGTACCGTGTCATTGTTCCGGTCTGAAAGCCGTGACTGAAATATCTACAAAGATGCCTGATGCTTTCATACAGAACAGCGTTGGGAGCAGCTATGTCTTTTGAGTTAGTTGCTCACTAGAACGATAAGGACCATCCGGCATTTCCTCGTGCTTCGTCATGCCAGGGAATTTTTTTGGATTCTATAACTTTAGACCAAACGAGTCGGTAATTTCCGAAAACTGTTGGTACTTGTGAAGGTACTCCCTTCCACGTGATGTTATGATGTAGATTCTCTGACCCTCCTGGAGCTGCTCGTCTATCAGGCCCGCTTGAAGCAATCTAGATGCAACGGTTGCTAGTCTTCCGTATGATAGATTTGCCCTTCTCAAGAGCGATGTGAGATTGACGCCGCTCATTCCGGATTCATCCGCAATCTGAAGCACGTCGCCCATTATCTTTACGCTATTGCGGTAGACCTCGCCCATCGTAGTTCCAATCAGAAAACCTAGTTGTCGGTAATAAGGATTACGTAGGAAGAAAATAGGACATAACATATAGAAGCAAATTCCGGCTCTAATCTTGCTTTCATAACTACGGTCCAAGATGGAGAAATTCGAAAGACAGGCGGGAGGGCGTCCGGTTCTCTTCTCCCGTCTTGACTTTTATAGTGCCATTCCTCGCTATTACCTGTCGTGAGCAATATCCCGATATCGTGGTTCAAGGACTTTGTCGGCGTGGGCTATCGCTACCATGACGTCCACATGAACGTGTTCCCACTTTTCAATGACAAGATGTTTGCATTCAAGCTATGGCGAAAAAGCGTAGAATGGTGGCCCGACAGTGATATTAGACTCAGGTTCGTTGAGCAGGACAACGATTACTGGTTCATACTGTATGGGGGTTCTGACTACAAAAAAGACAACACGGGGTTCGTGAAGAGGGTGCCACTTTCTGAGAACTATGAACGCTTCAAAGTGGGTTATGAAAAGAAGGCCATTTTGCGATTTGGCATTTACAAGGATAGCGTCAAAAAGGACAGAAAGTACGATCTGGAGGTTCTGAAAAAGTCAAAGTCGGTATACGACATTGCCTTTGTGAAATATTCAGAGCTTGCGCCTGACAGCGTTGAATGGAAATGCATTCAGGAAAATAAAGATGAAAAGAACATTTAGCTGCGTGCAGGGCTGTTCCGATTGCTGCATCTACCGCGACTATTATCCCTCCGTGCATTACGGCAAGATAGGAGTTCTCGTCCTTCCCGACGAAAAACCCGCGTTGGAGTCCCTGGCGCTCAAGCGAAACATTACAGTAAAGTTCCTGCCGAGACTTGCAACTGGCACCGATGCGCCGGACAAGATAATCGCCTATCAGATGATGGGCAAGAATGACGATGGCGATCTGTGCCCGTTCCTCGATGTTGAGGGCACCGCGACCTCTCCGCACGGCGGCTTGCGATGCGGGATTTATGATGAGAGGCCGCTTGCATGCAGGGCCTATCCTGTCATCGATTCCACCGGGAATGCACTCCTTGACGAGCACTGTCAATTCTGCAAACAGTTTTCTACGACTCGCGCAGACGTTGCAGGACTCGAGGACGAAATCGCTGCGCTCAACGAAATCAGAGCCGAGGTCAAGGAGGGCACTACTCACATCTGGCGCTATGCGACTGCCACAGGAAGGATAGAGGACAAGGCCAAGATGGCGCCGGAAGGATGGATCAGGGAATAAAGCCATGCTTTCTGTATAGAACCAGTCCCGCTCTTTTCACCAGCACTATCCTGCTCTGGGGAATCACCTGAAAATTCTCGGATAGCTTCATGAATTCTTGGACGGGGACTTCAACCACTTCTTCAAAGTCACGGTAACTCACAGAATAAAGATCCGGATCGTCACCAGAGTACAGCGCCCTGCTAAGGATTTCTTCGAGCCGACCCTTCCTTGCCAATAGTGTACAGAACAGGTGGACGATATATCAGGTTGAGCCCGCGATACTAGTCGGAGACAGGCCTGAAATTCATTAAGCCGCCTGCCTCGACAATTCTTGCCACGAGTTCCGGAAAGGGCTTCATAGAGTACCGCTCGTTGCCTGCCGTCAAGTTCGTTATTGCATTTTGCTCAAGGTCAATTTCGAGCTCGTCGCCGTCAGA
>DATBMW010000081.1:0-11655 GCA_036554645.1 Nitrososphaera sp.
GTCACTGCGGCCGGCAAGGAAATCTTGGTTGCTAACGTGGGTGGCACCTACTATGCAACGGGCAACACCTGCAACCATGCCGGGGCCGAGCTGCATGAAGGCGAGCTCAAGGGAAAGGATCTGACGTGTCCGTGGCATGGCGCAAAGTGGGATCTGACAACCGGGAAAATGGTCTGGTTCCCGCAAAAGCTCAAAGATCTTGGCACGTACAAGGTTATCGCCGAAAACGGCATGGTGTACGTGGAAGTTTAGCCAGCAAATGCTGTTCCTGATCTTGCCTGGGGTAACTACAATTTTATTATCCATACCGAATCGACAAGCAATAGTTGAAGATTGAAGAGCTGCTATCCTCTCTGCCTCAGTCAACCATCAGAGGCGATGCAATATCTCTCTCTGATAGCGTAATAAGAAAGATATTCAAGTTTGCAAAGTTGCGCAAGGGCGACACTTTTTACCATCTTGGATGTGGCGAAGGAAATGCAGTCAGAATAGCTGCAAAGGAATTTGGTGTAAAGAAATCAGTTGGCATCGAAATCGACAAGACAGCCGCTGAAAAAGCACGAAGAAAGACGGCGCGAATAAGGAATGCGCAAATAGTCCATGCCGACATTCTTGACGCTGACATTGCAGCTGCGTCCGTAGTGCTGTTTTGGTTCGCGGAACCCGAGTTGGTCGACAGGATGGTTGGTAGATTCAGGAAAGTGCTGAAAAAAGGATCCAGGGTCATCACGATATGGGCGCCGCTGGGAATGACGATACCGGACAAGATCGAGTTTCCGTTTTTTGTGAGCAAGAAGCCGTTCAAGCGCGCAAGGTCAATCAGACAGCAGATAAAGGCGGTTTATGGAAACGAGTGCATCGACTTTACTGCATCATGGCTCCTTGCAGAGAGATACATCGACGCCCTTGAAGTAATTCCAAGTGACTATCGACGGTTCGTCAACATATTGCAGAGCATGGTCATATGGATAAACGCGTG
The DNA here is from genome assembly GCA_036554645.1 of Nitrososphaera sp. GTDB lineage: Archaea > Thermoproteota > Nitrososphaeria > Nitrososphaerales > Nitrososphaeraceae > Nitrososphaera. The sequence goes on from DATBMW010000081.1 coordinate 980, forward strand.
GAACATGGGCGTCGCATGCGAGGATGAAATTCCTCCGCCGGTGCGGACCTACGTGGGAATACTAAAGACGTTCTTTGGCATCGACCTGTCAGAAATGATAAAAGAGCAGAAATAGCCTGTCATGCTATCTTCAACAAATGGCAGAGTATGACCCCGAATGGATAGCCATTCAGGTAGCCTCCATAGATCCGGATGCACAGGTCCTCAAGAACCTGATCTCGGAATTCTTGAGGATCGTTCATGCCAGTGAAGATCAACTCAGAATGGGATCATCCGAATTCTCATTCGGTTGGCATTTCTATCAGATCGGGGTCGCAAGTTCAATAGTGAGGAAACTGGCTCAATTGCCTGAAAGTGGACTATCCACCATCAAGGGCGACTCTATTGAACAAAAATTCGCAAACTGGCTTAACCACCAGACAAAGAACTATGGCATCGACTACAAGCTGCACTTTACATTGATTTCCGACCTGAAGTCATCTAGATACGGATTCTTTTAGGGATGATCACCTAACTAACTGTTTTCTTGCTCCCTGCTGATTCCTTTAATACTTAAGTGTCGCACGATGACACAGTAAGCATGGACGCCCGAGTGCAGAGAGCTATTCTGGCAAAGATAGATGAAGCGATCTCTAATATTTCCGAGGTTGACCGGATCAGGGAGAGCCTTGCAGGAATTACTGTGAATGACGAGGGCGATTTCGAATTTGGCATTGCGATTGGACGGATATACAATTCCTTCCACTACCAGACGCGCCGCATATTAAAAAGAAACGCGACTAGTGAAGAGTTCGCAGAATTTCTTGCGATCCTTTCTGATCGATCGAATGAAATCCGACGGGCAATCTCAAAATAACAAAGCTGCGTCCCGCCTAGGGACATGGGCGATTTACTGTTCAAGCCCGGCGAATGTGCAAATAGAGCGAAAATCTTTTTAAGCTACCAACTGCGACTGACACAAAGCTTGTCTCCAGACCTCGACATGGTCCTGCTGACGCCAGACGAGATCAACCGCTTCATCTCCAATCTAAGATCACGTTACAGCGCTGCTCCGGCAGCACGAAGACGATCATCAAGAATCAGAACTGCATAGTCCCTGCGCAATAAAGGAAAACAGGCAGAACTTGCCACTGCAGCTATCGTTGTGCATCGATCAAAGTTGGTCGTAGGTATGTGCTTCTAACACACAACCCAAAGATTATAACTACAAACTCTATGATAGAGCCCGGTTAGATGGAAATCAGGCTTGGCAAGGTTTACAACAACTTGTCAGTTCCGTCATTAGTCGAAACAACAATTGTTAGAAACGAAGGTCTCATTTCATCAACTGGTGCGCTTTCAGTAAGGACCGGGAAATTCACCGGCAGGTCACCAGATGACAAGTACATTGTAGACGACGAGGTTACACACGATATCGTGGACTGGGGCAAAGTTAATCATCCTATTTCGGAAGAACACTTTGACAAGATATTCAAAAGGATGAAAAAGCATATCGAGGAAAAGGAGTTTTTTGTCTTTGACGGTTTTGTCGGCGCAGATCCTGAGAGTCGCCTGCCGATAAGGGTGATAAACAACAGGGCGTGGCACAACCTCTTTGCTCGCCAGCTTTTCATTCGACCAACTTCTGAAGAGCTAGAGAACCACAGGCCGGAATTCACGTTGATATCATGCGATGACTTTCGTTCCATTCCGGCGCACGAAGGCACGCGGACAGAAACTTTTATCATTACCAACTTTACAAAAAAACTTGTCCTGATCGGCTCGACTTCGTACGCCGGGGAAATAAAAAAGGCGTTGTTTACGATCATGAACTTTGTGCTTCCAAGGAAGAACATTTTTCCTATGCACTGTTCAGCTAACGTTGGAAGGCAAGGAGATTCAGCCCTTTTCTTTGGCCTTTCAGGCACAGGCAAGACGACGCTCTCGGCAGACCCTGATCGCAGGCTTGTCGGGGACGACGAGCACGGGTGGTCAGACAAAGGAATTTTCAACTTTGAAGGTGGGTGCTACGCGAAATGCATAAATCTGAATCGCGAAAAGGAACCCCAAATCTGGAACGCGATCCGCTTTGGATCAGTGATGGAAAATGTTGTCATGAAAAACGGTACTCGAGAGCCGGACTTTGACGACGGCAGCCTGACCGAAAACACTCGAGTGGCGTATCCGCTTGATTACATAGACGGCGCGATAATTCCAAGCATTGGCGGTCACCCTCGTGTCGTGGTGTTCCTGACGGCGGACGCCTTTGGCGTAATGCCACCTGTTGCAAAGTTGACAAAGGAAGGGGCCATGTACCATTTCATGTCAGGCTATACCAGCAAGCTTGCTGGAACTGAGCGAGGCGTCACTGAACCAAGAGAGACCTTCTCAAGTTGTTTTGGAGCTCCATTCATGCCGCTGCATGCCCAGCAGTACGCGAAGATGCTCGGGAAAAAGATAACGGATCATGGCACGCGCGTATATCTAATCAATACGGGCTGGACTGGCGGTCCATACGGCGTGGGGAAGAGGATGAACCTTGCGCACACAAGATCTATGGTTACCGCTGCGATAAACGGCGAAATAGACAGAGTTCCGGTCAAGCACCACGCGACTTTCAACCTGGACATGCCCGCATCATGCCCGGGAGTCCCCGATGACGTGTTAGACCCCCGCAACACCTGGTCGGACAAGGACAGGTATGATGCCGCAGCGAAGCGACTGGCGCTCCTGTTTGTCAAGAACTTTGAGAAGTTCGGCAACGTACAGAGAGAGATAGTTGCCGCGGGGCCGAGAGCATAAAGAAATGGTAGCCCGGAGCAGATTCGAACTGCTGTCTCCAGGTTTCTTTTCTTCTAGTAAGATCCAGAGCCTGGAATCCCTAGCCCTCAACCTTGGAGATTGGCCACTAGACGACCGGGCTAACCAGAAACCCGACTGACACTCCGATATTTGACTCTATCCTTCCATCCTAGTGCTTTGTATTGACTTCCCTAATTACTAGCCCGTATTCAAGCGGCGCCTTTTTGCGCATGTAAGGTATCAGTCGATAATGGATCGAATAGATGTTCTTGTTCCTTGTGATTATTCCCTTTATCAGCAGAGAAACGAAACCTCCCGCGACTTTTGATGGCAGCGTGCCGGTATCGGTGCAGAAAGCATTTCTTTTCTGATGATATTCCTTGAGGGAAAAATACGATCTGTTGATGTCAAGGATGAGAGGCCACACAACATTTTCCCAGACCATCCTTCGGTTTTCCGTAGAAGAAGCATGCTTGCCCTTCTTTCTGAGACCCCGCTGGCCGTCAGCAGTATCTGCTGATTTCTCGCGTTGCGGACTCTTGAGCAAGCCGGCGTACATTTAAACTCCCGGGTTTATAATTTATCACAGTGCAGCAAGACGCGGCTTCTGTCACCAAAGCACTTGAAATGCTAGGAAAGAAATGGAAAATTGATCCAAAGCTGTACGAGCTGCAGACAGGCAAACGTGATGACGTCGTCGATACACAACAAACCGTGGGAGGAGTTGTGTACCACATACCCACGCTCACGCGTGACAATCTTTACGTCCTCTGGAATTGCCTGTGGCCTGATTGCCATAATTGCTGCGAGAGGCAGGGCAGACTTCCGCTCACAAAGGACGACATCGAGAGCATTTCGCGGAAAATGGGTTATGCATCAAAGGCTGAATTCGTGAACAAGGAGACTACGATCTCTAGCTGGCAAGAGCAGGAAACGATCGGCAACCTTATCACTACTCTCACCATGATTTCGCTGAAGAGGCGGCCTGATGAACGACCAGAACAGGACGGCCAGCCGTTGAAGTGCAGATTTCTGGACGACGCCGGAGCATGCGGAATCCACCCTGATAAACCGGGAGTATGCTGGCTCTACCCGTTCGCGTCGTGGCTCGAGGCTGATTCAAGAGGACAGCCGACTGTCCATGCCACATTCCAATTCACAGGGGACTGCCCTGGCTTTTACCTGGATAGATCCATAGAAGCAATGATGCCGGTGCTGCAGGACTATTCGACAAAGATCCATGATTACAACATGGCCGTCAGCAGGACTACCCGGGAAAAGTACGGCGTCGTCAATTTCGTCAGCGTGAGCGAGAAGGCCTAGTCTTTCACGATTCTTGCCTTCATGCGAAGTGAGGGTTGATCTTTGTGCTTGTCAAAAACATGCTCGATAAATTTCTCGTAACTTGGATACGATGTATCACAGGCGGGACAGACGACTCGATGGTCAGACATGAGCCTCAAGAAAATGAGAGGCAGTGGAGCTAGCCCTGTCCGAATCGCTTTTTGACTTCGTCCCAGTTGACAACATTCCACCATGCTGCTATGTAATCGGCCCGCTTGTTTTGATATTTGAGATAGTAGCTATGTTCCCACACGTCCAAACCAAGCAAAGGCACCAGCTTTTCCTTGTTCCAGCGCGTCCATATGCTCGTCTGGTTAGGCATGGTCGTGAACTTGACGGCACCGGCGTTCTTGTCAAGAACCAGCCATCCCCACCCGCTTCCCTGCAACGTTGTCGAGTCCTGCGAGAATTTTGTCTTGAAATCATTGAAGCTGCCAAATGACTTTTTGATCGCATTTGCAAGCTCCCCATCTGGCTCTCCACCGCCTCCCTTTTTCATATTGTTCCAGAAAAGAGCATGATTGTTGTAGCCTCCACCATGAAAATTTACCGCACCCTTTGCATTGTCAGGCACTGAATCCAGATTCTTTAGAATGTCGACGACATCATTCTTGCTCTGCCATTCTGCTCCCAAGCCTCCCAGAGCTTTGTTGAGCCCATCAGTGTACGCCTGATGATGCTTTGTATGATGAATCTCCATTGTTCTTGCATCAATGTGTGGCTCCAGCGCGTCGTATGGATAAGGCACTGGAGGAAGAGTAAAGTTTGTCATGCATTCAAAGTGATGTTAGATCTTTATATTGTTTTACAGGACGAGGCGACATCAATGTGGACAAAAAATTCTCCATCATTATCTGATTCTTACCTGCGGCCTCACCTTCGAAAGCGAAATAGCATGATCATCTATCATGGTTCCAACGCCAATGTCCACTCCCCTTACTTCTATATCCAATGCAGTTACTTCTTGGGTTGTCATTTGATATTTCTGTGCAAAAGCATCCCTTACTGACTGCGCCGGGTCGCTGATCTCGTTGACGTTCGAAGGCACAGTAATGGTCAAGGTCTTACCGATCATCGATCCCGGGATCTTGCCGCTGGTATCATTGGAAGCGATCGCAAAAGTGATCTTGTCAACCAGAATGGCACGTGGCAGATCCTCAAGTGCATTGGCCGTATAGAACACCTGGACATCTAGAACATCTATACTGTCTTCTGCACGGTTTTCGATTACATCAATGCCTCCGCCGGAGACACTACCGAGAAGCCTGTCATCGAGTGAAACCTCTATTAGCGCAAATCCTTCGACAAAGTCCCGAGATGTCTTCCCGATCACATCCCGAAGATCTCTGCATACAATGCTTGTAGAGGTTTCTGGCTCCAGAGTCTTCAGGATAGCATTTGTGCCCACGCTGTCATGAGGGATTGCGCTCCACGTGATTCTGACGGTAAAGTCTTGCTTGTTAAATATGCCAATGTCGGTGTCATAGTGTCCCGGTCTTAACGGTCCTTCACTTCCCACTATGGTTCCACATTCGAATTTCGCGAGATACTGTATGCTTTCAATGTTCTGCCGAGTGTCATCACTCTGGCCAGACAAAGTGGTGCCGAACACAACAGACTCAGAATTCTGCCCCGATATCGTTACCGCATGTGGAAGCAAATCTCTCTGATGTCCTTCGGGTGCCGCTACCTGAACCACAACGTATACGCCCTCGCGGACACCCACGATCATGACAATGCCCGGAGTGCTGCTACTGTCAAGAATGTCGCCGTCATTAATCGTAAAATTGCCGCTGCCTACAAAAGGATCAGGGGTGATGCGATATGATGCGCCGCCTGTCAATTGATCGCCTGCAAGTGTCACAATTGAAATGCTCCCTTCTGAATCGACGGAAGCAAAGCTTGACTTGGTGCCGGCGCTCTTGTCCACCGGCAAATCAGACATTGTGCTGATAACCAGAAAAACGGCTGCAAGTACGGCAGCTGCCAGAATTCCAAGTATGACGCTTTTCTTTGGCGACATTTGCGAAGTGTACCGAGAATATGCCGACAATGATATTAAATCATTGTTGGAGCGATGCCTGTTCTATGTTAAGAATTAAATATGAATTGCCGGCTTTTTATCTTGTGGCAGCAAGAGGAACGGGAAGAATCCCCAGGTGCGTGCTTGCCATCATTCTGGTTCTCTCTCCCTTCTTAATGATCATCCCTTTTCAGCAAGTCTTTGCTGATGGATTGTTCAGGGAAGAATTTGAGGCCAGCCTGAAGGGACGGGAAGCTAGGCTTTCTGTAGCGATTAACCCTCCTGTTCTCACCACAGAAACCCGGCAGGATGCATTTGTCCAATTAAGACTGTTCGATGGTATCACGAACGAAACTATCAAGTTCAGCACCTTTGTTATCGAGATGGAAAAAGGGATCGGCGGGGAGGGACCACCACTTTACAGGGAGGTGTTTCATACTGAAAGTGGCCTTCTAACTTTGAAATTCCAACCACAGGAGGGGCCTGTTACTGTATTTGCGAATAGAGATCCATTGCTGAACGCCTGGATAGCTGATCCAAGCGGCGTGATAAATATCAGGGGTCCGGTTCTTCTTGAAGGAGGACTCTACCATTTCGGAATAGAAATCCTCGGAATAGACAGCGCCGTCGAGCTCTTTCCACCGGGACAGAGTGTCAGCTTTGATTCTTGGCTCAGTGTGGGCGATGTATTCCACGAAAGCGTCGAATACAATGACGGCAGCTACAATACGACCATCATATCTTACTATGACAGAGTACATGAATTCGACTTTGACCCATCAAAGAAAACGTTCGCGTGGTCGATGCCATTTGACTGGAACGTTGACAGGATAGGCCAGACAAGCATCTTTGTCCACGAAGAGGTCAAGATCCCAAAGGCGATGGAGGGAATAGGGGATTCGCTTTCATTTGTTGCATCCGTGAATGGCGATCCGATATCTGGCAGCAAGATCTTGGTGGACCCATACACATCTGAAAGTGAGCTGATCCTTCACTATTTGCTGAGCAAGCCGGACATACTCAGCTTGGCAGAAAAAGTGCCAGATAGTGAATCACGGATGACCTTCACTTTGACACCCTCGGCTAACGCGACCTCTGGCACAACAACCGAGATGGCGACCGATACTGGAGGCATCGGAGTGGCGTTGCAATGGACTCCTAACCCGTTAGACGCCAATGCCGAATCGATTGTTAAAGTTGATTTTTCAGATGGATTTTCCGGAGAGAGGCTGGATGATGTAGATGTACTATATAGCCTTAGAATCCTCAGCTTGGAAGGTAGCGAAGTATTCAATCTGGCGGAACAGACTGCAAATGGCGGGACCGACACTCAGGTGATAGATTTTCCAACCAATGATGAATATCGAATTGAGGTGAGAGTTGCTGGCTTACTCCGGGATGGACAGGCGGCGGATATGACCAGAAATGGTGTCGCACGGGGCATAGTGGTTGTGCCTGAATTTCCGGCTGGAGCAATGCTCGCTATCGCTGGTATTGTTGGTGCGATGCTGGTAATGCAAAAATTTGGAAAGAGAAACTCTGCAGCCGGCTTGAAATAATGACAAGATTCTATGACAAGCTTTCAGAATCTCTCTATTCCGAACTACCAGAGACCTCCGCAGCTGCCAACAAAGTTTTCCTGCACATCGACCAATTCGACATAGGCCAGAGCTACGTTACTGCAAAGGTTGAAAACAAGCATGGCGATGCAGTCAGCATCAACATTCAAGGTGGACAGGCAGGAATCGAGCTCCAAGAAACGCTTCTGAGGCCCGGAAGCCGAAAACCCCGGTTTGCGTTCTTGATGACTGTGTTAAATGAAAGCGGCAAGATACTTGTCCGCAAGCTCCCTGTTTTAGGGATCAAGGACTGGCTGTTGATCTACGAAGATGATCTGCTGCATCTTGCAGTGAAGGATGCGTTCGACGAAATGGATATCAGAACAGTCTACTAAAAGAGTCTGGAAGAAGCGCAGTTGTTCTCACCTGCGCCCCGACCAGACAGTTTGTTCCCCATCGGTTTGGTCGATGTACCAGAACTCCCACAGATTGACAATTTAAATGTGATGCTTGTTCTAGCCTAGAATGTTCAGGATTTTGGGTATCACTTTCTCATGAAAAGTTGGCGCATCCAGCGATATGCAGAGAAATCTGTTACTCTCCGCAGTCAGCGGGATCGAAACAAGCGTCACCTTGTCAAATTCGGTGACCTGCAACCTTACCTGTCCGAGGTCTGACTCGAATTTCTTGTTGATGGCAAGGGTCTGGTATGCACTGTAAAACGAGCTCGCTTTTGGATCCTCATTTTCAAAGTTTGCCTTGACAAGCGGTGATGGGATATCGGCCCGGTATCTGCCCATGAACAGCTTGCCATCGCTGTCCACGATGCCGGCAAACCTCACGGTCTTGTCGGCCCCAAGCACGGATTCACACAGTTTCCGTAGGAAATCCCGTTCTTCCTGGCACAATGCTACCGCTTTAGCCAGGAACCATACAAGATATAAAACATGCGAAACAACTCTTGAAGTCGCGTTATTTTGCCCGCACAGGCGCAATCTCCTAGGTATGTGGTATTATGGGGTCGATCTTTGCAGATATTTGAGAAACGGACTGCAAAAGTCCCCTTATAAAACTCAAATAAAATAGTATAGGTTTGTCAAATACTTCCAGATATACCTTTAAATGACTAGGAATGATACGCTGGATCGTAATGCCAGTGGTAGGGGTTGACGATCTGGCTATCTACGTTCCGAAACTTTACCTCGACTACAAGGATTTTGCTGAGGCACGAGGTATTGATCCGCAAAAGCTGGAGTACGGCATCGGGATCAAGAAGATGGCCATCGCTGATACTAATCAAGATTCTGCCTGCATGGCTGCAAACGCATGCCTGAGGCTTATGCAGAAAAATCATCTTCATCCGGAAGACATTGGGAGGCTCTATGTCGCGACCGAATCTTCGCTGGACGAATCAAAAGCCATGAATTCTTTTGTGATAGGAATGCTAGAGCAGATTTACGGCGAAAGTTCCTTTGAACACGCGGGAGGCATTGAATGCAAGTTCGCCTGCGTAAGTGGTTCGTACGCATTGAATGATAATGCGAACTGGATAAGGGCCGAAGAGAACAACGGCAAGGCCGCGGTGGTGATCGTGAGTGATATTGCGAAATATGACATTGGCTCAACAGGGGAGTATACGCAGGGGGCAGGCGCAGTCGCTCTGCTGATCCGAGAAAACCCAAAACTGATGGCCTTTGATCCAAAGGTTGCATCCACGACCATCAAGAACGAATACGACTTTTACCGGCCGTTTGGAAAAGAGACACCACTTGTTAACGGCAGCTATTCGAACCTTCTCTATCTTATTTCCGTAAGAAAGGCATTTGATGCCTACAAGAAAAGAGCCATAGAATCCGGGCTGATAAAACTAAAGGATGGTGAATCCATTACTGACCACATCGACTTTGTCGCGGTGCATCTTCCATACAGGAGGATGGGCGAAAAGGCTCTAGCATACTTGCTGAGGCACGAGTGGAGGCACTTGCCGCGGTGGAATCATGTTGTGAAGGAAGTCGGAATGCAGGAACCTGTTCCCAAGGACGCGCGGGGAACTATTGAGTCGGTGCTGGCAGATACCGAGTTCATGAAGTCAGACGAGCAATTCCGCCGGGGCTTTATGCAAAGCTCCTTCTACAATGAAGTCTATGAGAAGAAAATGGCAAGCTCTCTCGAAGCATCGGCGATAATAGGGAACCTCTACACCGCATCCATGTATATGGGTCTTAGAAGCCTCCTGGAATTCGAATTCAAAAAGGGCACTGACCTTGAGGGCAAGAGGATCGGCTTTGGGTCATATGGAAGCGGCAGCAGCGCCATGGTGTTTAGTGGCATGATACAGCCGGAATACAAGGAGGCCGTGAGCAGGATGGACCTGGAAAGTGACATTGGGCCGCGGCAAAAGCTAAGCATGGAAGAGTACGAGAGATTGCACAGAAACCAGCGCGCTTTTGACGACTCTGTCATACACGCCCACAAGGAATTCGTCCTGGTAAAGGTCGGCGGAAGCACGGCAGACAAGGCCGGCTTCAGGGAATACGACTACGTCAGCTAGCTACCTTGAACTCTATTCCCTTCTTTTTCAGAAACTCAACCAGCCTTTGAGCATGTTTCTCGTCTTCGATTTCCAGACTTAGGTAGACTCCTGCAGTCCCGGCAGCAATGTTGGAACTCAGCCTGTCATGCTCGACTTCTACAATATTGACGCTCAACTCTGCGATTCCGTCCACGACGCTTTTCAGGGCACCAGGCTTGTCGGGGAGAAGTATAAAGATCCTCAACATCCTGCCCATCTGCATAAGTCCCTTGGCAACGACCTGTCCAAGCAGATACATGTCGACGTTGCCCCCAGACAAAACCGAGATCACCTTTTCCTTCTTGTCTGTGCGTCCGCCATTTGACAAAAGATATGCAAGACTGGCTGCACCGGCCGGTTCTACCACCAGTTTCGCACGCTCCATGAGCAGAAACAT
>DATBMW010000089.1:0-35710 GCA_036554645.1 Nitrososphaera sp.
CTTTGCGATGGCTCTGTCAAATCAGCGTCGGATAAGCAAAGGTTCTTTATCTGTCAAATTCGTCGGATGAACCTTAGTTAGCGCTCCAAAGCAAGCTCATGAACAGTGCATAGCCTGCTAGAATAGCCGCCGCCATGAAGATGGTAATCCAAGGTATGCTTTCTTTATCAGCATCAGAATAGATCCTTAGTCCTTGAAAGATCATCAGCCCGCAGCCTATTGGGATGGAATAAAACATGATCATCATTAGAACCATCTCAAAGGAAATGTAGGTAGGACTGAAGTAAGCTAAGGTTCCGATTGTCAGAATAACTGTTGCCACTATCGTGGCGATGGTGACATTCCGCATTCTGAAAGTCTCGGAGCGCAGCAATCTCTGGAATTAATAGCGTATGAAACTAGTTAAGCACTTTGGCGCTGGCATTTTGGATGACCAGTATCCACTTTTTCTTGCCTTCGATCTTTATACCTGCTATTTCAGCAGGAGTCTTCCCATTCAATCCTTCGTGCTCTCTAAAGTAGTGGATACCCTTTCAGAATGACACTATCCACTTTACTCTCACGGTCTTTTCCCGGTCTCTTATTTCTCCGTTCAACCGCAATTCTTGTTATTGTTGTGATTCCTGCCAAGTGTCCAGACAAGATGAAATCTATGACTAGTCTGGGCCAACTATCGGCAGTGCCTTTGAGGCTGGAAGCTTGAATGACTCTTGGTCTACCTCTTCCTTTGTTGCCTTCTCGAACTCTATCGTGAGTTCCACAGGAGCGTTGAACTTTAGGCTCAGCTCGTTTGCCAGGGTTCCTATGGCCTTGCCATCTGCGAATTCCTTTGAGCCCTGCAGGAATACCCTGCTCTGCCTGTACATTACTTTGCCTCCGAACCTGTCCTGCAGGAATGAGATTAGCTGCTCCACTGTCTTTTGTGGAATATCGTTGTGGTAAAAGCAGACGCCATGAACCGGCTCTTTGTCAAATGGCGTGCCGTAGCGGTACCAGAACACACCAAAGTGCTCGTACTCGCCCTGCATGCACTTTATGTCCCAGTGGTTCGCCTTTTCCGGAGGGTAATCAGAGTTCAGGACTTCGGTGATGCCGAGCCGCCAGTAGCGCACGCGCATACACGACAGGTGATTTCGGGTGCTATAATAACGGTTCGAAAGTGGCAGAACAAAACGCAAAAAAGACCCCTGGGATTTCTAGTGGATCGCATGACCAGCTCTACGTATTATGACAGAACCAAGCTGTTTGAAGAAATGGAGAAACAGTTCGAGGGCAGGAACGAAGAATTCTTCAAGGGTCTGCTGACCCACGATGACAACATTGTCCGGACCCGCGCGGTCTGCATACTTGCAGACATTGCCGGCGAAAATGCAGTCGATCCGATAGGAAGAGTTCTAAAGCTTGACAACAATGCGCTGGTCAGGCATGAAGCAGCATTCTCACTTGGCCAGCTTGGACTGACTTCTGGCATAGACGCGCTGTCAGACGCGGTCAGGTCGGACCCCAGTTTTTTCGTCCGGCATGAAGCAGCAGTCGCCCTTGGAGTCATTGGATCAGAGGACGCAAGAAATACCCTTGATGGCGCGCTATCAGACGAAAATGAAGAAGTGCGCGAATCTGCGATGGTCGCCCTCGCCAACCTGGATTACATAAAGTCGGTAAACAGGAACAACAAGTTCACAAGGATGACAGGCGGCTAAGGTTAAGGTAAAATATGGCGCAGAGCCAATAGTTTAGGCGTTGTCAGACAAGCCAGCCCAATGGCTGCAGAATATCGCCGGCAGCTGGCGGGACGTGAGATGCCCCTGCGGCAGCACATTCCATTTCAAGGGCACGATGGACGAGCTCTTCTCATGGGAAAGGATCCACCTCAGGCACATGGCTTCCGACTATGATAACCAGGAGATGCTGTCGTTCTATCCCAAAGATATGGTGATCATCTTCCATTCGACAAGTGGCTATGTTCTTGAAAGGAGAAAGCATAGAAAGGACGAGATAAGCGAGCTTCATAACGCCCGGCTTTATGGCCGGGCCAAGCTGGCTGGCGTCTGAAGGCAATATTCAAAAAGCCTGCCAGATAGATCTCTTTATCCCATTGCTGTTTAACATCAAGCCTCTAAAAAGCACAGACGAAGCGAGAAACGAAGTCAGAAGGCTGGTCGCAAAACAAAAGAAAGGAAGCATAGATGACCTGACTGCCTTTGCAGCCGAGATAGACGAACTTTTGTCGCTATTGGAATTCAAGCCACAGTGGAAGTCCCTGCCGGTGGTCGCAAGGGCAGCAAGGGTAGACCTTGGCGGCAGGATCGTTTCCTATGCCGAAGATGTTGTTCTCCCAAACACAAAGCACGACCTGGACCTAGTCACAAAGATGCTCAATCACCTGCGCGAGAAAAAGCAGCTGAAAGTCGTAAGAATGCCGTTGTTCATCCAGCCTGACGAGATCTCTATTGCCCGTAGCGAGGGCAGGATTTCATTTGAGGGCGGCAGAATAATTTCGCAGATAGCCCTGGTCCTTCAAAAGGGTGCCATAATGTACGCCGGTTTTGTGTTTGGCCGGGAATTTGTCATATTGCAGGGATAAGGGCGTACTGAAGTCATGTCCTTTGCTTTATGCTGATGACCAGATCTGAAATTTCCCTGAACCGCAGCGCGCGCAGCAGATGCATTACAACGAATGTGAAAAGAAATGCCGCGACCATGGCAACAATTCCAGTTACGATGTACTGAATCATCACGCCAAAGGCGACTCCTGCAGCAAGCGAGATAAGAGTCCTAATGACAAGAGAATGTTCTTCTCTGGTTAAGCGTTTTAACAACATCACTGCAGGGACGCTGTACGCAGCCAGAATCGCCACTGCCGCCCCCAGAACGGTGAACTCGTCGACTAGGATCGCAAAGGTCGCACCCAGGACCGCCAGCTGCGCGACTCCGATCAGAATTATCATCCTGTTGTCATTTTCCGAGTTCAACCTCATTATAAGGTTGAACAGCATGGTCGAAGGGAATACCGCAAGGGCAAGCACCGAAAGCATACTCGAACCTGCAGCATAGCCTGTGTCAATCAGGCCCAGGATATTTTCCGGAAATACGAAGAGGATGACGATAAACGGCGATGTCAACGTCAGGCCCAGTTTTAGGCTGAGCCGGAATGAATCACCACCTTCACTGGATGCGGGCAACGAAACTGTGGTTATGCTGCTGGCCAGGGTTCCTGCGGCAAGCGAAATGATGAGGGCGACAAAAAAGATCCCGATCTCTGACGCGCTGACGCCCGCGAAGGTCAGCAGGATTATGGCCAGGGGAGTTATGCTGAACCTAGCGACCTTGCTTGGGAAATTGCTGAGGGCTTCTTTTAGCGAGAAAAGCAGTTCTTTTCTGGTGTTAAGGGCCGTCCCCAGTCTGACGACTGCCCCTATTGTAACGATAACGCACAAAAATAGAGCGGACATGAAATTTCCGAACACCACGGCAAATACCGCCTGGTCTCCGTATACGAGAAGAGGTATCGCGACTGAAAAGCGCGTCAGCGTCGCGGCAATGTCAGCCACCAGGACCAGTTTCGTAGAAAGGATGCCGAGCAATGCGTATTTGGAAATCGTCGAGAGACCGGTGATCAGGAACAGCGACAGCGCAAAGATGATGGTCTCACTGGTCGCGGTCGCAAAAGTCCCGGACAGCACTAGCCACAGAATCGGCATCGCGGCAAGGTTGATTCCCATCGTAAAGAGAAAAATGGTCCAGAACATCGGCTTTCTCTTTTCCCTGACCAGGTCCGCATTTTGATTGGCAGCGTCTGTTCTTGCGATGCGATCCTTCAGCAGTGGGAATTCAAAACCCAGGATCAGAAGGCCGGAAATAAAAGTCATTAGTGTAATGATCGAAGTTGAGCTGCCTATTTCGCCGGCAGTCGCAAATTTTGTAGTGACGATCCAGAAGAGCCAGCCGCTGATTACAAGAATAAAATTGTCAATTACCAGCAAGAGTCCCGGCCGAACCAAACTTGCTGGCACGAAGACCCTGAGTAGAGATATATATTAAATTTTACCAGACAAGTATTCATCTAATTTCTAAATGAAAATTGCAGTAGTTTCGACACTAAGTGGTGGAGTTGGTAGATCCACGAGCAGGCTGACCAAGGGCGTCCTGGCAAGCGATCCAAAAATTTCCGCAGACTTGTTCCTAGTAGACAGCAGAATCCAGTACGACATCAGGTCGCTGGAACGCGTCACGATGAAGTATTCCCCGAGAACGAAATCCCCGATTGTTTCCAAAATGCTTGCGCTGATAGAGTTGTCGATGAAGCCCTTCCCCTACGATCTGGTTCACTGTCATTATGCCTCCTTTGCCGCGTCGCTAAAGCGCTACAGGGGAAGGCTGCTCCTGACAATGAGAGGGTTCCCCAGACCTGAGGTCGAATCAAGAATAGGCGACAAGCTGGCGTACCACTACGAGCACTGGTGTGTAAAGCACCTGCCAGAAAACGTGCACGTCGTAACTATTTCGCAGTACTGCAAGGACGTCATCGAAAGCCGCTATGATGTAAAGACTGATGTCATCTACAACGGCGTTGATTTCGATTTTTTCCGCCCTCCTGTAGAGCGCGATGCTGTAAAGCGAGAGCTGGGATTGGAGGACAAGAAGGTGCTGCTTTTCACCGGCAGGCTGCACCCGATAAAAGACCCGTTCACCTTGCTCAGTGCGTTTGAGATAGTCGCAAAAAAATCACCCGACGCTGTGCTGGTGATGGCTGGAGATGGGCCGCTCAGAACCAAGATCGAAGAAATCGCATCGAGCAATAATCTGCCGGTGAGGCTTACGGGAAATGTGAACGACAAGCTTCTTAGATCGTACTACCAGTGTTCCGACGTTTTCGTTCTTCCAACCCTCGGTGAGGCATTTGGGAACTCTCTGGTAGAGGCGATGGCATGCGGATGCGCCTGTCTGTCAAACACGACCGGCGCCAGCCCCGAGATTCTTGGGACGGACAAGTTGCTTGCAGAGCCCAGCAACCCCAAAGACCTTGCGGACAAGATGCTATGGCTGCTGGAGCATCCGAGTGAATCCAGAGACATCGCCGATAAACTGCGCGTCCGGGCTGCCGAGCGATTCTCGCTGGAGCGAGAAGCCACGTCATACTATGAAAAATACAAGTCGTTGCTGAACTGATCAATCCCGCACATTGTTATCCAGCCGGGAATCGACCAGCTTTACCAGCGCGCGGATCCGGTTCATGTGGCTTCCTTCCCAGAAAACCTTGCTGCATTCTATGCACTGGAAAAAATCCTGGTGGCTTGCGGCGACTTTTTCCGGAACGCTTCCTTTTGCGCTGCCGGTCTCCATGGGTGCAAGAAGACCATTGCATATCGAGCATCTTGAGCCTATTCGACCTTTGGCAGACCTGATCCCATTTTTTGATAATATGTGCACAAGGTCTTCCACCTCGTCTTTCCCGGCTACCAGAACGCCGGGCACTCCTGCCTTGACTATTCGCTTGAAGAATTCCCTGTCAGCCGTCAGGATAACCCGACCCTGATTCACCCCGATTTTCAGTATCTCGCCGTCATCGGCGTTCTTTACGTAGAGGGTATTAAAACCAAAAATGCGGAGCTTGCGAGCTATGCCTCCGAGCATCGAGTCTGCCACGAATGTGACATCATTCTGCCTCAGCGCCGGACGCCTCGCCCCTGCACACTTCGCAGACAAATGTGCCTTCATCGTACTGCAAGAGGTCGGACCACTCGCTGCATTCATCGCAATAGCCCGAGACGTTGCCGGCTGGCCGTGAAATCCCCAGCTCTCCCCTGATTATTGCCGCCTTTTCCGAAACCACGTCTACAAGTTCAGGCGTCACCGCAATGACATCTGAGGAAGAAATTATCCCTTCCAGCTTGTTCTTGTAAACCACTCCAAGTCGCTTTATGTTGTGCTTTCTCAGTAGCCTTGCCGCTTCGGTAATTGCGGCTTCGCTTTCAATGGTGTGGATCTCTTTCATC
This sequence comes from Nitrososphaera sp., assembly GCA_036554645.1. Lineage (GTDB taxonomy): Archaea > Thermoproteota > Nitrososphaeria > Nitrososphaerales > Nitrososphaeraceae > Nitrososphaera. The sequence continues at coordinate 5,997 of DATBMW010000089.1, forward strand.
ACGTCGGCGGCCTTGATCTCGCTTGGCCTGATGTCCTTGGTGACTCCGCCGGAGACAATGTCCCAGTCAGTGACGATGCCGACAGGCCTGTTCTTGTCCATGATGACGATGCTGCCTATCTTTTCTTCCTTCATTTTTTTAGCAATATCGCGCACGGTGTCGCCGGGTGACGCAGAGACAACAGGGCTGTTCATTATGTCCCTGACAACCACTCTTGCAGTCATGTTTGCGTCCGCGTGCTGCCTGACTGGCTTTTTTACCACGAAAGGTAGTCTGATTTCTGGGTTTAAATTACTTTGCTTGTGGCTCGTCTGCTGGCAGCGCCAGCTGCTCATGCTGGCCCTTTGCAGCAAAAGACACTCTTGACTGTCCGGTGGGCAGAACCCGTACGAAATCGTCAAGGCTTATTCTCTTTATCGATTCAGCCAGGTCGCTATCAGCTGCTGCCCTGACAAGCTCTGCCTTGGCTTTTTTTGCGGCAGTCATCGGGTCCATCCCTCCCTGCAAAAGCACTGCATAGAAAAGCGACAGTTTCTTCGTCGATTCCTCCGGGCCGCAGACCAGCGTTTCCTTGTTGTTTATCTGCGCAATCCCTATAGCAAGCCTGATTTCAATGCCCTTGAGATAGTTGCGCTTGCCTTCGATTACAAAGGAACCTTTTGGCAGGAACTGGCCGGTAGGCGCACCCTTTTTCACCTGCTCTGGCAGCACCCAGTATGCGTCTGCGCTTGAAAGCCCGTCTTTCCATGCCCTGCTAAACGCGACCGTAGCCTGCGCCACCTGATTCAAGCTCGAGTCTATCTCGCCTGCCTGCGCAGAAGCTGCAGCATTTTTTACGACAAAAAATGGCGAGCCATGAACCTCCGCATGAAATACTATGTCATGCTCGGTCAGGTGCTTTCTTATCAACGCGGAATTTGAAGAAGCGTCGCGTCCTCCTATCGCAAGAAGCCCATCAGTGGTGACGAACCACCTGTAGCGCTCGTACCATTCTTTTGAGGTCTGCTCTTTCACGATGACCTTTTTGTGTATGGCGGCCGTCTGGCTGCGCAGCTTGGCTATCTGGGCATTGATCTTTGCCTGGGCGCCCTCTATGGAGGCGTTGCCCCGTTCCATTTCCTTTGCCCGAGCAAAAAGCATCGAGCTGACCTTGGCTAGGTTCTGCTGCAACTCGATCTGCTCCCCGGCTACTTTGATGTAGCTAACGCCCTTTTCCTTCACGATCTCCGAGGAATTGGCGGCGAGCAGCGCGTTCATCGCGTCTTCGCTGGCATCGCTGTACGATATTGTCATTAGTTCGCCGGCAAGCTTGCGTATGGCGGCTGACTTGCGAATTACTGCATCCTTTGCCTTGTTCTGCTCATCCAGATCATGCTCAAGTACCGCTATCTGCCTGTCGAGCTCTACTGTCCTCCTGCTCCGGCCGATGTCCAGTATTTCCGCGCTGAGAACTTCGTCGACTGCGTCCATGAAAGAACTGACCTTCTTGAACTCGGATCCTGCTGCTTGTTCGGTAACCAGCGCCAGTGCCTCCACCGGCTTGGCGTTTTGCATAATGACTACTGGCTCGTGATTTCTGCCGCTGCTAATGTCGGTTACCAGGGTCTTGACAGTTGAATGGATCTTGCTGACTTCGCCGTCAGACAGCAATGACGCCTGCTTGCTTGCCGAGACGCCAGCGCGCCTGGCAACCTCTTCAACGAATTTCTTTGGCATCGATATGCTGCGGCCGATCCACCTGAGGGCGTCAACATTCTTTGCGGCTTCGCTTCTAAGTGACAGCAGCTGTTCCAGCGTCAGGTCGAAAACGTCCACGCCCCGTGATGGAGGGAAGGCGTAGCGCAGACCGGCTCTTAGCGTCCTGTGGCGAACCTCTATAGGATTTAGGATCCCGAGGATCTGCATTTCCTCGTCGCAGATCACGATATTTCCCTCGCCAAAGAATTCACATATCACGATCCGGACTTTGCCGCTTGCCGGATGCCTGAACTTTAATGACACGATACGTTCGCTTCCTCCCTGTTCTATTGATTCGAACTTGCAGCGCTCCAGCTCAGTCTGGGCGAGAGCCTCAAGGCTGTTCTCCTCCACCGGCTTGAACTTTAGCTTGGTGACCCAGATTCCCCTCATGGAAAGCACCAGAATGACATCCTCCTGAACAGGATGGTGCAGCCTCAGGAGAAGCGAGCTCTTTGTGATCGCGTTGAGGCCGCTGACATAATACCCTCCGGTAGCCCTGGATCCAATCTCACTCACAAGATACCGAAGTTCGATTCCGGATAGTTCCATACGCCTTAGGATAGTGGTATTCTGCAATTATTAAATCGAATCGCCGCAAGGATTTTTTACCTGCCCCAATTTAACCACAGGAGGAAACTTTGGACGTCTTTGACAGGGTCTACTACATGCGCGCCTTGGCCGGCGTCGCCGCGGGCATAATTGCGGGCTTTGTCATCCCCATGGAGTTTGATCAGTACGCCTCCATAGGCATCGCACTTTTGATCGCAATAGTGCTCTACATTGTCTCGTTTGGCGTCGGCAAGGGAATAGCAAAGAACGTGCCAAAGGATAAGCGCAGAAAGGTTGCCACAGACGGGATCATCCCGTTCATTTTCCTGCTCTTTACTTTCATGATCATTGTATTCACGGCACTCCACCAGTCGATCCTGATTAAATAGCCGGCGGCTGGCATAGGATATCAAGTTGCCTTGGGACTGCTGCACTCCGGGAATCCCTGACGAGCTTTTCGATCGCACCGAGGAGGTCCCGATAACAAAGGAGGACATTCGGGCAATAGCCGTCAGCAAGCTGAGGCTCAGGACTGATAGTTCGGTGATAGATGTGGGCTGCGGAAGCGGAAGCATCACGGTTGAGCTTTGTCTCCAGACAAAAGGAAAAGTCTATGCGATTGACTTTGACAAAAACGCCGTCGAGCTCACGAAAAAGAACCTACAGAAATTTGGTGTGAATGCTGAGGTAATTCTTGGCAAGGCCCAGGACGTGCTGCCTAGGCTACCCCAAGTAGACGCAATATTGATCGGCGGGACCTGGGGCGATACAAGGCAGGTGATACAGCTGGCAGTGGACAGGCTGAAGCAGGGTGGCAGGTTGGTTATTGACACGATCTTGATAGAGACCACGTATCAGGCTCTGGCTGCGGTGAACGATCTAAAATTGGCAGAAGCTGACGTCACCCAGGTGACGATAGCCAAGGCACGAAAAGTGACTACGGGAACAATGATGCTCGCCCGAAACCCGGTTATGATAATATCGGCGACAAAGCCGTGAATAGTGCGCTCCGTGGATCATTCTATCCGTGAGATTGCCACGTCAATGTACTCCTTGTCGATCTCAAACCCAACAAACGGAACGCCAAGGTTCATCGCAGCTACGGCGGTCGAGCCAATGCCCGTGAACGGATCAACCACTAGCTTTGCATCTCCGTGCAGCTTGATGCACATCTCGGGCAGCCTCGCCGGAAATGTGGCCGGGTGCGGCCGCTCGCTCTTGTTCTGAATCGTCTCGTACGGGATGAACCATGTATTGCCCCTGTCGCGCCTGTCTGACTTTGCTGACTTCCAGCGGCCAATGTTCGTCTTGTCCTGGTAAGGAATCCCGATTGCCAGTTTGTCGAGGCGGGCCTGACCGGATCGCGTAAAGTGAAAAATGTATTCATGGCAGTCGTTGACGAATCTTTCGCTCACTATTGGTTTAAAGTGACCTACGGCAATGTCGCCTGCAATGTTTGGATAGTTTCCAACATCGGACTTGCCGATGGCTATTGACTTGACCCAGTGAATTACGTTCTGCAACACAAAGTGCTTTCTCAAAACTGACGCCACGTCCCAGGCAATCCACTGGTCCTTTGGCCTGTTTCCGATGTTAAGAAAGAACGAGCCATCTTCAGCGAGGGCGCGCCTGACCGCGACGCCGACTCTGTCCATCCAGGCCAGATATTGTTCTCGGGGCAGGGTGTCATCGTACTTGCCGTAGCTGATTCCGATGTTGTAGGGAGGCGAAGTGACCACAACGTCTACCGATCCTTCCCTGATATTTTCATTCAGGCCACTAATGCAGTCCTTCAGGTAAAATGTGGAGGTGCAGCCGCCCCTGCGAATTATGCCGTAAGGTGCGTCCTGATTCTGCATCTGGAGAACATTTCGAAATCAGTAGCCAGGCATTTATCCTTTACAATAAAACCATGTGGCGCCTGCGATTTACCGGGGTGACGCAAACGCGAGCTCGACTCCGCGTTTTCTATCATAATTAAAAGTAAATGTCTCTGTGTCGGCAAGTGGGATCTCTGAAATGGCTCTGCGGCACCGAGGACAGCTTGCTATGTCATCTCTTTTGTTTCTTATAGCAGAGGCGCACCAAAAGCAAAAGTCGCATATGAGAAAACGGCGTGACAGGCGCTGGGAAGAGCCCATGTCGCATCTCTCCAGCACTGATGACATCGGGATAAGGAGCTGTTCATGATATTAAAAGTCTCTGGAAGGTTCTACCGATCAAAAGAACCCCGGAAAACTTATAGAGCTTTGATCCTGGCGGCCAGCCTGTCGGCTGCCAGCGCGCCTACTATCCCCATTCCAGCAGCAGGCGCAATGACATACGGGTAGACTGTCGACAGGAGCTCAAAGTAAATCGGCGCAGTAACGCCGGGCCAGACAAGCCTGCCAAGGTTTGTGAACTCGTTGTACGTGTGCGCTATCAACGGATAGTACAGCATGAAAAAAGTTATTCCCACTATGGCCCCCGCAAGATAGACCGTGGTCCCATGTGGCCTCCATTTCCTGTATGAGAGAATCACGTCAGATGCCACTATCGGAATGATTGCAAGTGCATAGAACGGAATGGTGGAGATCAGTGCGTCGCTAGGTACTATGGAAGTCAGTATCCCGGTTACGATGAATGCCGCCCCTGTTATTGACATGGCTCCAAATCGTCTGCCGGCCAGAAACGATGACCCGACAAGGCAGGCGGCTATCACAAATGGAAAGCCGACGGCGGCAAACACGACAGCAAAGGTCCGGTCTGGGTCGAAATCAAAGTATTTTGTTTCAGAGAACGGGAGCGTAAACATGTCCACTATGCCTGATAGCGATAGCCATAGCGGCAGGATGCCAATGACGATGAGGGCCGGGTGCAACCCGACACCTTCGCTTCGCACAGTCACGGTCCTGTGGTATACCATTCCAGCGGTTGCTCCGAAACTGCTCAGCACCATGCCGCTAACAAGAACAAAGTGAGGCGGGCTTAGCAGGCCGTCGAGTCCAAATGCAGTGTGCCAGGCAAAGTCAACGGGACCCGCCGATATCAAGAGTATCACCCCGGCGACTGCCATCTTTGCTGGCAGGACTATTCTTCCGGCAGACCTTGATGAAGAGAGTAGCATGGCTGCCCCGAGGACAGCAGTTCCTACTCCCGAATACAAAAGAGCGTGTGGCGGGGCGAAAAAGGTTTCAGGCTTGTTGAGGAGGTGGTTCGTTATGTCCCAGCTTCCACCTCCGGCAGCGAGCAGCACGCCGAGGCCCACGAGGATGCTGCCGGCCAGGAATTTCCTTCCGGTTCCGTACTCGAGTCTGGAGCCCTGCCTGAAACGCATCGCTAATTTTTCATGATTCCGACAATTAAGGGTTTGTCACATTCACCGAATTTATCTGTACAAATTCATTCTGGTAGTCCAACGTGCCCTCGCGGGGGTAGTGAGCCATGTCCCACGCGTGTGGAAATGCTATTGACTTTGTGAATACAAGGAACCTGCCTTCTGCTTCCGGCTCCACTTCGACGCTAATGGTGTAGCTTTTGCCATTCTCCCACGGACGGCTGAACGCCTCGATTGACGGGTACGCCGCGGTGAGGTTTTCCTGCGGGCCGAGGTACGATGAGCCGACCGGATCGCCCGGTTCTACCCTCAAAGGGGTCTGCCTGAAATCATGGCTAGTTATCGTGGCCCTATCACCGCCCGTGAGGTTCGGAAAGCCCATCGATACTATCTGCATGTCCGCCTCCTGCCCCCTGTTCTCTGCAGTGACGGATATGACGAACTTTTGGCCTAGTGCAATTTCTTTTGCAGAGAATTCAACGCTGGTGATGACAGCCTCCGGTCTTTGAGGCATAATAGAATCCTGATACGAGGTGGGAAGAACGTAAAGCGCAAAAACGAAATACACTGCCAGCCCAGCTCCGAGAGCGCCGGCCAGAATCAGCGTTCTTGACAAATGTACTAGAGTATTACATCAATGACCTTTTATTCCTTGGCGCGCGCTGGCAGCAGCTATGCAGGCAGCAGTAGACGGCGAAAAACTGGCGCCAAGGTGCGGCGGCTGTGGCAGCTCGCAAAGTGTCGCCCCTTCGGTTCACGCGTACAGGGGCGCATATTTTTGCATACGCTGCTGCAATTACCTCGACCAGAGCGGCGTAGTTAGGGACTAGTGTCCTCAGGCTAGCCTGATTCTTCTGAATTTGGATCATGTTTTCGATCGTTCATGCCGAGTCTGAAGGAAAACGTGGAAATATAACCGGATGACAAAAGTCGCTGTTGAAGGCGTCCTCCGTCCTCGCCGTTTCCGTCGCGATTGCGACGCTGGTGCCTGTTTCTCTGGCAATTGCCGGCGTTGGCACGCCAGCGCCGGAAACCTCTTTTGGATATTATTCCAACGGCGTGAGCGCGATAAAAGATCCGCGTGGTGATGCCCAGCCAGTGCTTCAGGAATCGGATCCTGCAATTATCCCTGACGTGGAGGCGTATCATGACATCACAGGAGCCAGCGTGAGAAAACAGGACGGCACATTCGTGCTTTCTCTCGAGCTCGCGGGGAATCCGAATTTGAACGCAAAGTATGAAACAAACTACATGTGGAACATCATCAGTTCAGACCAAGCTACCGGGAGAGACCTCCACTACATCGTAATGATTTTCCATTTCGGCCCGGACTTTAACCATACATCGATCGGCTGGCACTACGCCATCTATAACGACACTTCGGAATCCTATATCCTGCCCCAGACAAAGATCGATGACATGCCAGAAGGCAGAGTGGAATATTCCGTGCAGGACTGGCTCATAGGAAATCCCTCATCATTTCGCTACTGGGTCGACGTTTTCGTAAGAGTCGACAGCAAAAATTTTGACGGGCCGCCAGAATATTTGATGGACTATGCCCCTTAGCATGATTTTGATTGAAGTGCTCGAATTGGCATAACAGAAAGGGTATGAGGCGCTTGGCGATCCTGCATCCACGACCTGTTACAGCCTTTGCCGACAAAGTCAGTTGTTTTTTCAGATGCAGTTTTGTTTCGTTTCCACCAAGCGCCAAGGTCAAGCCATGGCTTTCCGCATCATCAGTATATATTACAATGAATTGCATAAAAGCATTTCGCTTATTATATTTATTGCATTAATCTATTATCATATCATATTTTGTGATATAAAATATCATCATAATATCAAATTCTTGCATACCGCAGGATCTTTTGTCGGCAGGTGACGCATCCAGTCAGGGGCCCTTCCATTTGGTTTTTTGGAAGCTGCCATACGTTCCTGAATATCTGAAGCAAATGTAACCGTCATTTGCGATAATCGTTTTTGTCGACGACTGATCCATCCGGCTTGCTTCAAAGCCTGACGGAAGCTCGATTATCGCCCGGTGAATTTCGCCGGTGACCGGATTTCTGATCGGCTCGAGCCAAGCTTCGGCTATGTCGCCCACCCTGATGCGGCTGTCAAGTCCCTTTCTTTCAAATGTAATCTTGGCGCGCCTTGGCGCCTGAAAGTCGTCCATAACGCTCCTGTAGACCTCGAACGGCCCTCCGCCGGCTTCGCCAGTGATTATCTTTGATAATGCCGAGAACTGCTCATCGTCCGCGCATTCGTCAATATAGAATGAGGCCTTTCCATGACCTTCATGTATCGGCCCCGGCCAGGACCCTATGTAGGCCATGTCAAGCCTGTCCAGCTTGACCTTTCCGTAATTGCCTTTTATTATGTGGATCCCGCCAACTCCTTCGCAGTTGCCATGAGTTGGCCTGGCGTTGAACTGGCAGGGGCATCCCCAGTCGCAGTTGCAGCTGTCCAGATAGAATGCCTGCATTTGCCACCTTGTCTTCCTTTGTTTCACAAGCTGTAAGACATTCGATCAGTATTTCAGCTTTTTTCCAGGTCGTACGTATTTAGGACGTCGTGATGAAAGTGATGTGAATGGCACGCGTCGTTCTTGACGTGATCATTTCCAGAGAGTTGGGAGGGTCGGGATGCCGCAGGTTGCTAACCAACGACGGCATGACATCGCCATACCTCACAATCAGGGCGATGCCCGGTGTCTTTGAAACCGCATCGATTGACGCGAGAGCTGCGAGAAAGGGCATGCCGGGCATAGGCGACGCTAGTAGCATAGCCAAGAATCTTGATGAGTATCAGTTCCTGATATGCTCGCTTGCTCACTCTCTTCCCGACAATAGCTCGCACAAGCTGTATCTTCAGAAATACAGAGTGGCAATAGCAGCTGCGTTTGCCGGCCTGGTAGCCGTACTGCAAAAGCAGTCTGACGAGCTGGGCAACTGGAACAGACATGCAAGACTGCTTCTTGAAGAAACATCAGAGGCGTATGTCAAAGCGAAATCAAAAGCAGATCTGAAAGTATCAATGCATGCGGAAGTTTTCGAATACTTTGGAATACCCGAAGGGGCCATAGAGTCGGCTCTGCGGACATTCTACGGACAGGAGTAACTGGAGGCCCTTCCTTATGCTTCAGATTCGGAAATGAAGCCTCTTGCAGCACGGTAAGGTCTTGCCTCAATTTTCTTATCGATCAGCAGAAAAGTGATCCCGCTTATCATCAGCATAATGCTGATTGCCAGCATCCATCCGACGATTCCTGTCGCCAAGAGCCTAACATGTGCAAGCTGACCCGCAACCTGATGTATCCTTTCCTCTAGACTTGCGACCTTTTCCTTGATGCTGCCATCGGTCTCTTCAAGAGATACTGCCAGGCTTTCCAGATCTGCTTTTGTCTGACGCAGGTCAAAAGTCGTACAGCCGCCGTATTGCGCATCGGCGCACGTAGGCATGTTGGCTGCTGCGCTTCTTATCTTTGCTGCAGATTGTTCCAGATCAATTTCCGGAGCACGGAGATCCGACAGGTATTGGACCGTCTGATCTACTGTAGACATTATGGGCGGGAGGGCAACAAAGTAGGCATAGCCGGCGACCCCGGTAGAGGCGGCATCTATCGCAAGCACCACCACAGCCAGGATTCGAATGGCAAGCAACTTACCTAGGTCCTCCAAATGGGAATGCGAAGTGCGTGTCGAGGAGGCGCGGTGTCACTTGGCAACATGATGCACTCTGATTTACCTCACGAAACAATCCTCGACGATATTAGCCCTTGTATGTCATAACCAAAAAGACCCTGGCTGCATCTCATTCCTAGGTTTATATCTACAGCCGATTTAGAACCAATAGCTACTTTTGGTTTCCATTAGCCCGCTCAAACTTGTCCTATGGACTTTTAGGAAAAGTCCTGATGATGTCATTGATCTGTACAGCACTCTGTCGCCGGTCATGCAGCTGGCCACTGGGGGCAATATGCTAAATTTTGGGTACTGGAACAATGGTGCTGCTGGTCCCATCGCCGCGCAGAAAAACCTCTGCTCGCTAGTAGCCGCAGCGGCTGAACTCGGTTCCGCAAGAACTCTAGTGGATATTGGCAGCGGGCTCGGAGCTCCCGCTGAACACTGGAAGGCGATGCATGAAATCGATATCTGTTGCCTAAACATTAACCGGGAGCAACTCGTTTCAGCGTCGAAACATTCCAAAGATAGCGGACCCGAAGCGGCAAACGCGATTTCAGCAATAAATGCAACCTCGATTTCTCTGCCATTTCGCGATCATTCAGCTGATAGAATCATTGCACTCGAGTCTGCCCAACATTTCAAACCTCTCCCTGAATTCATCAGTGAATGCAGACGCGTCATAAAGCCGGCAGGAATACTGGTCATCGCGATGCCGGTGACATCATCGACGCTGGGTCGGCTTGCTTCATTTTTCAAGCTGGGCATTCTCTCTTTGACCTGGTCTTCAGAGCATTACTCTATGGATCACGTGAGATCAGCCGTGTCCGATGGAGGATTTGATATAAAGGACGATATCCGCATTGGCCATGAGGTCTATGAGCCCCTGGCGAATTACTACATGCTGAACAGGCAGGAAATAAGAGAGCGGATCCTGCAAGAATATCCTTCATTTCTTGAGAATGTTCTCTGCAAGTCGCTGGCAAAAATGCAGCAAACATCGAGAAAGGGCATAATTGACTACGTGATAATCAAGGCTCGCCTGACGAGTGATCTGTCATAAATTCCTGCTACATACTTCAAGTTAAGTTCACGCCTGCATTGCATGCAGTCAGATATATTTGAAAATCTATCAATGCCAGAATTGCCACGCCGTATTCAGACATGAGGCTGACAGAGAGGAGCACGGAAGAAATGACGCTTCTCACCAGAAATACAGTGAATACGAGCTCGATGAATTCCTCACGCGGTTCCTGGTAGCTGCCTAAAGAATGTGATCAGAGGGGCGGCTCGCTCGCCTCTCGCTCTATCTTTTATAGTACTTTCCTTCATCTCTGACCGCGCAGATTGAACCGCTGCTTTCCGTCAAGGTGGATCTAGTGAGAAGAAGAATTGCTATCGTTGCCTTCTCGGCGATCGCTGCTGCGCTTTTTCTGGCGGCCACACTTGGAGTAGCGCAATTTGGTAATGTCGGCCCTTCGACCGCCCAGGTTTCGAACAGGGAACTAATAATCTCAAACTTTCAGCCGGACCACGGTTTTGTCCTTGTAAGTGACACTGGCAGCCAGCTTCAGGATGCGGCTAGTTTCGCGATAGGAAACCAGTCTCTCAAACTGCAGACTCTTGGGGACGGCTCGCCGGTCTTTACCCGGAAGTCAGATATCGTGCCTATGCTGAACTTTACCGACAGGTTGCTAAAAGTTTGGATCAAGGTCAACGGCACCGAGAACGTGTCAGAATTGCGAGTCACTGTAACCGGCGATGACTTCCGTACTTTTACTGACTATTGGATAGCCGGAGACGCTGGGACGCAATCTAGCTTTCTTGGTGAGAACCGGTGGAATATTCTTACATTGAGTAAAGGTCACAGTACGGCAGAAGGCCTCTCGGATATTTCCGACGTCAACAAAATCCAGATAAGAGCGGTTGATGACGGCTCTGGAAGGCCTGTCACAGTCTGGATCAACGGCCTGTCGCTAATCGCCAGAAACGAGAGGCCGGTGGTCACTTTCACCTTTGACGATGGCTTTGAAACAGATTATTATGTTGCAAGGCCTGTGCTTGACGAATATCATTTTCCTGCTACGGCCTATGTCATCCCGTCGATGGTTGGCGGGCCGGACAGGCTAAATCTCACGCAGCTGAAGAACCTCCAGGACCTGAATGGATGGGACATCGCTTCGCATTCCTACAGCCACAGCAATCTGACGTCCATCCCGTCCTCTGAAATTGAAATTGAGCTTCAGCTGTCGCAGCAATTCCTGTTAAATAATGGATTTCAAAATGCCGCTGTGCACTTTGCGTATCCTTATGGAGAGTTTGACAACGGCAGCCTGAAGAGTCAGGTGCAAAAGTACTACAAGACGGCCAGAACGGCCGAAGGGGAATTTGAAACGCTCCCTCCGTCGGATCCATACAGGTTGAGGGCAATGGTAGTCACCAACTCCACTACTCCCTCGGAAGTTTCAGAGCGTGTTCAGAGTGCCATTGCCAACGGTGACTGGCTCATTCTCGTTTTCCATAGAATAGTCGAGTCTGACGCCGATGAGGAATTCAAGTATCTGGCCTCGGACTTGCGCGCAATAGTGGACGACGTGGCAAGCAGGGGAGTCGATGTGATGACAGTCTCGGAAGTCTATGACAACAAGTATCGCTGATTGCTTGTTTAATATTTGCGAAGGGGTTATGGACAAGCCGGAATAGCCATGGAGCATTACGAACTTGCGCCCGGCCTGAATATCTGCCGCGTCCTTAACGGCATGTGGCAGGTCGCCGGAGGACACGGACACATCAATCCGCAGGCAGCAGTGTCAGAGATGGAAAAGTATCACGAGTCCGGCTTTACCACATGGGATCTTGCCGACATTTACGGACCTGCAGAAGACTTTATCGGAGAATTCAGGAAAAGGCTGCCGCCTCACGAAAAACAGCAACTTTTGGCTCTGACAAAATGGGTGCCCGATCCCCAGAGAATTGTTCGCCAGAATGCTCAGGCCAGCGTGCAAAGATCGCTTCAAAGGATGGGAACGGAGACGCTGGACCTTGTGCAGTTCCACTGGTGGGACTATAACAACCCGTACTACATTGACGCATTAAAGTATCTCTCGGACCTTCGCGACGAAGGCAAGATAAGGCATATCGGTCTTACCAATTTCGACACCGAGCGGATGCAGATAATGAAGGAAGCGGGGTTGCGGATCGTGTCAAACCAGGTGCAGTATTCAATTGTAGACAGGAGGCCGGAGGTCAAGATGGCGCGCTTTGCCGCCGACACCGGTGTTGGTCTTCTGGCGTATGGCGCGCTATGCGGCGGCCTGCTGTCTGAACAGTATCTGGACAAGCCTGAGCCGCAGTCATTGGCTCTTGACACCCAGAGCCTGCGCAAATACAAGCGCATGGTAGATGCTTGGGGCGGATGGAGCCTCTTTCAGGAACTGCTCTCCACATTGAAAAAGATAGCACAGGATCATGGTGTGAGCATTGCAAACGTGGCGACGCGTTACATCCTCGACAAGCCGGCGGTGGCGGGAGTGATAATCGGCGCAAGGCTGGGAATAACGGATCACAGAGATGACAACGCCCGCGTCTTTAGTTTCAAGCTCGGCAGCGATGATGCGAGCAGGATCGAAGAGATATGCAGGCAGTCAAACAACCTGTTCGAGACCATCGGGGACTGCGGCGATGAATACAGATGACCAAATGTTCTAATCCCCTGGCTTGCATCCATTGCTGATGGCCGAATGCAGGCACTGGGCATGCAATGTAGGAGACAACACATGCGTAGGATGCGGCGCACGCATCTGTCCGATTTGTCTGAAAACCCCAGAATACTGCAGATGTGAAAATCGGCACGAGTGTTGCGGCAATTGAATTTGAATTCAGCAATGCCATCGATCATGATTGCCTGTTAAGGACTAGTCGGTACGCCATGGCTTACTGACTAGGCGCGGAATTACTATCGCGCTTATTAGATAATCTGACGCATATTGATATCATGACAAACGGGATTTCTGCCGCGCAGCAGTTTAGAATCAGCCCTTCCATGGGCATAGGCTATGTCAGCCTGAACGTTTCCGACATACAGAGGTCCCTTGACTTTTACCAGAGCGTGCTTGGATTTAAGTCGCTCGGCAAGCCTTCTCACGGAAGGGCCGTTCTATCCGCGGACGGAAGCCGCCCGCTTGTCGAGCTCGTGCTGGCGAAGGAGGGGGAGAACGGGTCTAGGAGGGCCGGACTTTACCACTTTGCGATACTCTTGCCAGAAAGAAAATATCTGGCTGACATGCTCCAGAGCCTGCGCGAGAAAAGAGGCCAAGTGCATTTCGATGGCCTTGCTGATCACCTCGTGTCTGAGGCTATCTACATCCGAGACCCTGACTTTAACGGAGTAGAGATCTATCGCGACAGACCCCACTCGGAATGGAAATGGAAAGGCGATATGGTTGGAATGGCTACGCTGAGGCTCGACACCGAGGGGCTGCTGAAGGACGCGACGGCTTCTGGTTGGAAATCGATGCCCGAAAAAACTGTCATAGGCCATGTGCACCTCCACGTCAGAAACCTCGCAAAAGCAATGAAGTTTTATCACGACGTTCTGGGACTGGACTTTACAGCTACTTACCCCAGTGCGTCCTTTTTTTCAGCGGGTGGATACCATCACCATGTGGCGGCCAACACATGGCTCGGCACTATCTCGCGTGCGTCACCTGACAAACTGGGGCTGAACCATTTCGGGATTGAGCTGCCTGACTCTGAGGCGCTCGAGAGGACATACAAGCACGTTTCTGGACATGAAGCTCATGGTACCGAAGCCTATGTGCTCGACCCTGACGGGATTAGAATCAAGCTCTACAGCAGGTAAGGTGCGTCCTTTGGAGATCGCACTAGACTTATTGGGTCAGGGCCCGGTGGATCACAAATATTTGGTGTGAATCAAGAAGCCAGCTAGGGTTTGTTACTATAGAATGTACCAGAATAAGCCTTAAGTCAAATTATATTCGAGCGGGATGAGTGAACTACTGCCGCAACGATATCCTCCTCGCAGGCACGCTTTCTGCCATATTTGCGAGCACGGTTCTGATTATAGTCTCGATGACAGCGTTCGTGCAACCGATGGCGCCACCAGCATCTTACTCTGTAGTTGCACTCCTGGAGCACGCTGCGCAGCCGGAAAGGAGCGATGGCGCCAGAACGGAAGAGAAGACATCGGCCGCATTTACTTTGCCACTACAAAAAGCGAACACAACGAATGATCAAGTTAGAATGCCTCTTGAAATCGTGATCGGCTCCGTGTCTTCTAACGACTCCTCTTCAGAAAAAACGAGCATCACCTATGTTAGCGGCGGAGGCGGTGGAGGAGGCGGAGGTGGAAGCGGTGGATCATCTGACAAGCCGAGAGGTGACAAAGTAAGCGAAGAAGACGAAACAGATGTCAAACCCACGCCAAAACCTGCGCCCAAGCCAGATCCAAAGCCAAAACCAGATGACGATCCGTTGCCGTCCCGTGAACTTCATGGCGTCAACTTTATCGATCCTGTTCTGAACCGAAAAGAAGGCAAGCCAAAACTATCCAAGCAAACTGATTTTGTTGACGAATTTGTCGCAAAGGCAAAGGAATCAAACTTTAACGTTTTTCGAATACCCGTCAAGTGGGAGGCCTATGTGGATAACAAAGGGAATTTCCTTGCCGAGCTCGACTATCTCGTAAAGACAGCAAACGAGAATGACATCTCTGTTTGGATAGACTTTCACCATTTCTATGCCACGTCAAACTGGGGTTCAAAGGTAGCGAAAGGCGATGGATTTCCGAAATTCGTGGTATCCTGCTACAAGCCAACCAAGAGCTACGAGCGCGACCCCGAAGTTCGCGCGTTTTGGAACGACTACTATTTGAACAAAGTACGCGACAGCAGTAACTCTTGCAAGCGCACTCTGGATGTCTGGACCCTTCAGGCAGACTTTATGAAGGACATGATAAACGAAGTCGATGACTATCGCAATGTGCTCGGGTACGAGCTCCTTAACGAACCACATCTGTGGAAGGATGCGGATTATGAGAACCTTGGCACCATGCACACAGAGCTCGCCGAGAAACTGAGAAAATCAACAGATAAACCACTGATCTTTACAAGAGAGACTACTCACGGCCTGGAGCCTGATGGATCCAAGTACACCAGAAAGGTAGAACTCGAGCACAAGATCCTTCCTAAAGATCCCGCAAAGAACGTCATATACGCCCCCCACCTCTATGGATTGAAGGACATTGAAAAGCAAGTGGCCACCTGGAAGGCAGTCCAGAAAAAATGGGCTTCCATCGGATATGACGTGGAGATTGCCGTTGGCGAATGGTCCACTCAACCCCCGCAGCTGCCCAAGGGCAAGGCAGTGACGCAAAAGAACATGGACGAGTTTGTAAAAGTATGGAGTAGAGAGGGTTACATGCATGTGTATTGGGCTTTTGGATGCTTCTCCTGCGGTGAAGGCAACGTTCTCGTGAAGAAAGGCGGCGCTCTAGAAGACGCTGGGAGATTTTATGAGAATTCGATAATCAAGCACTATAAGGTAAGAAAACTAATCCTCCGATGATGCGATGTGTAGAACCATTTCGCCAGTTTTTTCGCTAGTGCCAAGCTCGCCAGAGAGTAAGAGCTATGAGCTTTCTAGAACAGTCCCTTTCTTGACAGCCATGGTCTCAACAATCTGGTGACTGACGGCATGACCACGTAGGTCATTAGAGGAACCATGATCACTATTGCTACGAGCGTACTTAACAATAAAGGAAGGTCGATTGTTAGCTGTCGTATCAGCGGAAGCAGGGTGTTTAGCAAGATGAAAATAATGCCCCCTGTGACAATGGCCATCTTGTACCGAGGTGGCGGAGCGGTTGTACCGCTGTCCTTGCCTGAACGTGGAGTGAACCAGAATTCAAGACCAGTCTGTTTTTCCACCAGCGGTTTGCCTTCAGTTAGACCCCTGCTTTTCTTGAGCCACTGATTCCTTATCTCCGAGTTTTCCCACTTTGCAAGATTGTCATAAGAGTTGAAGCGGAAGATAATGACGTATTCCGGATTTGCCGACGGATCGGAGGGTCGAATGATGTTCACACCCATGTGCCCCTCAAACTTCATCGCTTCGTGGACTATGCCGTCCATCCATTCTTCGAATTCCTTTGTCCTTTCTTTTTTCGCTTTTCGGGTTACAATAACCGTAACCGGGCCGTTGTCGCCTGCATCGCCATGATTCTTGTTCTCAGGCATGGTCATTTGCCGTCGTACGGGATGATTGTATTGCCTTATCTTTAGAGGTATCACTTCTGGTTCGGCCTAGTGGCTGATTTGACCCATCCTACCGTTCCGATAATCCTCCAGCGCCTGATCAATCTCCTCCGGGGTATTCATTACAAACGGCCCGTAGCGCGCGACTGGCTCATTCAGAGGAACGCCCGCTATCAGCAAGAGTTCGAGAGGCAAACCCTGCGAAGTTCTTATCGATATCGAATCACCGTCCCTATCGAACGCAACGATCTGGCCTCTTTGGGCAAAGTTCTCGTTTTCTCCAAAATTCCCTTCCCCTTTGACGACATAGGCAAAGACATTGTAGTCAGCTGGAACAGGTTGGATCATCTCGGCTCCCGGCTGGAGTACAAAGTGAAGGTACATTATGGGCGTCCTTGTTTCGATCGCCGCTTTGACGCCAAGTGCCTCTCCCGCGATGACTTTTGCCGTAACCTTGCCATCGGGAGATCTGCCAACAGGGATTTTGGAATTAGAGATTTCTTGATATCGCGGCTTTATCATTTTGTCCCTCTTTGGAAGGTTGACCCAGAGCTGAAATCCGTGCATTCTTCCACCAGTGCGCAGAAAATCCTTGCCAGGCATTTCTGAATGTATCACTCCAGAGCCTGCAGTCATCCACTGGACATCGCCAGGGCTGAGCCTTCCGAAATGTCCCTCGGAATCCTTGTGTTCAAAACTGCCTTCGAGCATATATGTTACTGTCTCGAAACCTCGGTGCGGGTGGTCTGGCGCTCCCTTGGCTTCTCCCGGCGCTACGTCCATTGGGCCCATTTCATCAAGGAGCTGAAATGGATCGAGATCCGAAAGCCCCTGGGTTGGAAACGCCCGATTTACTACAAAACCTCCCCCTTCTATCGTTTTGACGCTATTGATGATTCTTGAAGCTGAGCGGACTTTTGGTTTGATTCGTGTCCTGCCCTCGTCTCCTTTAGAAGCATCGCGCCCTTCAGTTGCTTTTGTATCGCTTGCTGGATGGTTGATATTGATATTTTTGTTCATGCAATGTAGATGCACGACCAGGTATTTAACGCTGGTAGCAAATACAGACTTAGTAAGTAAGGTCTACCATACTGTGCAGGGGCCGGATCTCCTCCCTAAGACAGATCTATTGCTTCTGTTCAGGCGAGAATTGTCATTCGTAGTAAGTCTCGATTGCCTTGACATATCGTTTCCCATATTTTGTGAGCGAGCCGTCGGATTCGATTATCTTGTTGCCTTCACCGCAGGAGAAGCACCCAAAAGCCCAATAGGTGACGGGCCAGTCCTCTTTGGCCCAGGTGCTCACGAACGAATCCATTAATGCCTGGCCCTCCACTTCGTCCAATCCCGGAAGCCCGGTTATCTGGTTGCTCTGGGTGCCCCATTCACCGATGCCTATCTTGACGTCGTAGCCCATCTCTGCCCACTCGCTCTGGTACCTCTTGAACTGCTTGACCTGAAGTTGTCCGGCATCCCTCGATGGCGGCTGATAGGTATGTGGCCAGTACATCACGTTTTTGTCTGGATCCAGAGGCAGAATTAGTTTCTCATAATCGGGATCTCTGTTGTAGCTGCCATGTGTCGTTTCCCGCGTAAAGATTATTGTCTTGTCCGTTGCCTGCCTCAGATTCTTTGTAATGGCCGTATGATATTCTCCAAGGTCAGTGTAATGTTCCTTCTTCCACAGATGCGGCTCGTTCAGGATTTCATAACCCAGGACATTGTCGTATTTGTCAACCCTTTCGATCACGGCCTTCATGTAGTCTGCCTGGAGCGACCAGGCGTCAGGCACATTCCTTACCCTGTTGTTGTAAAAGTCATCCCAGAACGCCCTCACCTCCGCGTGGCCGTAGTTGTCCGTTTGCGTATTGCCATCACCGACAGGATTGTACTGGCCAGTAAGTATCGATGGAAAGCCAATTCCACCCTTGCGTATGTCGGCACCCCATTGTGATGTGGCGAAAAAGTGATGGTTGTCATAGATGACCTTGATGCCATGCTTCTGTGCCTCCTTTGCAATCAGTTCTGTTTCAGCCAGAAAATTTTCCTCGTTTCCCACATAGCTTTCCCAGTAGATAGGGACACGTATGATGTTAAAGTCGTATTTCTTGGCAAATGCCATGTATTTGGTGACGTAGCCCGGGTTTGGTGGGACATCCTCCTTCCGTTCCTTCTTGCTGAGAACAGGATCAATAAAGTTGACGCCATGCAATCCTTTCCAATCTGAATCAGTCGGTCCAGGATTACCGATCTTGATTTGAATAGTGACCTTCTGGATGTATGTGGCAATATTTCCCGAAGCATCGCGGGCAGTCCATTTGACCGTGGTGGTGCCGATGGGAAAGCCGTTGCCGGGCGCATTGCTCGTGATCGCAGGACTGGGGTCAGCAGCGTCACGTACGCGCAGTGTTCCCATCTTTACAACAGTCAGTTTTGTCCCATCCTTTACTGACATCATGATATCTTTTGGCGCTGTAATGACCGGGGGCCTCGTATCGAGCACCCTTACAGTTTGCGACGCGGAATGCGAATTGCCCGCGCTATCTGTCGCCGTCCACGTTACCAAAGTTGTGCCCAAGGGAAATCCACCGCGAGGAGCATCATTGGTAATTTCAGGACTTGAATCTTCAGAATCGATGACTTGCGGTGCTGCAAGATCTATGATGGTAAAAGTGCCTGTTGCCTCAATTACGACATTCTCTGGTGGCGAGATGCTCGGAGGAGTGAAATCCGATTCAGAGTACGATGGCCCCTCTCCAGGGGTTGGTTCGGGTTCTTCTGACCCCGAGCCGCCGCTACTTCCACCGCCCCCTCCAGATCCAACATTGACAGGAGGTGGAGTTGGAGTTGTGGGCCCTGCGGGACTTTGATCGCCAGATGGCATGGCCGGGGGCTCCGTGGAATCGGAAGAGTCTGGAAGCTCACTGGAACCTTGATTTATTGAAGGCTCATCGGGATTCGATGGAGGCTGTACGCTCTGGCCAGGTTCGGCGCCCCATTGGCTGTTCAAAGCCGCCAGCACTATTGTCATATACACACCTGCTAGGAAGACCGCTGCAACCACGGGAACAATGACTGACGCAATGCCGGACCGCTGGGAAAGCTTTCCGGGACGGTGCATCCCACTTTTTACCGTTCGAATGATAGGTATCGTATCACGCTTATCGGAAGGAAAAGACGCCCGCGCATTTTCAGGGAGAACGCCGTGTACAAGACCTCGACGTAGATTCAGAAGCCGAAAAAGGTCCGCCCCCTCAGGTTCTCATTCACAGAAAAGATGGCGTGTGCATTTCGTAAAGAGAGATGTGTGTGTTAATTCCTCAAGTACATTATACTATAACAGCTCGGAAGGCCAAACTTGATCCGACTCTGCAATCATGTTGCAGCACGCAGAAATGACTTCCGCTGGATCTATTGCCGTTTCGCTGAGCGAAGATTCAGGAGCTTGCGAAATCTGTCCAATTCGTAGTGCGGCTGACATCTATGATGTTTCTTTGGGACTGTTCAGGACGTAAAGGAACCGGACTATCCCGTGAGGTCCCAGACTTCTCGTTTTCCTGACCTTCCCGGATCGGACAAGTTCCACAAGTATGGGCCTGAGCGAACGATTCTTGGCGACGTGATGCAATTGATTGATTGTGACACCTCTTTTATGCTCATTGAGAGACTTTAGGATTTCACGCTTCAGGTCTTCTCTGCGCTTGATTGTAAAAAGACTGCGATGATCAGATCCGTTCATCCCGAGCCGACATTTCTAGAATTTCAGATGCTATAATATTGATGAAAGTAACTTCTAGAGGATGATTACTGCAGAGGGTTGTTCGAATGTCCTATTACTTTCTCGTTTTTCGTGACCAGGCAGCACGCACACTTGTTCTCCAGACACATCACAGTATGTTCGTGCTTGCAGACGGCGCATACGCATGGTTGCGCCGAGGAAAAAGTCCGCTTTGGCTGTGAAAGATATCTTGTGTCAAGATACAGCCAAAGCGTAGCTGCAGAGACACCGACGCCAAAAATCAAGGCAAGCGTTCTGATATTGAGGCGGAACACAAACAGGGAAATGGCAAAGAGAGCCGATGCAATAAGGACCATCCATAGCCATCGACTCGCAAAATCCATCTTATGTGCTCATCCATCCGGCACTATCCATAATGAGTATGCATGACCTCGGGCGATGCTGTACCTGCCTCTTTCTTGCGTTTTCGGAGCTGTCTGACTCTTTCTAGAATCTCTTCGAGTTCTTTCTCCGATATCTTTGCAATCGAAGCATCGCATTCCATTCCTTTAGCATGCAGGACCTCTTCGGTCAGCATGATGATGTTTTCTCTGTCCTGCTTTTCTTCTTCGGACAAAAGGCCGTGGCTTAGAAACCGTATGAATGCAAAATCACTCATGCTACAATAATTAGCACCGAGCTTACTATTTACCTTATTGCCAACTTGTAGCTGAAGATGCGCTTTTGGCTACCGAGCAATTCCCATTCGGATATCTGCGATCCGCTCTATCTGGGAATGGTTGATGTTTCCTTTTCTCTGCCGTATGATTGCATTGCCAGTCCGCTGAAAATCAAAGTTGCCGTCGTTGCGGCTGCTACTATGACCTGGGGTGGCGGAAGACTGAATACGGATCCCACCAAGAACGATATCGCAGCGCCCGCAGCGCTGTACGGAATCCATTTTGTTATCGCCATTCGCGGTCGATCGACTGCCTTACTTTCTGCCATCAGCCAATATTCGCGCTAACGATACTTAAACCATACAGGTCTTGCATCGGTTCCCATACCCTCAAGGCTAGGGCAGCGCAATAATGTGCCATTGATCACATGTCCCTTCGCTTGAATAGATAGATCGAGACCACCGAAAACCCTACAATGTATGCAACCACAACTAGCAGGCTTACTGTCACAGGAACGGCCATCACTGTGCTATCTCCAACTAGCAAGTCTCGATCGAGTAAAGCCAACACCCGTATCACATTATTTACGGCCGAATATGGCATGTACCAAGTTTCGATTTGCTGACTTGCTAGAATCGTGTCTACGATAGGCAGGGGCACTAACGAGAAAAGCACGGTTATGGTCGAGGCTAGTGGGCCTTTGAAGACAGCGCTCCATAGAAAAGCGAGGCTCATGACCAACGTCCCTAATACCAGGGAAAACAACATGGGCGCAAGCAATATCGAAGAAGGTACGTCGCCAAACTTGATCAGAGCTGCGGCCGATATTACCCCAAAGTAGATGCCTATCACGATAAAGATAATGATCTCTGCCGCAAAGAATTTTCCAAACCATATGGCTGTCCTGCTGACTGGATTGGCGAATAGCGAATACCCAGTTTTTTCATGAAATTCGACCAAAAGTGCATCGCTTCCCACAAGCGCTGCCGTAATAACCAATAGCACGGGCGCCAGAACCAATGAGAATCCAAGAAGCCCAGCTATTGCTTCTGGGTCAAGGTTGTTTGAAATAAAATATACAACCGCAATTGAAGCCAAGACTGCGACTGCCATCACTCCGATTACCCGTTTTGATCGCAGGAATTTTTGGAGCTCATGCCCGCATATGACCCTGACCTGGGTATCCTGCCTCGGTAGCCTTTTTTCCGCCAGAGTCTTCATACTAATCCAATGACTCCGACATTGTATTCAGGTAGAATGACTCGAGAGTATTTTGTGCCGGCCTGAAAGAAACTATCTGAAAACCTGAAGCAGTCAGTTTCTGCAAGAGCTGTGCCCTGTCATCCATACCTCCCGCATGCTCGATAATAATCTCCGTACCGTACGGGTCGGGCTGTTCGACTCCCACCACTCCATCAATTTTTCCTACTAGCAGGATTTGCGCGTCAGTTGGTCTTTGCAGCAGCTCGACCTTTACTTTTCCACCAGCCATTGAACGCATGATACTATGAACCGTGTCAGACCTGACCAATTTGCCCTTGTCAAGCATGGATATCACACCGCAGAGCTCCTGGGCTTCTGACAACAGATGTGTGCTCATCAGGATAGTCTTGCCGGCTTTTTTCAGCGAGTCAATGATCTCACGCACCTCTACTCTTCCTCGTGGATCTAGCCCAGAAGTAGGTTCATCCAGAATCAATAAATCGGGATCGTGTAAGAGCGATGAAGCCAATGCTACTCGCTGAGTCATGCCCTTTGAGAACGAGCCGAGCTTTTTTTCGCTCCATTCATGCAACTTTACAATTTCCAGGACCTTTCTGGTCCTGTCGGAAATCTGTTGTGGCGACATTCCTCTTAGCTTTCCATAATAAGACAATACTTCAATTGGCGTTAGAAATGGCGGAAATGTAGGGGTTTCGACTACAGAGCCGACGTTTAAGAGGGCTCTCCTCGTTTCCTTTCCTATTTCCTTTCCAAAAATAAAAGCCCGGCCCGATGTTGGTCTGCAAAGTCCGGTCAGGATCTTGATCGTCGTTGTTTTTCCGGAGCCGTTGGGACCCAGGTATCCCATACACTGGCCTTCCTTGAGGGAAAAACTCAGATTGTCAAGAGCTATGAAATCTCCATATCGTTTTGTCAGTTCGCTTACGGTCAGTACTTCTTGGTCGCTGCCCATCTGATCTGGAACATGGATGATGTGTGCGCCGCATTATAAAGGAACACGCTCTTTCGGTTCTATATTCCGAAATGGGTCGTTCTATGGGTGTACAGCTCTTCTTCGTGGGGATAAAAGAACCCGCATATTTCACATGTGAACATTTCCATTTTTGATGGATCAAGGATACTCCCTATTGTGAATGAATCCCCAAGTTCTATTACATCGTGATCTTTGAACCTTGCGGGGTCTGACTCTAGAAATGATCGCAGAATCCATTTTATCATTCCCATTGGTATGAGGGTGTTGTGGTTGATACGGATTTCTTTACTGTCGTCTAGAAGGGTTATCAT
Source organism: Nitrososphaera sp. (assembly GCA_036554645.1). Classification (GTDB taxonomy): domain Archaea; phylum Thermoproteota; class Nitrososphaeria; order Nitrososphaerales; family Nitrososphaeraceae; genus Nitrososphaera. Next base: position 29,468 of record DATBMW010000089.1, read on the forward strand.
TTCTTTGGAAACCTGTATGTTCTTGCTGTCTTCAAACTGCTTGTGCTCCTCCAGCTTGGAATATAGATGGTCGTAAACTTCTCTGGCAAATCCATCATTATCCGATATGCATGTTATGTTTGTCCATTGCAATTCAGCTGAATGCGCGGTCATGTCATTCTGTAGCCATTTTGACCAATTCAGAAATTTGCCTACCCTTGCCCTGAGAAAGTGCTGATATCCCGCCTGTCAGACTTTCAGAAGTCCTGCCCTTCCCTGCCAGCACCTTGGCCACCATCAATGAAGTGTTCCCCATCATGCATACCAGCAATGTCTTGCCGTCGGCTTTGCCCAAAGCATCATCTAGTTCCTTTGGGATCTGCTGGGTCGTGAGAAGCCGTTCTACCTCCCTGGCCTTTGGGACAAAGATCTTGCTTTCATCGACGCCCAGCGACTTTGCCATCAGCTCTATTCCCTCCTTGCGCGGGGTATACATTGTGTGAATCCAGACGACTCTGTCGTAGTCCCCGATGTTTGAGACAGCTTCTTGCAGGGGAACTTCGAGGCGGCCCTTCTTTTCCGCCGTTGCAAGGTTCTTTCTGTACTTTTGGATTCCGTCGGCAATCATTACGACATATTTTCCGCCGGCGCCACCATAGTTGGCCATCTGCATCACGGCATAAAGCGCAAGGGCACTGCTTTCTCCCATGTCATGGCCCTTATCTACAAAGAACTTTAAGAGACGCTTTGCCTGCCCAAAATCCACTTCATGTTGTCCGCCGTATCGTTCGGGCTCGTAGAACTTTAGTCCCGTCGCCTTGCCTTTCGTCCTTATTCCGGCAACATCCTGATCGCCCAGCGGAAAGACCACGTGGAGCGACTTTTTCCCATGCTTTTCCATCAGGTACCTGCTCAGGCCTCCTGACGTGCCCCCGGTCCCAAAGGTGCAAACGATTCTAAATTCTGCCAGCGAACCGCCTTGTTCATGCAATTGCTGGTCAATCTCCGAGCCTGTCACGGTCCTGTGGACGTCAATGTTCAGCTCGTTGTCGTACTGTTCCGGGCAAAAGCAGCCATAGATCCTTGCGAGAAGTTTCGCCAGGTTGATGATATCCTGTTTTGCCAGGACTGCTTCTATCTCCGCGCGAGATTTATCGAAAATGGCAAGGTCAAAGCCGAAATCTGAGAGCTGCGAGCGGACGTTCGCAGCAGTTGCCTTTGCGACCAAAAGATTGGGATTACCCATTCCAGGAGCGGGGCAGATGTCCATGTCAAGGTTCATGATTCGTATTTTCTCGTTCTTCAACTCCTCGAAAACTCCCTCCTGGAGCTTGCGAGAAACAAGGGTAATGACAGCAAGGCCGAGCCTGCCTATTTGCCCCAGAGCTATGCCAAAGTTGCCCGAGGTCGCCTCGATTATTGTCTGCCCATGAGTAAGCTTTCCAGTAGCGATTGCGTCATGGACAATGTGCACAGCGGGCCGTGCCTTTATCGAGCCCGCCAAAAGGTCGGAATCAAACTTGCCGAGCACCTTAAGATCATTGTCTGTTAGATCGAGGCCGTATTCGCGTTTCGCGCATTCCTTCAGATCCTTGGTAATGTCGATCAAGGGCGTTGGGTTGACAACCTTGACCTTCCCTGAATTTTCTTCCAGGTGTGGGACCTTGCCCCATATCTCTCGCTCGAAACGCTCGAGAAGAGCCCTGTCAACATTATTCCCCTTGTCCAATCCCTGCATATTTGTACAGGGCTATCATACGCCAAGAGGTATTATAAAATATATGATAGTCGAAGGCCTAGCTTCCGAAGCACTACCATTTGCTGTCTTGTCCAGCTTACGTCAAGATCATTCAATCTTCAGTTTTCGCGTAACTTCCTGCATCGATAATGCACCGCGATCTTGATTGCGAATGGGTCGCATCGCGCGGTTCTCGAGCAGAGCCGCGACTATTCGCCAGATTTTATTATTCGGTAATCTTTTTATCACCCGAGAACGCGTTCGTTTTACGTTTGTCCAGTACCGGGAATAAATCTGGCGGCGATGAACTTGCAATGATCGCCGGCTCTGTCGTAATGAGTGAAAGTCCGGCTCACCAGCTAAAGTACTGGAGAAAAAAATTTGAAGTAAAGCAAGCTGATCTGGCAAGGAAGATGAGTATAACACCATCCGTTTTGAGCGACTATGAAAAAGGCCGCAGGCCATCGCCGGGTGTAAATTTCATCAGGCGGTACCTTGTTGCGCTCTACGAGTTGGCTGGCAGCCCCAGCCACGTCGAAATAACGCAGCTGCTGGCCGCACCACCAGTCGCTGATGCAAATATAAATCAGGCATAGCAAATTCTTTGCATGCCCCTTATTGTAGTCTCGATGTACCCAGGCAGATCCGCGGAACAGAAAAACGAGTTTGCAAAGGCCGTGACGGACTCGGCCGTTCAGATACTAAAGACGAAGGCCGAGCATGTAATAGTCGTATTTGACGAAAAGCCGAAGGAAAACTGGTTCCAGTCCGGCATGCCACTATAGTGGCCTGGGGGATCTGCTTGGTCCGAGTCACCTTCTCCATGTCCTGAACACTAAAGTCATGTCGCGGGCAAAACTATTATTATTTTGACCAGCTTCCCAGCTCCACTTGACAAAGGTTGCAATGGTGCAGATGCGCTCGTCTGAGGACAAGCAGGAAAACCTGCTCAGGTCAATCGAGTTTATCAATGAAGCCTCGTCTGGCAAGGCTGAACTGGTTTGCTTTCCAGAATTCCAGATGGCCTATTCTCCGGCCAGCCAGACAGCAAGCCAGCTGGCCGCCGTTGCCGAAACGGTCAAGGGCGAGTTTGTGACAGCTCTAGGGAGAGCGGCCAAGAAGAACAGGATTGGTGTGATAGCCACGATATATGAGCAGGCGCCTGGCAGACGCGTATACGACACCGCGGTCGCACTGTCACCAAAAGGTGCACTTGCTTCGGTGTACCGCAAACTACATCTCTACGACGCGCTTGGTTTCAAGGAATCCGCAAAAATGTCGCGGGGCAATGTAATCAAGGATCCAGTAGCGACAGGAGCGGGACGGGTCGGGCTCTTGATCTGTTACGACCTTCGTTTTCCAGAGCTTTCGAGAATATTGACGGATAAGGGCGCTTATGTCATAGTCGCTCCCTCCGCGTGGGTGCAGGGCGAAATGAAGGAAGAGCACTGGCAGACAATGATAAAGGCCAGGGCGATAGAAAATGGATCGTACTTGGTTGCGCCCGATCAGGTCGGCAACGTTTACTGCGGGAGGAGCATGGTCGTTGATCCGTACGGGGTTGTTCTGGCAGACATGGGTCAGCGCGAGGGTGTAGAAATAGTCGAGATAGACAGGTCGCGGGTGGATCAGGTGAGGAAAAAACTTCCACTATTGAAACACCGCCGGACTGATGTCTACAGGTTGTCTTACTAGCAGGTCATCGCGAGATGGTGATCGTTGTGCGAAGTCCTCCACTCGATCCTGCAACGATGCTTCTCGAGCGGGCATGAAAACCTCTCGCTGCAATATTCGCAGAGGTGTGAATGATCGCTTTCCATCATCATGATTGCTAGAACATTTCTTAAGAACATGATGCAGAGACTTTACAGAGGATCCCTATAGATTATTGCCGACGAATTCATGAGAGCTGCACTATCTCTGCTTTTGATGGCACGCCGCCGTCCATAACATGCACCATGTAGTATCCTGGCGGCGCAAGCCTGCGATTAATGGGAGCGGACACTTTGAGTGTGTTGGATGTACTGCTGAGGATCTGTATCCAGAGCAGCCTCTGATCCGTGTTGTAGTGATGCGTTGTGCTGGATAATGCCACCAAGGATACAGCTGTGATGTCGGATGCATCAGGGGTCGTGATGTCGAACTTGCCCCCATAGGTTATGCCGGCCGGGGCACCAGAAATCGTTGGTCTATCTTCAGTCACGTAAGAAGGGCTGAATATTTCCGTGCGGAGCTCGTAGCTGTATACGCTGTATGACGTTCCGGCCACCCAGACCCGACCATCTGTCAAAAGCAGGGCTCCAGAGTGATAGATTCGGGGTATCGAGTGCGGAGCCAGTGTCTCCCATTTCTCTGTGACAGGGTCGAACATTTCGGGGTTGTAGACTGCCAGTGTCTTGTCGTTGTTCTCCCTGGTGCCTCCAAAAATGACTACCTTTCCTGTAGGGAGAATGACCGGATTGCAATATCTTCTTGCATAAGTCATCGATTGTGCGTATCTTGAAACCATCTGCAGGCCGCTTTGTTCAAGGATCTCGGCTGACTTTTTGGCTATAGCCGGGTACTTTGGAGTATTGGAGCCGCCGCAGATGAGTATCTTTCCTTTTTCGTTCGCTTTGTTTTGAAGTGGAAGGAGCACTGACGTTCCAAAACTTCTTTTGACGCCGTTTCCCGCAAGGTGCCAGATGCCTGTTGCCGGGTCCCAGAGGTACCGGTTAGGATTCTGGCCCACACAGGCGACCATGCCGCTGGGCAGCAGGTGCATCCGGGGGTAGGGTGCAATGGGTGGGTTGACGCCTTCCCCCGGCCCGCCGTAGCATGATGATCCGGCTCCCGGAAGATTTGCGCAGCCTTTGGCATCGCAGCCAACACAGTACTTTCTGCTAGATTCTGGATCGTACTTGATGCTCCAGCTCTGAGTATCCGGATCGTAGATTTCGGTCAGCAGGTTGGAATATCCAAATTCGTCGTAACCCTCGACGACTTGGACCTTCCCGCTGTCAAGCGAAACAGCGGTGGGATACCACCTGCCGTGAGCCATAGGAGGTCGCTCATGGAATGACTCGGAGTGGAAATCGAATTCATAAACTGCGTCCAGTCCCCACCAGCGGTGGTTCGGGGACTGGTGGGTATACTTTATGGTCCCTCCAACAAACAGTACGTTTCCGTTGGAAAGAAGCGCGTGTCCCGAACACCAGATGTCCTTTTCCACGCTGTATTTCTTTTGACTGTCTGCAACTGGATCCCATATCCCGGCACGGAACGGACCGTCGGCACTTGGTTTGTGAAAGCCCGAGCCGGCAACATACAGAACCTTGCCTGAAGGAAGCATCGCCAGATGCACCGGATGGTTGAGAGCCCTGGGTCCTTCTGTCCATGATCCTGCTCCAAGGGCTGCAGCCTGGCTACCTGGCAATGAGCTGCGAAAGCCAGCGAGGCCCCCCAGCCCGACAACTCCAGAAGCGGCAAGAAGCTTTAGGAATTCCCGGCGCGATACCTTGGGCACAAGATTGTTCTGCTTGGGAAAAATAATAAGCCGATGTATTTCCTGGTAGATAACTGAACCCAAGTTGTTACACCTCTCATCATATGCCGCCCTTCCTGCTACGGCCCGTATCGTCTAGACGCCGGAAGATCCCCTAACTTCTCCCAAAACCAGGAAATCGTATCCGGGTAATTTTTCGAACCGCTTTACGAATGTGTCTGACCTTGCTCGGGGCTTTTCGTGGCGACCTGGGCTTCGACCTTGTCCGATTTCTATGTAATGACCTTGGTCTTTTGAGCCGTGCATCACAGTTTGCACATTGCAATACTTTGCGCTTGGTTCGGATGTTCGATACATGGTCGCATCGAGGACATAGCACGCTGGCAAGTGTCGCCTTCCGGCCGTGCCATGAAGACTCCCATTCAATGCCCCTCAGCATTTTTGCTGGCATGAACAGGCAATCCCCTTTATCCTTTATTGCGCCTCGCGTGTTTGCAGTCCTTACTTGCAGCGAGTGGTCGGAATCTTGATTTCATTAGCAGATGCCTTCCATTCGAGCTACCTGATGCCGATTCCTCTTAGGAGTGACAAGAATTTGTCGTAGGTCTCGAGTCGGAAATAATTCATCATGCCTTCAACTTCTTTATCGCTGTATTCGGGATCCCGGTATTTTCTACGATCGTGATGCATGCCATAGGTTCCAAGAACTTGTCGCATCGCCATGTCTTATCCCGGCGAGTACCCATGTCGTATAACCTTTGTGCGGGTCTAGTGGAGAGGCATTTTCTATAGTCTTGTCTGCCTTGGTCCGCGGTTAGAGTAGTTGACTCTGCAGCTAAACTCCGGACTGGAAAACTAGGTATGGTAGCCGACTGACAGAAGTATATGAATCATGATCTGGATTGAGAGCATGCAGATGGCATAGGCGATTGGGCGGGAAAGAGTCCGGGTTAACCCCTTCCGTGATGCCAACCAAGGCTCTTTGTACCTCTGGACTTTGGAGCTAGTTCGACTGCACCGGGCGGACGGTGGTCGCCTTACC
>DATBMW010000003.1:0-12197 GCA_036554645.1 Nitrososphaera sp.
GATATTGCTTCAAGTTTCTTCAATACTGTCGCGACAGCCGCTCCATCAGGTACGCTGACGTCAAATTCGAGATACTTTCTTGACACCCGCGTATCTCGCACAACAGTTCCGCTAGGTTGCGCAAGCGAGCGGGCCTTAGTCAAAAGCGCTGACGCATCTCTGGGCCCATAGGAGCCGTTTAACAGGTGTATCATGAATCTCTGCATCGCTAGGCTGCCCTCGCGCAAAATAGCAAGATAAACCTCTCTTCAGAAGTAGAATAGGCTAATAATATTAGTCTAGGCTAACATTTATTACACAGGCTAACTTATGAGTACACGGGTCCGATTCGTTTGTTCAGCCCAAGACTATTGATAATGTCAGCCATAGCAGTTGCCCTTGTAAGCAGCACGCTGGGCGTATCTTCACTTTATGTGAGCGCCCAGAACAGGGGTGAAGAAAAAATAGTAAATTCGCACGGCCTGGGCTACTACGAAACAACAGGTGATGTGCTCGATCCGACAAGTTCGGACGGGACGGCAAGCACCAGAATCGACCCAATGACTTACCTGAGAAGCTTCAGCTATGGCAGTACATCAACACTTGAAAATGGAGTGGTGGTGCGAGAGTTTACTCTTGTCGCGGACGACAGGCACATGATGGAAGTGTCGCCGGGCATATTCTACAATGTGTGGAGCTTTAACGGCACCGTCCCCGGGCCGACCTTGCGAGCCACTGAAGGGGACCTCATCAAAATCAATTTCATCAACAACGGCACAAAACCCCACACCATTCACACTCATGGCATACACCGGGCAGAGATGGACGGTGTTTTTGAAATCATCAACCCCGGTGGAGGGTTCCAGTACGAATTCTACGCCGAAAAGTTTGGCGTATATCCGTACCACTGCCACGTAATGCCACTTGAGGAGCATATTTCTCATGGGCTGTATGGAGCCTACATAGTCGATCCCAAGACGCCCCGGCCTCCAGCTGACGAAATGGTTATGATAATGAACGGCTACGACACGGATTTTGACACTGAAAACAACTTTTACACAGTAAACGGAATCCCTTACTATTACATGCATCATCCGATCGAGATAGAAAAGGACCGGCTGGTGCGCGTATACCTGGTCAACATGCTCGAGTTTGACCAGATTAACAACTTCCACCTGCATGGCAATCTCTACAACCTGTATCGGAGCGGAACCAGTCTCACGCCTAACGAGCTGACCGACATGGTCACCCTGAGCCAGGGCGAACGAGCCGTACTGGAATTCAGCTACAAGTACACGGGTCAGTACATGTTCCATGCACACAAGACAGAGTTCGCGGAAAAGGGGTGGACAGGACTGTTTTCTGTCAGGGAGGGATAATAGTGGAGGAACAAAGGGCTGGCCGATCGGGCGTTTCAGCCAGGCTGATAGCAAGCGCCATCATCCCTCTAGTAATTCTTGGCGCAATGGTCGCCTTCTTGCTGTCTCCTGGAAACCTCCTCCTCAACATAGGGGTTCCACTTCCTGACGTTACGATCGAGCGCGTTGAATTTCTGGACAATAGAATAATAGCTCACATAAGAAATACTGGCCCGCAGTCCATAGAGGTGACGCAGGCAGATGTCAACGACCGGATACTTCCGGCAGCGATTGAACCATCGCGTAATCTGCAGAGATTCGAAGTGGCTGAAGTTGTCATCCCGTTCGAATGGAACGAGGGTCAACCTTATGAAATAGGCGTTACGACTTCTGACGGCACAAGATTCGCAAAATTAATATCAGCCGCCGCGGCGACTCCCCAACCCGACGCGGGCCGGCTCTCTGTTTTTGCATTGATAGGCACTTACGTCGGAATAATTCCGGTCCTGATAGGTCTGCTCTGGCTTCCATTCATCAGGAGGCTCTCACAAGCAAAATATGTCTTCTTTCTTAGCCTCACGGCGGGACTGCTGATCTTCCTTGGAATAGATGCCCTTGTGGAAGCAAACGAGATAGCAATGGAGAATGTCTCGGGAGCGTTCAGAGGACAGCTCTTGATAGCAATGGCCGCTATTGTATCATTTCTAGTCTTGATCTACGCATCCGAAAAGCTGGTGAACCGCGCTGGGGCTCGCATGGATCTGCAGCGGCCATTTGCGATTGCAACTATGGTCGCAATTGGAATCGGTCTTCACAACCTTGGCGAAGGCCTCGCAATAGGAGGCGCCATGGTGCTGGGTGAAGTCGCGCTCAGCACCTTTCTAATAGTGGGCTTTGCACTGCACAATACGACTGAGGGACTGGCGATTGTTGCCCCGATAGCAAAGCAAAAACCACGAATTCTGCGCCTGATCGCGCTTGGCATGATCGCAGGTGCACCTGCCATTATCGGCACGTGGATAGGCGGATTTGTATCATCTCCGCTTGCGTCGATAGTGTTCCTTTCAATAGGTGCAGGGGCCGTCTTGCAGGTAGTCTATGCGATAGCGAAATTCACCAGTCACTCCCCAAAGAGCACATTCCTCTCCGGCCCCGGAGTAGCAGGGATCGCAGCTGGCATGCTGATAATGTATCTGACATCACTTCTTATCTGAAAAAGTAAATAACTGCACTGTAATTGGACTAGATCAATGAAGACTCTGAGCATTGACGATCAGACCCACAGGAGGCTTAGTTCGATAATGCACGACATGATGAATACAAGAAAACACGATGTCGACTATAATGATGTCATAAACGAGCTTATAGATGCCTATCAGGATAGCTTGGCTTTCAGCGGCGAAAACGCCGGGGGCTGATTTAAATTGCCTCTTGCCTTTGTGATAATTGCGTAATGGTAATGCTCGTACCTGTAGCATCATTACTTATTCTGATAATCGTACCAGTGACGCTCTTTCCATCCGCCAACGCTTACGAGGGGCCACAGATAATCCTTAGGTCATCCTTTGTCGATTCGGAGGGAAGGACCAACGTGGTAGGAACGGTCAGGAACTTTGGTCCCGCCGCGGCAGAGGTAACGGTGGGGTTGAAAACGAATGATGGAACTGAACACATGACGCCCACCCACGGACGAATAATTTGGCCGCTGACCGACTCGCCATTCAAGTTCGTGCTGGAGAAGGGGACAGAGCAGGCAGGCGAGACATTCATCGCGGAGACTATTGAGACCAGTGACATCCAGTACGATGTTCTCGTTTTGACATATGACAACATGGCTGTCGGGGAAGAACGCGCATTCGTGGGCAAGATCAGAAACACTGGCGCGTTTGAATTTCACAACGTTAGCGTATTTGCGGCCGTCCATAGCCCAGACCACAAGTTCCAGCTCGACACGGTAAGGAGCAACGTCATCGCAACCATTAGGCCCGGGGAAGAAGCCGAATTCATTGCAGTCCCGGATCCCATGATAAAGTCAGATGTTCTCTACTACAGCTGTGCAGGGCTTGACTTTAACGCTCCTATAACTACTGTAGAGACCGCCGATGGCAAGTTCATCCCGTTTAGCATGACTGCACTTGCCGAGGTGAGTAGGGTCCGGCATGACAATGCCACAGATAGCATGATTTTTTCTATTCGACACTACCTTCCGGATGGGGGCCCTCTAAACGTAAAGATACCGCAGTTGGCACAAGACCATACTGTAGCTGTGAGCATCGACGGCAACTTGGAAGAACAAGCTGCAATCAGGGGAGATGGAAAGACCTTGAGCATAGATATCTCGCTACCCAAGGGCGAACATGAAGTGAGCATCCAGGGAGTAAGGAACATTCCCGAGTTTCCTTTGGCCTTTGTTGCATTGGCTGCATTGACTTCGCTTGCTGTAATTGCTACAAAGCTCAAGGCAGCATTTAAAGTCCCTTAGAATCCATGTGATACGATGCATATTGCCCTTGTAACTAAATCGGCCGCCGGATCAGCCTTCTCTCTCTACGATAGCAACCTTTGCGTCATGGAATCAGAGTCATTTTCCGACCTCTTTACCCTGAACTTTCATCTCCAGGCTCTGGTCAAGAAATACAAGATCAAGAAAGGATTGCTGGTGGTGCACGACAGGGACGAGAATAAAGTGGGAATCTCCATTGCAGAAGACGAGAACTATTTTGTCAGCTAGCGATTCTTGATAATCCTTCTGGCGACAGCAACCTTGGTTACGCAGTGGCATACAGGGCATTCCGCCCAGTGGTGTCCGCCAAAATACTGCCATTCAAAACCGCATTTTGCATAGCTGCACTTTAGCCATTTGCCCCTCGGTGCTTTTACCCAATTATCCTGCATGGGCTTGCGCGCCCGTCGGGCAGCCCTAGTTTTCCCCTTATTGCTCAGAGAAGGCAATGTGGTTGGAATGCCCTTCCCGGGTAATAGACATTATCATTGCGTCGAGCCATGGGATGGTGAGCTTGTAGTGTCAAGGTCAGTCGCAGAGACAAAGTGCGCCATCTCCCAGTCCACCCGCGTTAAGCGTTAGGGTCAACGCGCTCCGGGTGGAGGGCGTTGACATCCCTCAACGCAACTTGCAATTGCGTCATCGTTGAAAGGTCGATCAGAAACGTCTTCCAGTACGCTATGGAACACCCAAGCCGCAAACCCGAAAATGAGGATGGTGGGAACAATAATCCACATTCCGACAGGACCCATATGGAGAGAATACTGATTCCGAGATAAGATAAGTCTACCGATACTTGGCCACATTTCGATTTAGTTATCTCGTCATTTCCCAAGAGTAAATTCAAATGGACATTTGCACCAACGATAGAGCTTCCGAGCATGCAACTCACGAAATCCATAAACCCGATCGAGTATGCGGAAATAGATTATGTAGATAAGAGCAGATCAAGTTTGCTATAAACGAAGGAAATTTGGTTTTCGAGAAAGTGTATATTGCAAGAAAACAAGATCGATTGATTTCCGAAATGAAATCGCTGAATTGATAAATCTTATATAGTTCACTTCACCATGCCTTAAGCTAATGAACAAGGCAATCGTTGCAGGTCTGGCTGCCGGTGTTCTGATAGTGGGACTTATTTTGAGCCCTGTTTTTACAGGATTTCCTTTGCTATCAGCTGCACAGGCAGATCACGCAGACACGGGAGTCACAAAGAAATTCACCCTAATTGCCGATGAGGCAGAGGTACAGATAACCCCTGACGGACACGCCCTCTGGCCAGGATTGAAATACAACGCGATGGTCTTTAACGCCACAGTTCCAGGTCCAGTGATCTCTGTGCACCAGGGAGATACGGTGGAGATCACGATGGTAAACGAAGGTAACACCATACACAGCATGGACTTCCACTCCGCGATCACAACATCGGGAGCGAACTCTGGTCCAGTCATTTCAGGAGAGTCAAAGACGTGGTCATTCAAGGCCGAAAATGCAGGCGCATTCTTCTATCACTGTAGTGCCGACGGTCTCAATGGAGTATGGGAACACATCGCTAACGGCATGTACGGTGGTATCGTGGTCCACCCGCACAATGAGAAGCCAGCTAAGGAATTCTATGTAGCATTCAACCAGATCTACACCAACTCAATGAGTGCAAATACAACTGGATCATTTGACTTTAACAAATTCATGACCAAAAACCCAGATTTGATACTCACGAACGGCATGGCCCACAAGTATGTACCAGCTATAGGAGGTGTTGCCCAGCTCGTGTTGAACAAACCACTGGCTGACGAACTTGCAGCAGGCAACTTGGAGAACTTCTTCGTGGTTAAGCCAGGCGAACTAACAAGGTGGTACATCGTCAATGCTGGACCTAACGACGGCATCGCATTCCACTTCATCGGCGCAATGATGGACGTCAAGGATGGCTCTATAAAGAACAGGTACGGCACACAGCTCAAGGCGGACGAGACTTGGTGGATACCTCCAGGTTCGGCCACGGTGATAGAAGCCGTTTTCCCACAGGGAGGAGGACCAGAAGGAAGTCCAGACGGTACGCCAGGAATTTACGTTGGTGTTGACCATGAAATGACAGATGTGGTGAAGGGTGCAGCGTTCGCGGTAGTAGCAGTGGATGGCGCGGAAGCAAACAACCCACCAGGCACTATGGTCATGTCAATGGAAGATTCCATGGGCGGAAGCATGATGGAGCAGTAACTCCATCCTTCCCTTTCTTTTCTACCACAAAGCTTTTCTATTCATATTTTTGAATAATTTCATTGGCTAAGAGGCAGTTCATTATAGACACAGGTAAGGAACAGATTCCTGTAGAAGGCCAAGTCCACAAGAATGTCGCTGTAAAGTACTTGATGAGGAGGAGGCGATCCCTTTTGATGACCAAGAACCCGGAAAAAGTCGAAAAGCTCTACATCGAGGTGCCGAAGACTATCAAGATAATTGGCAAGCAGCTCACCCGCGAGTACAGAGTTAACTGGGAGCGCGAGGGTACGGAGGAATTCGCGGGCTCACGCTTTGTGTTCACCTTGGACGATATCGGAGACAGCGCGTCGGTCAAGTCATAGCGAGGCTATTTGTCATCTGGAACAATTAGCCTGCCATCTTTTATCATGCCAAAGAATTTTATCGCCACTGATGCGCCACAGCCATGTTGAACAGCATCAACTTTGTTATCCTTGGAGATCAGAGCATCGCTCCCCAGCTAGGCAAAAAAGGGACTGCTACAGACATTGCTATTTATGATAGAAAGACCGCGGATACGGTCTACACTTGGACAGTGCCGATAACCTTTCCCGAAAAAATTCAGCCCCTTCTTCAAGCTGTAAATATTGCTGAATACGCAATCCTGAATGTCGCAAAGCTCGACAAGTACCTGGGCGAACAGATCATGGCCCTGGACTCTGTAGGCCCCTCAGAGGGATTTGTGCTTCATTCATACGATGTAGACCGTGAAAAATTGAAAGCAATGCTCAAGACCACGTCACTATCAGCATATCAGTATGTTGATTCCTTGGACCAATTGAAACAAGAAATGACAAAGCTAAGACCAAAGGGACAGGAAGGGGAGCTCGCCATACCTGTCGATCATGCCTTTGACGTAAAGGGGGTCGGCACAGTTGTTCTCGGAGTGGTCAAAAAAGGCGCGGTAAAGGTATACGACGAGTTAGTCCTGATGCCCGGCCAGAAGAAATTGACAGTCAAGTCCATTCAAATGCACGATGACCCGGTGCAGAGCTCGCAGAGTCCGTCAAGGGTTGGACTCGCAGTCAAGGGAATTGCGGCTGACGATATATCCAGAGGTGACATGATTTGCGCGCCAAATGCGGTAAAGATCTCCGGGGGCACTATCTCAACGAAATTTGAGAAGAGCCCGCTATTCAGGGGAGATCTTCCAGAGAATCACACCTATATGATCTCTGCTGGCATGCAAATTAGGCCCGTGAAAATCAAGAAGGTCGAAGAGACGATGGAGCTCGCCCTGGACAAGCCGATCGCATATCATGGGGGGCAGACTTGCGTGCTGCTAAAACCTGACAGCCAGAGCACCAGAATTGTCGGCAAGGGAACCCTGCGATAACAACGCTTTTATCAAAAAGAAGATCCTAAGTTATTGTATTCGCTCGCAGGGTTCACTCTGAAAAGAAAGGAATACGCGTCCTTGGAGTAGCCGAGAGCTTCAAGAAAGGAAGCAACAGGTCTACCCTGGCAGGGGTTGTGATGCGCCGCGATCTTGTCATCGACGGGGTTGCTTTTGGCAGCACTGCCCTGGGCGGAAACGACGCCACAGATTGTATCGTGGGAATGTACAAGTCGCTGGCAAGAGACGACATTAACTGTATCCTGCTCGACGGGCTGGTAATCAGCATGTACAACATAATCAACGGCGAACAGATCGTCAGGAAGACAGGCATCCCGGTTGTTGCAATCACTTTTGAAGATTCAAAAGGCCTTGAAGGGAACATCAAACGTCGCTTTCATGACTCGCAGTCCAAGCTGGAACAATATGAAAAGTTAGGACAGAGAGAGCAGATCACGTTGAAGACGGGAAAGTACCTCTTCATCAGGTACTGGGAAATGAACAATCGAAAGGCAGTGGCCATCCTGAATTCATTCACCTTGCAAGGCTCAGTCCCCGAACCGGTCAGAGTTGCAAAACTTGTCGCACGCGCCTGTTCTTCCATAATGCTTTAAATTAGAACCCGGAAAAGAACTACAGCAACCGTGGTGGGGTGGCAGAGCGGCCATGCGTTCGCCTGCAGTACAGACGACATTCGTCTTTGCAGCTAGCGGATTTATAAGGGTTCGAATCCCTTCCCCACCTTACAAAATCTCATAATGCATCTTCAGGATCACCCGGTACAGAGTTGCTGATGTGTGTAGCTTGTCGCTACTCTATAGCGCTTATTATCTGCTCGAATTTCTTTGTACAAGAGATTGTCAGACGAAGAGGGTGTACCATGTCCCAATTGCGGCAGCCCTATTCTTACTGAAAAGTTCTGCGCAAGTTGTGGGGCCGCCAATCCCATAAACTATATCGATGAATCCGTCCGGGTTTCGAAAGCAAAGGTAGTTCATCAGCGCGAGGAAAGGCGCGTTCGTGAGAGCAAGCAAATTCCGAAAAAACCCATAATGATTGGCGCTGTTGCAGCAATCGCGATCTTGCTTGTCAACTTTATCGGAATGAGTTATGCTCTTGGCAGCATGCAATTTCGAATACGCGAAGTCTCTGGCATCGATCTCGCTTCCCTGAGCTCTTCGGTCAAGCTCGAGGCATGCAACCCCACCGTATTTCCTGCATCCTTTGACAAGTTTAGTACTGAAGTCAACTATAGGAACGGCCAGTTCGCAAGCATGGCAGTTGACGGCGGCTATGTGATGCCTTACCAGTCGTCACAATTTGACGGAAAACTCCGCCTCAATACCCAGACAGTCAGCGGGCTGATATTCGCCCTTGCTGATGCAGTGGGCGGGAGGGATACACCGTACAACGAAAATGACATATCTCTGAAAATGACAGTGGATGCGAAAATCCTGGGATTCATTCCATATTCGCAGACGCGCCAGTTCGCTTTCGCAGAGTTCAAGGAGTTCATGAGCGCCCAAAAGTCAGACGAGTATTTCTGCAAATAGCAAGAGTTTAACCACGGATCAGTTCTTTTTGTAATGTGCGAAGTTTCAGACATTCATTCACTGTCGATGCGGAAATATCGCGAGTCTGGGACTTTTACACCGACATAGGGCACCTAGAGATCATATCGCCTCCAGAGCTTCACATACGACTCGTCAAATCCACCCACACGGTGCTCGTGGAAGGATCCGAAGTCTGGCTTGCTGGCAGGCTAGTAACAGAAAGCAGGTGGCATTCGAGGATCACCTTCCTAAAGCCTTACGAGTATGCGGACGAAATGATGACTGGTAGGTTCAAGATCTGGAAGCACGTTCACGAGTTCAGGGCGCTGGATGACAAGACCACGGAGGTAATAGATGAAATAGATTTCGAGCTGCCATATGGGTCTCTGGGAAGGTGCTTTGAAGGCTATGTACTCCGACATCTTGAGCGGACCTTTGCATATAGAAAGGATGCCACCCGGAGGGCGATGGAAAACTAGATCACTCTGACTGACTTGGCAAGCTCGCGCGCGCTCTTTTTGTCCAGCTTGACCTTGCTCAGGATGGTGTACCTGTCGGGTCTGAGGGAATGCGCCGTGACGAGTGCTTTTACAAGGTTTTCCTCGTCCAGGCCGATTTCCGCGGCTGTGGTAGGCGCCCCTACGTTTTTCAGGGTCGCGGCTATCTTTTCCCAGTCAAGGCCGTGGAGCTTTGCCATCATTATCGTGCCGATCCCCACCCGCTCTCCATGCAGGCCATTGTTGGGTCCCGCCACGTACTCCACGGCATGGCTAAAGAGATGTTCGGAACCGGAGCAGGGCCTGCTGCTCCCTGCAATACAAGCTGCGACCCCTGCGCTGATGAGCGCTTCGACAATCGTGCGAACACCGAATTGATCCCTCTGCTTCAGCTTTTCAGATTCGGCTAGAATTATTCTCGCGCTCATGTAGGCGAGGTTGGCGGCATAGCTCCCGAAATATTCTCCCTTTTCGTCACGCGCCAATTCCCAGTCCTTTACGGCAGTCACTTTTCCAACCAAGTCGCCGCATCCCCCGGCAAGCAATCTTGGGGGCGCCTGCGACATAAGAAGCGTGTCCGCAACCACACCGATCGGGGTATTGGCCCTGATAGAATGCGGCTTTTCGGTGCCACGAATGGAGACAAAGGGACTTGATATTCCGTCGTGTGATGCGGATGTCGGGACACTCAGGAAGGGTCTGCCGACTCTATTGGCCGTCATCTTTGCCAGGTCAACTGACCTTCCGCCCCCAAACCCTATGATAAAATCCGGCAATCCCTGACTTGAAATCCGCTCCTGAAGAGAGATAACCGTATTCATTGAAGCGTCGCTCGCTTCGCACCAGAAAGCTTCCAGCGATTCCCTGGCAAGCGAAGCGCCGCACTGGTCGCCCGCCCGGACCCGGACCGTCTTGCCGGTAATTACCGCTACTTTGGATGCATCCGCATCAAGCCCTTTGATAAGCGCGCCAATCTCTGAAACAACGCCCTCTCCTATCAGAATCTTTCTTGGCAGCTCCATGAGATGAGTGGGCGGAGAATCCAACGGAAAAAATAGCTGCTCGGGAAATAATAAAGCTTGCAGAACTAGTCGATAGTCTCGGGTGGCGCACCCGGGCTGCCTTGCGCCTCATCCGCAGATTGCGCCGGGACGTCGGTTCCTGCGCCACCTGCCACCTCTGCGGTTGCATATCCGCGCCCAACCTTTGTAATCCTTATTTTCACGCTGTCGCCGACCTTGGTCCCCACGACAAATATTACCAATCCCTGCACGCGCGCAACGCCACTGTCGCCTCGCTTGCTCAGTGACTCGATCTTGACTTCATATTCCTCTCCTACACGCACAGGCGATGGTCTAAATGGTCTCGGGCCGCCGAACCTCGGGCGCCCAAAGCTTCTGCCGCCCCCTCCGCCGTAACCAGAGCTGTCTTCCAAATCGGGTTCGCTCGCTATTATAAAAGCCTCTCACTATTTCAACTTTGATGTTTGTTCTCGATGTCGGACCGAATATTTAATATGGGCGCCTGCGAAACCAAAACCAGTAACCTCTTTCAATGCCATCGCAATTTGATGATGGCCGTTTAAGGGATAACATTAATGCAGCATAGACCTACGACCCACAGAGAATCTTCAAGCCAGAACATCATGGCAGTGATACTTCAGAGTCTGCCGCAAGAAGCAGCGCTGACTAAAATCGAATATGAAGGGCCGCGAATTGCTCTCTATTCAAAGAATCCGACGTACCTGATGCGAAACAACCAGCTGGTGTCCAACATGGTTAGTACCATAAAGAAGCGAATAGTCGTCCGCACAGACGAAGGCATTCGAAAGTCGGAAGAGGAATCTGCAAAGACAATGGAGGAAACCCTACCAAAGGAAATTGGAGTAGCCGGCACATTCTTTGACGCGGTAATCGGGGAGGCAGTTCTTTTCGTAAGGAAGCCCTGGATGATGACGCAGGTTGGTGACGAATTTGACACTATAGAGCTTGCAGAGAAAACGGGCTGGAAAGTGCAGGTGCGAAAAGCTCCTCTGGACATGTCTGTCGTGAGCTCGCTCTACAGGGTTTTCGGCGAAACTGTGACGGAGCGCAAGAAATTCTATCGCGAAACGGGCGACAAGATATTCCGGGACCGACTGAGCGAGTCCACAGAGGCAAGTCTCATGACACTCGGAGGGTTTGCCGAAGTCGGCAGGTCGTGCATACTCTTGACCACAACCGAAAGCAAGATCCTGCTGGACTGTGGAGTAAACCTGACCGCAAAAGATTCGCTTGCCGCGATGCCCAGGTTCGATGTTTCTGGCGTGAGTATGGAAGACATCGACGCGGTGGTCCTTACACACGCACATCTCGATCACACGGGATTCCTTCCGGCCCTGTTCAAGTACGGGTACGCCGGGCCTGTGTACTGCACCGAGCCAACGCTGCTGCTGATGAGCCTGCTTCAAAGGGACTATATTCATGGAGCTGGCAGCGACGCGCTTTACTCCGACAAGGACGTGGACAATGCTGTAGCGCACACCATTGCGCTTACACAGAGCCCTGTCACCGACATTTCCCCGGACATCAAGCTCGTTCTTTACAATTCGGGCCATGTTCTTGGCTCCACATCAGTTCACTTGCATATCGGTAACGGGGATCACAATCTCGTATACACCGGGGATTTCAAGTTTGGCAGAACACTGGCGCTTGACAATGCATCGTGGAA
>DATBMW010000056.1:0-5156 GCA_036554645.1 Nitrososphaera sp.
CGAAGCTGGATGCCCAGGAGTCTCTAGCCATTCGTACACGTTGACTGGGCATGCTTCGATGCACGCTCCGTCTGCAACGCATATGTCAAAGTCTACGCACACGCTTTCTCCCCAGATGCCCAGCTGGCCTGGAGCGTCATACGGTCCCCATACCTTGATGCCCTGGAAGGTACCTGCAGCCTGCCTCTTTTCCTTGAATTTCTGGTCTATCGGACCTTCGACCTTGCCGTAGCTGGTGCCTGTTCCTGATAGCGATATCGTGGTTGGGCCGCCAGCGGCTGGAGCAGATGGAGCCGCCATTGCGGGCGTGGGGGCAGCAGCGGGTTTTGCAGAAGGCGCAGCCGCAGCAGGTGCAGGCTTTGGAACGGCCACTGCTTTGGCAGCGTCTGCAGTTTTCTGCCTCTTGACAACACACAATTGATCATGAACATCTCGCATGCTTTCCAGGGTAATCGGATTGCTGTGGCAAAGAAGTGTCCCGCAATCTCCACAAATATATTCGCTCACGGTGGCAGACGACAACTTCACTATTTATGAGCCTGACCTTATTTATTAATTGTGTGCGAAGTCTTTTTGTTGGGTAACTTGCGATAAAAGGGGAAAAAGAGGGGGAGACAGGGTTTACTGTCTCGTGAATTGTGCTTGCTGCTGGACAAAGAAAGTCGTCCAGGCCTTTGCAACGTTGGTGGAAAAGTCGGTGACTGCATCGACTGTCCTGTTGTAGATCTTCAGGTTCTCTCTTGCTGCATCCAGTGCGTTGATTGTCAGCTGGTTGTTGATGCCAACAGACCTGATGGCGTTGTTTGTCATTTCGTTGGACTGTCTTGTGACTAGGTCTCCATATGGCATCGCTGGAACATTCCAGATCGTCGCGAATTGCTTCTGGGCTGAAAATGCAGTCTGGATCATGTTCTTTGTCGTCTGTATGTAGTCGAGCTGCAGGTTAGAAATTGACTGTGAATACTGCGGCTGTACCTTTGCGAATTCGTCTACGGTCCTTATGTAATTGTCCCTCATTGCGTCATACACGTCCCTCACGTCGGTCGTCCTTACGTCGTCTTTTGTTGTTGTTTTGTCAACCATTTTGTCTTACCGTCTAATGGTAATCAATGGTAATATATAAAGATTGGTCAATAACGGCGTGTATTCCCACCATCTACCATTAATGACCAATGAGCGGTAATTAAACCCATTAGCTAGCGCGCTTCTTCTCGGTCCTCTTCTCAGAGTCCAGCCTCTCAAGCTCGTATTTTTCAAGGTCAACGAACCTGATGCCCTGGGCGAGGGTCGGATGCACCTTCCTTATTTCGTAATACATCTTTTGACAGGCTTTCCTGTAGTCTGGATGGCCCTGGGGAGAGGTGCGTAGCTCGATCATGTGGCATGCCTCGCGCAGATTCATCCTGATGAAATAGGGATATCTGAAAGCAAAGTTCACGACATACTGCGCCTCCTCAGGCATGGATGTCGCCATTGATTCGTAAACGGCCTTTGAAAGGTCCATGCAGTCTTTGAACTCTTTGTCCAGGCCGGCGCGTCGCAATTCGTCGGGTAGATCGTACCCGTGCCTTGTGGAGAGCAGCTGCCTTTCCATCGTAAGCATCCTGTGCCTGTGGAGGTCTCGAAACATGCCAAAGTTGGTGAAGAGTTCAAAGGTGTAGTAAACCATTTCGTACGCCCTCCCGGGCCTGTGGCGTCGGTTCGTTCGAAACGAGGTATATGACCTGAGAATATCTGATCGGTCTTTCGGAGGTAATGACCCGACATGCTCGATGATCTTTTCAAGAGGCCGACCGTTCGCCTGTTCGTAAAGAATTGCTGAAGCAACTCTTGTCTCTGCCCTGTCATTATCCTCGTAGTCTATCAGCGTTACAGGCTCTGGGTCTTTTTCTATTGCCAAGTCTGAAAGAAGGGTTGATGCCAGACTGCGTACGGCCTCGTCGGTCCTTGCCTTGTATTCCTGGAGAGCTTGGCCGTATTTGTCGTTGGCACGCCGGATAAAAGAGGGAATAACTGAATTCAGCTCAGCAAACATCTGGTCGGCCAGCGACCTTGTTTCCGCAAGACCCGAGCCATGCAACAGGGTGAGCAGGTACTCAAAGGCCCTCCCGTTCCCCGTAATTCCGACATTGGTGATCGTCGCAGCCGGCAAAAGGCCGCGAAGCAGGTCAAAAGTTTTGGCCTTGATGGTAATGTTGTAGATCCTCCCGGCGGCCTCGATGTCTTTGGTTGACCTGATGGAACCAAAGGGAATTTCTCTCTGTGCTTCAGAGTCAAAGAAGCTGAACCTCTCTATGGGCTCGTTCTCCCTCAGGAATCTTTGAAGCGGCTCGATGCTTCTACGATAGACTTCAAAAGAGTGGTCGCAAGCTTGCAGGTATCTGTCCGCATGAGGCGACGACATGATCTTTTCTTCCCGGCAGTACCTGTAATGACCTGCAGGGGTTTTCTGATCAAAGGCAACGTACCTTGATGATTTTTCTAGGTATGACAGACCGATCCTTCGGTCTTCAATCATTTTTGCGGCGATATTGGATATCCCCTCTACAGCTATCTGGGCCTCTCCAAGCTCTGCCACAGAGTCGTCTCCGTATTCCAGCAGGACGCGCCTGTAAAAGTCCTCGCCCCTGTTGGGGTTCTTTGCAAATTCGTCAAGGAAAATCCTGCGCATGGTCTTGTCCGTTCGCGAATACCGGGACATCAGAGCCCCCCTGTCGACCTGCCTTGGAGTGATTATTGCGAAAACGGATTTGTCGGAATTTGAGAAGTGGGCCTGAAGGATATTTTTCTCTTCCAGAGTGAACTGGTCAAGAAAGGTCCCGTCATCGAATCGCACGATTTACAAGCCGCAAGTACTACTAATAAAAAGATCGCCCATGAAAAACCTCGCGGACAGCAAAATGCCCTTACCAAATAATGCAACTATTTTGACACCGTTATCATTATACCATCTTGCTAAACCGTTCGCATGAGCGAAGAAAAGCTCGCATTTGTAGGCAAGCAAGTCAAGGACATCTATGGAACTTACATCGGAAAAGTAGTGGGCATAATTACAGAAATAGACGGCGAGATCGAGACGGTCGGGGTGGACTGTGGCTCCGTCGGCCTGAGACAGCTGCCATACGAGCAGCTGGTTATGCAGGGCGATTATGTGTTCTTTATTCCCAGGTGGAGACTGGACGCGCAAAAGCTGCTAAGGCAGAAGTCACTTACGCTAAAGAGGATAAAAGCACTTCAGGACATTGTCGCTGAAAACGACTCCATGAAGGAAGACGCCGAGCTGGTCTACATAAAGTACGAGAAAAAGCTTCTCGACCTGGAAGGCACCGAAAAGCAGGTAAACGATAATCTTGCAGCAAGAGTGGCAGAACTGGATTCTGAAGCGAGGAACGTAAAGGCGGTGCTCTTTGATGCAAAGCTGCAGTTCAGAAGCAACGAGATCAAGGAAGAAACATACCAGCAGATCAAGGTGCAGACCGACGAATTAATCGAGCACATAAACAATGAAAAGACCGAAATCTCTAACGTAAAGTCAAAGCTGGAATCTCAGACCCTCGAAAACCTGAGCTCGGCAAGTGTCGCTCCTATCACGACTCCTCCAACAGAGGCTCCGGCCGACAACATTCCTTCGGAACAAGTGGCCGCTCCCGTTCAGCAAGTCACGGCGGCAGCTGGAGAAGAAACTGTCGCAACGGTATCAGCCAGCGGAAGTGCAGAGGCCGAACAGGTCTCTCCCGAGACCAGCTGGCTGGACCAGGTAATGACAAAGTAAGGCAATTCGGCCGGAAAAATAACCGGCTCCCATCAAATTTCTACGAGTTCTTTTCATTGGCTCAAGGTCAGCCCGGCGCAAGCTTCCGCCGGGATGCCACTAATCGAACAAATCCTTTAAAGACGCGTTTTAGTCCTGTAATTGCGTTGTCAGACAAGCCCTCAAAGATCTATGAGGACAGCGGCAGCATAAGGATCACCGTTCCACCGGGCATGCAGCTCAAAAGAATTTCCAAGCAGGCACTGGAAGATCCGGAGAAATTCTGGGGAACGCACGCCAGGGCACTAACTTGGCAGAAAGAATGGAGCAAGGTTCTTGATTGGAAAGCGCCGCATGCAAAATGGTTCGAAGGAGGGCTCCTGAACGCGTCTGTGAATTGCCTCGACAGGCACCTTCATTCCGGCAAAAAAGACAAGGTGGCGATAATCTGGGAGGCAGAAGATGGCGAAACAAGATCATTCACTTACCTCCAGCTATATGATCAGGTCAACCGGTTCGCTAACGTTCTCAAGAGCCTTGGGGTGCAAAAGGGTGAAAGGGTAACGATCTATCTCCCAATGGTTCCGGAGCTGCCTATAGCAATGCTTGCCTGTGCTAGAATCGGGGCCACACACTCGGTCATATTCTCCGGTTTTAGTTCCAAGGCCATCGTGGACCGCGTAAACGATGCAAAATCAAAACTCATTATCACTGCAGATGGAGGGATAAGAAAGGGCAGGCTGGTCGAGCTGAAAAAGGTGGTTGACGAAGCTCTTCCGTCCGTCCCTACTGTCGGCAGAGTCGTCGTGCTAAAGCGGGCAGGAAATGAAATTACGATGGGACCAAAAGACCTGTGGTGGCACGACGCCATGAAAGCGGCAGATCCTTACTGTCCACCCGAAGCTCTGGAGAGCACGCATCCGCTCTTCATACTCTATACCTCAGGCACAACAGGCAAGCCAAAGGGTGTCATACACGGGACAGGCGGCTACCTGACCCACCTTCACGCCACCGCAAAATGGGTTTTTAACTTTCAAGAGGGGGACATTTTTTTCTGCACCGCCGACATCGGGTGGGTGACTGGTCACAGCTACATAGTATACGCGCCGCTGATGCATGGAGTGACTGAAATAATGTACGAAGGGGCGCCTGACTTTCCAAAGCCAGACAGGTACTGGTCAATAGTTGAAAAGCACAAGGCAACGATACTGTACACTACGCCAACTGCACTCAGGATGTACATGAAATACGGCGACGCGATTCCAAACTCATTTGACATGTCGTCGCTCCGCCTGCTCGGGACCGTCGGCGAGCCCATCAACCCTGAGGTGTGGTTGTGGTACTACGATACGATAGGGAAGAAGAGCTGCCCGATAGTGGATACCTGGTGGCAGACAGAGACTGG
>DATBMW010000069.1:0-12459 GCA_036554645.1 Nitrososphaera sp.
AATGCCCATCATGGCATAAGCCACGATCTTTTTTGAACCAGAAGACTTGGTCACTTCTCTTCGTTTTCTGGCCAATGATCAAAATCC
This sequence comes from Nitrososphaera sp., assembly GCA_036554645.1. Lineage (GTDB taxonomy): Archaea > Thermoproteota > Nitrososphaeria > Nitrososphaerales > Nitrososphaeraceae > Nitrososphaera. Next base: position 88 of record DATBMW010000069.1, read on the forward strand.
GTTTTTCCACCATATATCTCTTATCGGCACGTTCGCATTCAAGATGGCATAGACAGAAATAGTCTTTCCGATGCTAACTGGCTGTTTGACAAGAGAGGAGGTAAGTACATCCTCTGACCGGCCGGGGCTTGCCGGCTACCTTTCGGTATTGTTCGCCGCCGCACTTTTCGGTTCTGTGTTCACTGTTGCCAAGTTTCCGCTTGCCATCGTTGATCCGCTCGCCCTGTCGGCCGTTGTCTACACTATTTCGGGGCTCGCGCTGATTCCCTTTGCAAAGGCCTCGTTCCGGATGGATTCAAGGAGGGACTATGGGATTCTTTTGCTGATAACAGGGCTTGGAGCAGTGGGCGCGCCGGTGCTTCTACTTTACGGTCTCCAGCAGACCGATGCTTCTGATGCCTCTATCCTGACCAACGGCGAAGTGATCTTTACCATCTTGCTGTCTGCCGTATTCTTTGGTGAAAAGCCAAAGGGCAGACTGGGCATGTTTGCGGTCGGACTTGTCATCGTAGGTCTTTTCATGGCCACAACCGACATGAAGGCGTCGGAGACTATACTCCAGTTCAATGCCGGCAACCTCATGATTCTTGGGTCCATGTTCCTCTGGGCAATAGACAACAACCTGAGCAGGCGCCTGACAGCACGGATCAGTCCCGCCAAGATTGCTATGGTCAAGTCGCTTCTGGGGGGCCTGATTCTTCTTGCTGCCGCAGTCGCACTGGGCAAAGGCTCATCGTTAGCGGGGATTCCCCCGGATCTCTGGCTGATTATTATCGGAATGTCAGTCTCTGGTTTCGGTGGCGCTCTGTTGCTTTTCCTCCACGGGATCAAGAGGATAGGCACTGTCAGGACTATGGCGGTATTCTCTCTGACACCTGTCTTTGGCATAGTCGTTGCGGCACTTGTGCTCGGAGAATCGATAAGCATTTTCCAGGGGATTGCGACTGCGATCATTATCGCCGGGATATTGCTGGTGAGCCGTCACTAGAGCAACTTTAAGTCCCTTGTGACTTTGTCTATGAGCTCAGACGGTGCAGGGCCTATCCCGATGCATGTGGAAGTCCCCGGTGGAATTTGCGTAAGGCCGCTGTCCTGAACCTGCACTACCGGCAATTTGAGACTCTCGGCGCGCTTTCTCACCTCTATGAGCTCGTCCATGCTCTTTACCTTCACGACCACCTTTGCCTGGCTCCGGTTGAACCAATCTTCAAACCAGTCCGGTTTTTTCTGCCTTGTCTTGTCCGCGGCCATTACGGCAGCGTGCGCCACCTGAGCTGCTATTTTTCCGGTTCCCATGCCGAGGTCCCGCCTGACCACTATTACCTGCTTGAAATCCACTCTGCCCATAGTTTAATTAACAGAGTGAAAAATACATTGCTGGTCTTTTGGCTTATGCGCACTTTTGACGCGATTGTCGCGGGGGGCAGCATATCCGGCCTCCTTGCGGCGCGTGAAATAGCAGCGGGCGGCGCTTCAGTGATAGTTCTTGAAGAGGACGCGGAAATCGGAACGCCGGAGCACTGCGGCGGGCTCGTTAGCATAAGCGGGATCGCAAACCTTGGAATCATGCCGGATTCATCTGCCATTGAAAATGACAGGATAAAGCACGCAAGGATCCTGTCTCCCTCAACCGGGTTTGACATCAGCGCCGAGAAGCAAAAAGTGATGGTTCTTGATAGGCGGGCCCTTGACAAACAGGTTGCATTCCAGGCGCAGAAGCTCGGCGCGGAGATAAGGGTAAAGTGCTCCATGAAATCATTTGAAAAAAAAGATAAAGGATATCATGTCAGGACATCCGACGGCGACCTTGACTGCAAATACTTTGTAGATGCAAGGGGCGTCGCCTCGATAATCGGCAAGAACCGCGAAGGCGTCCTGCAGTCAGCCCAGTACGAAGTCTATGCACCCTGGATCGACCGGGACACGATCGAAGTTGCCTTTGACAATCTTTTGTACCCTGGATTTTTTGCCTGGATAATCCCGACGCGGCAGGGAAGCGGCAAAGTAGGAGTAGCAGGAAAAGGCATCAATGCAGCAAGCGCCTTAAGCGCCTACATGGAGAGCAAAGGGGCAAAGTATTCCATTGTGCGCAAGGTTTATGCTCCCATATGGGTGGACGGCCCGATTGAAAGTTTTGCCCCTGACGGGACAGTCATTGTCGGCGACGCGGCAGGGCAGAGCAAGCCTACTACCGCCGGGGGCATATACACCTGTGGAATGGGCGGGGTTCTTGCGGGCAGAGCAGTAGCTAGTGCTGTCAGCGGCAAGGACGGAAGCCTACTGTCCAGATATGAGGAAGGATGGAGAACCATGTTTGGTTCAGAGTTTGACAAGATGCTGCTGGCGAGGCGGCTTTTGGAAAGGCTTGACAACAAAGCAATAGATGAATTATTTGCTGCCATACCAAAGGACAGGATAGAGGAGGCGTCTGCCACCGGTGATTTCGATTTCCACTCTGCAGCGCTTGCCAAGATTTTGGGAGCGAAAAGCGCGGTGAAAATGGTAAAGGCTCTACTTGGAAACGAAATAAGGCGCTGGATTGACACTTAAGCAAGACTAAAACACCGATCTTGCGTATTAAATAGCCCTAATTTTTGGTGTTTTTCGACTTTGCTGTTTTTGGGAGATTCGAATGTGCGGCGGGCGGTAAAAGGCAGGATCCGGAAGACTTGCGAAGTAAGGAGATTTACCCCACCCACTAAATACCAAGATCCCGCGTTAATCAGTCATTCGGAAAACCTAACTACTTGTCCCATGAATAGAAAAAATAATATCGTTCAACTCACTATCGCTATCAGCAGTGAATAAACAGGCTGTTGCAATCGTCTGTTCAGTTCTTGTCGGGTCGATAATCGTTCCTGCTTCGTACGCTGATACCACTCTGAAGTTTAGCGCTCCTAGGAACTTGAGTAATGACTCCGGTTTTTCCGAGTTCCCCGAGATTGCTGCATCAGGATCGAAGGTGTACGTTGTTTGGGTCGGAGAGGGTCAAAATGGATGGGGAACCATGTTTGCGAGAAGCATCAATGACGGTAGCCATTTCAGACCAACTCGCATTTTCACAGAGCAAGACATCAGCTACTTCTATCCCAAAGTTTCAGCCTCTGGACAGCATGTGTATTTGGCTTGGCTAAGGTCTACTGCAGAATCCGCCGAGTCATTGTCCATTGCATTCAGAGCGAGCCATAACAGCGGCAAGAGTTTCGACCAGATTGTGCATCTTCAGAAAAAGCCCAATATTGATCCGGGAAATCACACTTTTCCTTTTCAAACGACCTTACCGCCCGAGCTAGCGTCTAATGGTAATCATGTCTATGTGGCTTGGAACAACGCCTGGAATGTTTACCTCAGGGCGAGTCACGACAATGGTGTAACATTTGGTCCTACTAGAACAATTGTTGCATATGATTTTGAGGATTTCGAACCTGGCGAGGACCAAGCTACTGGGCTAAAAGTTGCATCCTTTGGCAATAACGTGTATGTGGTTTGGGCGGGTCTATTGAGTGGAGACATTTATCTTCGCGCTAGCCACGACGGAGGGCAGTCATTTGGCAGAATTATCAATCTTAGTCACAGTCCGAAAGGCACTTTCCCAGAGTCTCCGGAAATTGCCGCAGACGGGAAGAATGTCTACGTTACATGGATGTCTATTGGGCCAAATGGATATCGTGCCATGTTTGCCGCGAGCAGTGATGCAGCTAGGAGTTTTGGCGAGCCCCTCTTCCTAGGCAATATTACCCCAAATTCATCGGTACTGCCCAAGCTTGCAGCTGACGGCGATAACGTTTATGTTTCATGGGGAGGCGTGAGTGAAGTCTTCTTCCGGGCAAGCCATGACGGTGGAAAAACGTTTGCCAAGCTCAAGCAGTTAGAGCCTAGAGATGGATTTGTCCATTTTCCCCAAGTCCTCAGTGCACACGGCAAGGTGTATGTGCTTTGGATACTGGAAAGAGACAATTTCAGGTATGACGCAGTCGTTCGGGTAAGTGATAATCAGGGATCAAGTTTTGGTCCTAGAACTATTGCTATGCGCAACTTGGAAGATTTCTGGCTCGTTACGGCAGCATCTCATGATAGTATACATCTCGCGGTCGGTGGACTGGAACTTACTTTTGCTCACAGCTGAAGGTGCTCCAGGCCTTCCGGCTTCAGCTTCACACTCATAGCTGTCGGCTTCGGGTTGCTCTAGTTAAATCTGCCGTTTTTGATTTTCAAAATCATTATTATAGGCAAGATATAAATTCGGTTGATCTAAGAGAAAGCGTGTATGTCCAAGCCATTGCAATTACCAGTCTGCTCATCATGCAGCAGACCAATTATGCCTAATGATGAGTGCGTGAAGTATTATTGCCCGAACTGCGGATATGTCCTTCTGTGGCGATGCGAAAGCTGCCGCGAATTTGCAAGGGCGTACAAATGCGTAGGATGCGGTTTCGAGGGGCCCTGACAATGGCGCGACTCGTTGCCAGAATAAGAATACTTCCCGCGGAAGCAGAGTCAGATCTCGACTCGGTTCTAAAGACCATCAGGACTTCCATGCCGGAGGGGATGGAAATGAAGGGCCATGCGATGGAACCAATAGCCTTTGGCCTAAAGGCAATAGTTGGTGACTTTCTGCTTGAAGATGCTGAAGGGCAGATGGACAAGCTGGAAGACTCGATCAAGCAGGTTGAAGGCGTCGGAGAGATCGAAGTAATGAACATTAGCAGGCAGTCGGTAAAAATGAAGTAAGGCTGCCATGCCAGGAGTTTTTGATTGAAAAAGGTGCGTTCTGGCGGCGACGAACCTTCGCCGATTCAGCTGCGGGTAGCTGAAGCCAAGCACCGGGACGTCGGCAAAAGAAGGGCCAGAATAGATCCTCATCATATGGAGCATGCAGGTATCCAGCCCGGGGAGGTTGTCGAGCTCGTTGGAAAGCGCGCCACCGCGGTTACCGCCTGGCCGGCTGACGAAGAGGAAAAGGAGACTGACATTGTCAGAATAGACGGCCAGACCAGAAAGAACGCCGGGGTAGGAATTAATGATCTGCTGAACCTCAAAAAGATTGACTGCAAGCAGGCCAAGAGCGTGACTCTGATGCCGCTCGGCGACACGAGCATTACAGTCGACAAGGAATTTTGTGATTTTGTAAAGAACAGGCTAAAGGGCTTTCCGGTAAACGAAGGTGACGAGATCTCGGTGGTCATCCTGGGCAACCAGATGGACTTTAAGATAGAAAAGGTCGCACCGAAATCCATCGCGAGGATAGAGAGGTCAACTAGGCTCTCCATCATGGCGGAAACGACGACTGACCGAAAACCCCGCGTGACCTATGAAGAAATAGGCGGCATGAAGGAGCAGATAAAACGCCTCCGCGAAATAGTCGAACTGCCCATGAGGCACCCGGAGGTATTTGCGAAGCTGGGCATAGAGCCCCACAGTGGAATACTGATGTACGGCTCGCCGGGCTGCGGCAAGACCCTGATCGCAAAGGCACTAGCATCGGAATCAGAAGCCAACTTTTTCATAATAAACGGCCCGGAGATAATGAACAAGTATTACGGCGAGACAGAGGCCAGGCTGCGCGACATCTTTAAGGAAGCGCGTGAGTCCTCGCCTTCAATAATATTCATCGATGAAATAGACGCGATTGCGCCAAAGAGGGAGGAAGCATTTGGGGACGTCGAAAAGAGAGTCGTTGCCCAGCTGCTGGCCCTCATGGACGGCATGTCAGACAGGGGCCAGGTTATAGTTCTCGGCGCAACGAACAGGCCCGAAAGCCTTGATCCTGCGCTCAGGCGGCCCGGGAGATTTGACAGGGAGATCGAAATCGGCGTTCCAAACGTTGAGGGCAGGCTGGAGATCCTCCAGATCCATACTCGTGGAATGCCGCTCTCTGAAGAAATGAATCTCCAGGAACTGGCGTCGGAGCTGCACGGGTATACGGGGGCTGATATCAAGGCACTCTGCAGAGAAGCCGCAATGAAGGCGCTCAGGAGATACCTGCCAGAAATAGACCTGGAGGGAGACAAGATATCCCCGGAGATACTGGAGAGCATGGTGATTTCTACCAGGGATTTCAGGGAAGGGATGAAGGAAATAATTCCAACCGCAATGCGCGAGTTCTATGTTGAAGTTGCGCGGGTAAAGTGGAATGACGTTGGCGGTCTATACGAAGCAAAGCGCACACTCCATGACAACCTGATAACGTCGATAAGGGAGCCGGAAAAGTTCGCCAAGATGGGAATAAAGCCTCCCCGCGGCGCCCTGCTCTATGGCCCGCCGGGAACCGGCAAGACGCTTCTGGCAAAGGCCCTTGCGACAGAAAGCAGCGCAAACATCATTGTCGTCAGGGGGCCGGAAGTGCTGTCAAAGTGGGTAGGCGAGTCCGAAAAAGCGATCAGAGAGATCTTTAGAAAAGCAAAGGCGTCCTCTCCTTGTATTGTAGTTTTTGACGAGCTCGACTCCCTTGCCAGGCCAAGGGGCCAGGACGACGACATGTCGGGCAACGAGCGTGTCCTGAGCCAGATGCTGACAGAGATGGATGACGCCGGGAGCGCGGGGGTGGTGGTAATAGGCATTACGAATAGGCCTGACCTGATTGATACTTCCCTCCTGCGCCCAGGCCGTCTGGACCTGATAATTTATGTCGGACCGCCAGACGACAAGGCGCGCCAGGAAATCCTGCGGATAATTACCCAGCCGATGCCGCTTGCGCAGGATATCAACCTGGCAAGCATAGCCCAATCTACAAAGAGTTTCAGCGGTGCAGACCTGGTATCTTTGTGCAGAGAAGCAGCTGTTAACGCCATGCAGCTAAAGTCAGACATTGTGTCAAACTCGGACTTTGCAAAGGCAATAAGGCACGTAAGACCGTCCATAACAAAGGATGTGGAGGACTGGTACGAGTCAGTCCGGAAAAATATCACATATGCCATGCCAAAACAGCTGGACAAGACCTTCTACGGTTGATGGTAATGAAGTATCCATTAAGAAACCTGGTATATGAAAAAATAAAGCAGGCCGGAAACATCACTGATTCTGACCTGATGAACGCCCTTACGAAGGAGGGTGTGACGCTGGCCGAATCGGATTTCAACAAGACCCTACTTGACCTGGAAATCTACGGGCTGGTCAGGGTGTCGTGGCTGACAAAGGAAAAGCGAAGGATCGAGCTGGTAGCCGATTCTGCGCCGTCCTAGCCGATCAACATTGATGCGGGCAAAGGATAGTAGAACAGAGCGTCAAGTGCCAGAGCGATAAATACTACTACGAGATAGGGGGCCGTAACCTTGTATGCCTTCCACGCGAACTCGGGCGTGGGGTTCTTGGTCAGCTTGTAGTGGTACGCAAGCATTAGGGATCCTGATGCCGCCGCCACTCCCATGTACAGCAATCCCAGACCAAAGAAGGAAAGCGCGATTGAATAGGGAAGCAAGATGGCGGTGTTGACCAGGATGTATCCGGCGGTCCTCTGGTTGCCAATCAGCACAGGCAGCATCGGTACCCTGACGCTGGCGTATTCTTCCCTTGCCCTGATTGCCAGACACCAAAAGTGGGGAGGAGTCCACATGAAAACGAGCCACCCAACAAGGAATCCAAGGAGATCTATCGAGCCTGTAGTCGTCGCCCACCCTGCCATCGATGCGGCGCTCCCCGCGAATCCGCCGATCACAATGTTAGACGCGTTGTTTCTCTTGAGCCATGCGGTGTATATTATGACGTAAAAGAAAATGCCCAGCGCAATCATGCCTGTCGCGACCGGGTTCAGGGTGAACCACGCAATTGCCACCGACGCCGCGCTTATCGCCAGCCCGTAGATAAAGACGCTTTTTGGAGAGAGTCTGCCGGCAGGTATCGGTCTTTTGGCGGTCCTCTCCATTATCTTGTCAATGTCCCTGTCATAGTAGTGATTCAGAGCGCTTGCACCCATCGACGCCAGGGCCCCGGCGAGAGTCAGAAATCCTAGATTCCAGGCAGTTGTATCCCATGCTACTCCAGGCGTCGCATCAAATCTTGTAGCCGCAAGAAGCGAAGTCACTGCCGTGATGACCAGAACCACCACTATTCTCGGCTTTGAGACCTCGACGTAATCGCGCGCAGTCACAGAAGCGTTTGCCTCGGGAGAGCTTGGCTTGGCTTGCATTTAATTTATTCGTTCTATCAGCATCAATGAATAAAATGTTTCAAACTAGATACCTGCATGCTGAAAAATGTCAAGATCTTGCGTTTTAGGATCGCATGCTCTGCGGCAGAAAGTCCACATTTGCATGCTGCGCCGTTCTTGTCCAGTTTATGGCTTTCAGCTACGGTGCATATTTTTGCTATTTTGTTTCGCGCCTGGCCGAAATCGTAAACGTCGCCGATCCTGTGGGTGTGTTCGAGCATGTCCAGCAGGTTTACCGTAGTCAGCCACGCATCCCAGACCGAGTCGTCTTCACTGACCTCGAACAGCTCTGTAACAGACATTCCTGCCAACCCGTAAGGGTATTCCGTATTAAGACAACTAATCAACTAATATGAACCCGGCATGGGAGGCGAACTAATCTTCTTTCAATGGCTCATTATCACAGTAGCCGTTTCTTCGACACTAGCTGAATTGTTTTGGGGCTCAAGATGTAATGGGAAAGCACTACATACATGAGATTAACTTTCCCGGCGAGAAACGATTGACCCTCAATGAAGACTTGTGTCATGTGTGGTGATACCATGTATTCTGAAAGCGATGAGCCTATGTGCTTCCGCTGCAAGCAAAGCGGCGCCCATGTCAGGCTCGAGATTTACGATCGTCCTGATGCCTCCACCGAGCCCGTGCAGGGATTTTCGGACGCCTTTTTGGGCAAGATGAACTACAAGTCCATGAGGCGATCTAACATCAAGCGCGGCAATTTCTAGAGAACCAGCGATTCTAGCTGCCAGCTCGCTTCCAAGCGCGGCTGACATTTGAATCTCATACTATCTGGAAAACTAGAAACGATTAAGTATGCGGAAACAGCCCAGCATAACCGTATCAAGAAATGAGTGACTGGGATCTCCTGACCCCGGGCATAGGTCTTACCTCTATAGGAATTGTCGGTGTCGGCATATCTCTGTCAGGAATCGCCAAGACATTCATTGATGGAATGCATGCCGTCTCCCTTCTTACAATGTTCATCGGCATGATTTTCCTTGCATCAGGTCTCTTCAAGGACGGCTTTCCGTCAACTGGCCGTGCAAAGTCTGCCACTTTCATCACCCTTGGGTTTCTCGTCACTTTTGGAGTAGCCGCTGCCGTTACTGTCAGTGCGCAGGTTCCCAGCATCTTTGCATACATTGGCTTGATGTTAATTATCGGGATTCCCGCCTCGGTTCTCGCCTTTGCATCATACAAAGGCGTTGCGTACATCAAGGCACTGGCCATTATTTTTGTCGCTGGTTCCTTCGTGGCAGGAACCACATTCTATGCTTTTGGCCTTGTCGCCCCAAAGCCGCCGGCTCCAGAGGAGGAACCTGAAGCGCCTGTGCCAACGGCCCCCACCAACATCATCAACGCAACGATACTTGCTGGAGCGTCCGCCCAGGGAAACCCCGATTACGCTCCCGAAACACTTACAGTGAACAAGGGCGATGGCGTCGCGTGGTTCAATGAAGACAATGCCCCACACACTGTGACAAGCCGGGCAGAGAACTTGTTTGATTCTTCTATCATCGCGGTTAATGCAACATACATCCTCAACACCGCCACGATCGCAGAAGGCGATTACGAATACTTTTGCACTCTCCATCCGTTCATGGTCGCCATGCTAAAGATAGCGGCGGGTCAGAGCGGTCAGACAACGGGACCCGATGTAACTTCCAACTCAACCGGCCAGACGACTGGCAACCAGACCGTGCCTGCAGCCAACCAGACCGGTTCTCCCGGACCTACCGCAGCCACCGTGACTGCAGTTACGATGCCAGTGGGAGCCTCGGTTCCAACCAACAATGAATTCTTTGTTCCAGCCACTGTAGACACAACAGTGGGAAGCATGGTAACCTGGACAAATGAAGACGCCGTGCCGCATACTGCTACGTCAGGGGTTGTGGAGAGCAACGCTCCAAAACCAGACGGTGTATTTGATTCGGGCATCCTAAACAAAGGCCAGAGCTTTTCATTTGTCTTTGATAGCGCGGGAGCGTATGACTACTACTGCCTGCTGCACCCGTTCATGACAGGCATGATAACCGTAAGTTAAATGACGACTGCAATAGTTTTGACGAACGCTCAGCTTGTCCAGCTCGCCAGCATCGCAAGGAACGCACTACCAAACGAGTCGTGCGCTTTCCTGCTTGGCGACGGAAATGAACTGGAGGTTGCAGAAGTGATGCCCATGAACAATTCTGAAAGATCCGCTTTTTCCTTCACAATTGCACCCGATGAAGTGCTAAAAGCGTACAAAAGCGCGGAAAGCAAAGGATTGCAGGTGATGGGCATTTTTCATTCACATCCAGGCAAGCCAGTTCCTTCCAGCACCGATAGAAAATTCATGGAGCTGAATCCAGTCGTTTGGCTTATTTATTCGACAACCGAGAACAGGTTCCAGGCTCATCTACTGGGCGACACTCTACAGAACGTCCGGATAGAGATCAGGGAGTGAGCCTGTCGGTGTCGCGCGGATAGAGAACCACATCACGGACGTTCTGCTGGCCCGTCAGCACCATCATCAGCCTGTCGTATCCCAGACCCCAGCCTGAATGCGGCGGCATGCCCCAGTCGAATGCTTTCAGATGCCCTTCAAAGTTCGCAGGATTCAGACCCTGTTCTGCAAGTCTTGTTCTCAATCTCGCGGGATCGTGCAGCCTGCGGCCGCCGGACACAAGCTCCAGATAGCCATACTGGAGATCAAAGGACTTTGATAACTTTGGGTTCTCCTCCTTTTCGTGAATGTAAAATGGTTTAAGCTTGAGCGGCCAATCCATGATAAAGTAAAAACCCCGGTGGATTTCTCCCAGCTTTCGAAGAGCTGCGTCTGACAAATCGTCTCCAAACTGCAGCTTCTCACCTTCTTTTCCGAGTTCATCAAGGCATTGCTCATAGGTAAGCCGATCTATCTTTTCGTAGGACGGCTGGTCCTTCGCGCCTGCCAGCTCCAATTCCACCTTGTGGTTTTGATTGAAATCTTTGATCACATTTCTAATGACTCTTTCCACCAGGTCCATTACGTCTTCGTAGTCCAGAAAAGCAGCTTCTACGTCTATGCTGGTGAACTCGGTGAGGTGTCTTACTGTGTGAGAATTTTCAGCGCGGAAATACGGTCCGATCTCAAAGACTCTGTCAAGACCAAGTGTCAGCTGCTCCTTGTACAGCTGCGGACTCTGGGCAAGGTAGGCCTTTCGCTTGAAATAGTCAAAGCCGAAAAGATTTGCGCCGCCTTCACTGGCACTACCGATGACTTTGGGCGTGCTAACTTCAACAAACCCTTCTGATCGCAGGCTGTCCCTTACTGTTTTCAAGCCGGCAGACCTCAGCTTGAAGATGGCTGCAATGGCGGGATTACGCAAGTCGAGCGCTCGTGCATCGAGTCTCTTGTCAAGAGCAGATTCGACGCGTCCTGTGGGATCTATTGGAAGCGGGCTGACTGCCTTTGTCAGTACTGTAAACTCGTCTACCTTTACCTCCACCGGAAAATCCTTTGCCTTGCTCTTCTGCACCACGCCGGCAACAACTATGGCACTCTGCCTTGACGTTTGCACGGCCAGCTGTACATTTTCCCCGGTTACGATAAGCTGGCATGCCCCTGTGACGTCCCTTACGGTTACGAACGCCAGCTTGCCAATATCGCGCACATCTTCGATCCAGCCTCCTATCCTGACGCGAGTGCCCACCAGGCTCTCGTCCAGCTGGCTGGCATAATGAGTCCTCTTGATATTGACCATCTCATTGTCCCTTATTTGCGACTTTCAAACTCGACGAGCAGCTCAATGTTCCTGACGGTGTTCGCAATCTTTTGAACTTTTTCTATGTCAGGCCGCAACTTTGGATTATCCGCAATCACAACTTTTGTGAGCTTGCTTCCGTCGGGAAGCCATACCAGGTTAATCGACAGAACTTTGGCAGGGTGGAAAAGGTTTTCGATGAAGCGCCGGTCAGATGCTTCAGATTCGACAAACCAGACCTTCTGCCCGAACTCTGATTCGATCCTGCCGGTGATCTGGGAACTACCTCTGACGACACTTACGTCGGGACTTCGCAGCACCAGGACGAAATCCCTGTCGACTCGCACTCCGCGTATCAGGGAAAACTTGTTGACCTCCTGACTGTGATCGGCAATTCTTGTCAACTTGATTGAAGCGTCGACATCGTCCTGGCTTATTGCGGCAGAACCGAGCCTTGCTTCACATTTCGAGCAAAGAACTCCGCTCTTGGCATCAAAG
>DATBMW010000093.1:0-29945 GCA_036554645.1 Nitrososphaera sp.
AAAGTCTGTGCCTGGAATAGAAGATGGGTTGGCGTCTCCCTTTGTGCGGATAATCCTGTCGCCATCATTTCCTTGCAGTATCTCGATAATGCGGTGCACTATGACCCTGTCGCCTCCTTCGGGCCTGTTGAACACGATAATGTCGCCGACCTTTAGGCTGTCAAAGGAGCCGCCGTCGCGAACTATGAGGACGTCGTTGACCTTGAGCACCGGCTCCATGCTACCGCTGGAGACGACGTAAAAGGGATTCTGGGTGCCAAATGCGATCCAAAGCGCAGCCCAGACTATTCCCACGCCGGCGACCACGATCACAACGTCCTTGAGGGCGACCGGCAGCCTGGACTTTTTGTCCAACAATTTTCTTGAAATTTAACTGAATAGGGCATTTAAATCATGCCGTTCATTCAATCATCGCAGTGCAAGGTGCTTCACTATCGACATTCGCAGCTTGGGCATCCTTGTCATCACCACGGAAAAAAGATCTGCCAATTCGTCCCTGTCCAATGCCCGTCCGTTCCTGTACTCGAAATGCAAAGTAAAGTTGCCTATCACCATGCCGGAGACAAGCCCGTACGCAAAATCCTCGATATTGCCCTGGCTGGGCATCATCTTGCGCGCAAGCTCAACAGATAGTTCCGGATCCCGCGCAGCAGCCTTGATGAGTGATTCAAGCTCTTTTCTGTCGGCGCCAGTCAGGCCCATCGAAAATACACATGATTTGCCCGCACATATTTGGCTAGCGCTTACTTTTTAATTGCCCCCGTTTGTAGGACTTGTGAAGAATGGCAAATAACACTTGTTCTGTAGTTCTCACGGAGCTTGGCATAGCAGCTTTTGATCAGGCCGGCAGCCTCGTGGCGTCTAAAAAGTTCGAGAATGCCATCAGATCGTACAGGCTGCTAAAGACCGGCGCGACCCCAGACGAAATCAAGCAGTTCATTGAAAAACTGCGCCCGTTCGACCCGGTAACTTCAAACGACGCAAGCGTTGCCGCGGTGCTGCGGCAGTCAGGGTTGAACAGCCAGTTGATGCCCGAGGACCAGCAGCAGTGGATCCAGAGCACCAAGCCGACGTTCATCGTAAAGTCCGGCTTTGCGGACAACGAGCAGGAAGCAATGCAGTTTCTACGCGATTTCGCGATAAACCTTTCGTCGTCAAGGGTGAAGGAAGCCTCTGAAAAACTCGACTTGCACATAATCCAATCGATAAACGCGCTGGACGAATTGGACAAGATAATCAATACCATAGGCGCGAGGCTGAGGGAGTGGTACGGGCTGCACTTCCCGGAACTCGATAACTTGTTGCAGAGTCTTGTAGCTTACGCCGAGATAGTGAGCAGGGCAGGGCTTCGCGGAAATATCACAGCAGAGATACTGCAGAATTCTGGGATGCAGGACAAGAAAGTCGAGATAATGCTCGACGCTGCAAAGCGAAGCAAGGGAGGCGACATGACTCCTGAGAACCTGGCTATTGTAAAGAGGCTGGCCGACCAGGTAATTTCGCAGTCAGACCTGAGGAGGGTGCTTTCCGATCACATCGAAGTCGCGATGGAAGCAGTCGCTCCAAATGTGAAAGAAATGCTTACGGCGGCCGTGGGGGCGAGGATAATAGCCAAGGCAGGCAGTCTGGCAAGGCTTGCCACCCTTCCAGCCAGCACGATACAGGTCCTTGGCGCCGAGAAGGCGCTGTTTCGTGCGCTGAAAACCGGCGCAAGGCCGCCAAAGCACGGGCTCCTTTTCCAGCATCCCCTCATTCATTCCGCGCCAAAGTGGCAGCGGGGCAAGATTGCAAGGGCAGTCGCTTCAAAGGTGGCGATAGCCGCAAGAATAGACTACTACAGGCACGCCGGCAAGGACGCCACAATTTCTGACAAACTGAATACCCGGATCAGCGAAATAAGGGAGAAATACAAAGAGCCGGTGCCGGAGAAAGAGCGGGACAGGAAATACCACGAGCACGTCCAGCGCCAGGCTCCTCCTGGAAGAGACAGGCGCGACAGGCGCAAGAAGGACGGAAGGAAGAAACGTTTTGGAAAGCGACGCTATTAGGTGGATTTCGCTAAACGGCGAAAAGAACGCTGCGACGCTCAACCTCGTGAAGGGAAACAACGTCTACGGGGAAAAGCTGGTGAAGCAGGGCGGCGAAGAGTACCGCATCTGGGATCCGTTCAGGAGCAAGCTGGCCGCCTCGCTGAAAAAGGGGATGAAGAACATGCCGATTCGGAACGGAAGCAAGGTGCTCTACCTTGGCGCGTCCACCGGAACGACAGTCAGCCACGTCTCTGACATCGTCGGCCCGGGAGGAATTGTCTTTGCAGTCGAGCCGGCGACGCGGGTGGCAAGGGAGCTCATCGAAAACGTCGCGTCAAAGCGCAAAAACGTCATGCCCATAATAGAGGATGCAAGAAGGCCGCAGTCCTATTTTTCTGTCTTTGGCAAGGTGGATGTTGTATACTGCGACATAGCGCAGCCAGACCAGACAGATATTGCAATAGCCAACTGTGCCGCCTATCTGAAAAAGGGCGGCGTCATGCTGCTCGTAGTCAAGACGAGAAGCATAGACGTCACCATGGACCCAAAGGCGGTAGTGGTTCAGGAAGCGGCAAGGCTGGAGAAGAACGGATTTCTGATAGACCAGATAATCAACCTGGAGCCTTTTGACAAGGACCACGGAATGATATGCTGCAAATACGGGGCCTAGAGCCTGCGCTGGCCAGCCTGTTCGAGCATGATTCTCAGCGGCTTCCAGGACTTTCTTGCAAACTCGGGGGCCTGCCCGTTCTTTGCAACCCATCTTTTGATAAAGCGCATCGTCTTTTCGTCTGAGGGGTAGCCGCTTCCGATTCCCCGGCCATACATGTTCCGTATTTCCTGGATCTCCCTGTCCCTGGTTATCTTTGCAACGATTGATGCCGCTGACACGACTATATTTGAAGAATCGGCATGATGCATCGAATGGAGCTTCCGAGGCTTTGTCACAAGGTGCTGCTGCATAGAGTCCTTGTACCTTGCCGGGTTGACGTCGCAAGAGTCAACATAGATCTCGTCTGCTTCCATGCCGTCAATCACAGCAGCCATCACTCTTGCTTCCAGCTTGTTGAGGCCCCTGACGCTCACGCTGCCGTCAACTTCAACAGGACCCACCTTGTGGACGCAGACCGAGTCGGCCATCCTGATTATCTCTTCAAAAAGCCTTGCCCTTGCTTTGCGGGTCAGGGCCTTTGAGTCCCTTATCCCAATGTGCCTGAGATCCGCGATTTTTGATTCCCTTACGCTGACTCCTGCTACGACAAGAGGTCCAATGATGGATCCGCGGCCGGCTTCGTCAACTCCTCCTATCATGATGCCGCTCCTTCTCAAGCTGATATGACCGTCTGTGCGGTCTCTATTATCGGTTGCGCGGGTACTTGTGACATAAATAGAGCGGCAATGTTGTTTTTTTAGTTGGCAGCAGATGGCTTTGTCAGAACAGTGGAAGGAAAAACCACCCTTCTGGTTCCAAAATCATCGCTTACCGACAAGGTGCCTTCAAAGACTCCTGCCTTCTTTAACCCTGCCGCAAAGCAGAACCGGGACCTTTCAGTACTTGCTTACAAAGCGTATGCTCCATCGCTTCCAAGCAAAACGTTTGCAGATCCGCTCGGAGGAGTCGGTGCCAGGGCCCTCCGCGTGGCAGCCGAAGTGCCGGAGATAGGACAAGTCTACTGCAACGACATCAACGCGACAGCGATACAGGCCGCCAAAGAAGCGGCGCAGATAAATTCAGTCACCGACAGATGCTACTTTTCAGTCAGCGAGGCTTGCCGGTTCCTCCTGAAGGGCGATCAGGAAGAGGAGCGCTTTGGAATAGTAGACCTGGACCCGTTCGGCACGCCGGCAAGGCATATTGACTGCGTGCTTCGCGCAGCGACTGATGGCGGACTGATGTCGATAACGGCCACTGACACGGCGGTCCTATGCGGCATCTACCCCGAGGTGTGCCTGCGCCGGTACTATGGGCGGCCCCTGAACAACAGCTATGGCAACGAAACAGCGATCCGGCTCTTGATATCACTACTGGCACTGACCGCATCAAGACTAGAGCTTGCAATCCGGCCCATTTTCGTCCATGCAGCAATGCACTACCTGCGGGTGTATGCTACCTTGGAGGTCAGCAGCAGCGGGGCAAATGATGTCTACGACAGCATTGGCTACGTGATGCATTGCTTCAAATGCGGCCACAGGATAAAGGCTATGGAATATAGCATAAGGAAATGTGATCTTTGCGGTGCTACCATGAGTGTTGGAGGGCAGCTGTGGACGGGAGCGCTTCATGACAGGAATTTTGTCGGGCGGATGCTCGAGCAGGATCCGGACAGGCAGAGCAAGAAATTGCTGGATGTGGCCGCGGAAGAGCGGAGCGATATACCGTACTATTTTAGGGCAGACGAAATATCGGCAAGGATGAAGACAAACCCGCACTCGGTCCAGAGAATAATCGACAAGCTGGCGGCGGCCGGATATGCAGCGTCAAGAGCTTCCCTTAATCCCGGCGCATTCAAGACTGATGCTCGATTAGATCAAATCCTGCAGACGCTGAAATGATTACTGCGAGGCAGGCATTGCCTGCACGGACTGGTCAACATAGCCTCGCCACTCTGCCCTCAGTTCCCCGGTATCATCAGATCCGGCTGTGTCGCCGCTCTTCACCATTGCTTCGGCCGCGTCAAGATATTCGGAAAAGACGCCCAGTGCCAGCTCGTAAAGGTCAAAACTCTGCTGCCATTCCTGGGCCGGGTTCGCATCCTGGATTTGCTTCTCCATTTCCAAGACTCGCGGCCGGGCCTGCGTGATCTGGCCGAGAATTTCTTCAGATGTCAGGTTGCCCTGCCTCCACAGGCTGACTTTTGATTCGATATCGTCTGCCAAGTCGTTATGCCTCGCATAGACATCAGAAATGATCTCCAAGTCGGACCTCGGAGTTATCAGGCTGCCCGGATTGCTCTGGGGAATGAACCAGATCAGGAAACTGGCCCCAACTATCGCAGCCACTATTGCGACCGTGATGGCTATGCCCTTCCTGCTCGCCAAGCTGTCATTGCTTTTTCAAAGCCTACATAAATAGCTAGATATAGCCAGCCTTTTTCAAAAGCAGTAATTGAGTTCGACCGGGCAGGCGCCGCCAAACATTGGAAGAATTACGTACAGAGAGCACCTGACAAAAGATCTTGCCATATTGAGAATGCAGCCAGCTAACAGTTCTCCGGTGCCAGATTTCAAGGCAGGGCAATTCGTGGCCCTTGGCCTGCAGTTTTCCGGCGAGAACAGGGTGACTTACCGCGCTTACTCCTTAGCTTCGCCTCCAGAAGAAAAACGCTACTTTGAGTTCTACATCAAGTGGGCAATGGAGCCGGTGATGGGGAAATTTACAAGCGCTCTCTTTGGCATGAAAGAGGGCGATGACCTGTACTGGCGCAAGCCCGCCGGCGTCTTTACGATCGAAGACAGGAAATCAGACGGTACTCCGGATAACCGCAGACTGGTGCTCGTAGCGTCTGGAACCGGCGTTGCCCCGTTTATCAGCTATGCCCTGCACCTGAAGAACATCGGGTCAGACAGGCAGGTCGTGCTGCTTCACGGAGCGAAATATGCTCAGGAGCTAGGCTACCGAGACCTCTTGGAAAAAATCGCTACGGAAAATGGTAATTTCAAGTACCTTTCGACGGTGAGCCGGCCAGACCATGAACTCTCCAGGGGCTGGCAGGGAAGCAGAGGCAGGGTAGAGACTCTGCTCGCAGGTGGGGACGGGAGCTCGCAGCTGGAAAAAACGATAGGTCAAAAGGTCACGCCGGAAAATTCAATTTTCCATATATGCGGCTACCAGGGGACAATAGATGCGGTGGTCTCGATCCTGACGCCTATGGGCTTTGTGACCAACCGCAACAAGAGAAAGGACGGATCGTTTGACATAAAGATAGAGACTTATGGCTAAAATAGCAATCCTCATAACACTCTGCACGCAGTGAAATGATACCCTTGGATCAATACGCGGTAAGAACGACTCGATATCAGGGTGCCGTCATGGTTGACATTTGCGACCTAGATCTTATCGGGACAAAGCTCGAGCAGGACGGCCTTGTGGTCGATCTTTCCCCGGAGTATTACCAGCAGCAGGTGATGGAACTGGTCCATGCACAGGAGCTCTTGAAGAAATGCGACATTGCCAACCTTGTCGGCAGCAGGATAGTGAATCACGCTATCCAACTAAAGATGGCCAAAGAGGT
The DNA here is from genome assembly GCA_036554645.1 of Nitrososphaera sp. GTDB lineage: Archaea > Thermoproteota > Nitrososphaeria > Nitrososphaerales > Nitrososphaeraceae > Nitrososphaera. The sequence goes on from DATBMW010000093.1 coordinate 6,263, forward strand.
CAGCATAAGGAGGATCTCGGGCGTTCCGTTCTTGATGATTTACAAGTTCCAGCATTGAAATCCTGGGGCAGCCAAATATAGAAATACGAAGCAAGACAGAGGTTCTGCTATTGCAGGACTATGAACCCGAGCTGCCCGAGGAGAAGGGCAAGGCCGTCGAAAGAGCCGACAGGCGGCTGTCAAAGCGGGAGCGCGAAAGCAGGTTCCTCGTAAAGAGGTCGGAGGATTACCAAGTCTTTGATAACGTATTTGATGTGCCGACACTGATGACGATAAACCGTCTCAGGAGCGACGGCGTCATTGGCGGGATCAGGGGCTCGCTGGCAGCGGGCAAAGAATCCAAAGTCTACATCGCGACTTCCCCGTCGGGGTCGCTTCTAATCCTAAAGATATATCTCACGGTGAGTGCCGAGTTCAAGAAACGCCTGCAATACATCGCCGGCGATCCCCGGTTTTCCGACATAAAGAAAGGCAGCCGCAGCCTGATAGCTGCGTGGGCCAGAAAGGAATTCAAGAACATGCAGGTCGCGCACAAAGCCGGGGTGCGGGTTCCAGCTCCGATAGCCGTGAAAAAGAATGTGCTTGTCATGGAGTTTGTTGGCGACAGGGAAGACAATGCCGCGCAGCAGCTCGTCAATACCGAAGTCACGGCAGAAGACTATGAACAGGTGATCGAGCAGCTATCGCTTCTGTACAGGAAAGCGAACCTTGTCCATGCAGACCTGTCAGAATACAACATCTTTAGGGCGGAAGGGGGGATAGTGTTCTTTGACTTTGGATCCGCGGTCGACATAAAGCAGCCCAATTCCAAACGATTTTTAGTCCGCGATATACAGAATGTAAACAGGTTCTTTGAAAAGCGGGGCATCAGAGTCATTGACGCTTCGCGCTTGATAGAGAAAATAACAGGCGCGTCAAAATGAGCTTCCAGCATTCGATAAAAATCCCACGAGAAAGGATAGGGGCGTTGATAGGCAAGCGCGGAAAGGTAAAACTGCAGATCGAGAAGAGGTGCGGCGTTGAAATAGCCATTGACAGCGAGACCGGCGACGCCACGATCTCGGGGACCAAGCCGGCGGACCAGATGGAGGCGTTTCGGGCAGTAGAGGTCATAACTGCCATCTCTCGGGGTTTTTCGCCAGAACGCGCCTGCTATCTTTTGGAGGGAGACGAGATCATTTTCCAGCAGATGGACCTGCACGACTATGCAGGCAAGTCGCCAAGCGCGCTTGAAAGGATCAAGGGCCGGATAATTGGCGAAGGCGGCAAGGCGCGCAGGATGATAGAAGAACTCTCCGGTTCACACGTTTCTGTCTACGGCCACACGGTGGCCTTTATCGGAAAATATCCTCAGGTAAAGCTCGCGACCGACGCGATAGCGATGCTGGCAAGGGGGAGCATGCACAAGAGCGTCTACACGATGCTCCAGGGTGCCAAAAGGAGGGAAAAGCTGGACAAGATGCGGCTCTGGGAAGACAACTACGAGAAAAAGGACGACCCTACATCTTTTTGATCCTGACCGTCAGCACGCCGTTCCTGTACTTGTGGTCAGATATGCCCATACCATGCGTGAGCTCCATCGGGACATCTCTCGTGAAATTCTGCCCTCCCTTGATGCGAAGCAGGCCGTCAGCGAGCTTTACGTTTATCTGGTTCTCGGGGCCGGGCACTTCTGCGACGAACACTACCTCGTCATTGCTGTTCGTTATCAGGTCGTACACCCAGTCCTTCTGATCCGTATCCCTTGCCATTACCAGCCCCTGCTCCTCCGACCTCGACATAATCCGGATTTCCCTTATCCAGTAAATCATTAGCCCAGCAGCAGCCGCAAGAAAGAGAAAGCCTATCCCACCCTGAGAGCGGGCGAACAGGACGAAAAGAATGCCAATGAACAGGAGCGCGAGAAGGGGCACCACGAAATCCACGGATTTATTCGCGTATTTCTTCTTGTATCGGGCTATACCGCGTCATCCCCGGATGGCATTTCCGAGTATAACTAATGCTGCAATATTATAAATCCTTATACGTGAATCTTGTTTGCACACCATCGCGCCGGGGCTAGCCGCCTGCCCAGCGCTTGAAGAGGTCGTTATCGATCCCAAACTGGTCGAGCACCTTGCCCACGACGTGATCCACCATGTCTTGTACAGTCTTTGGCCTGTGGTAAAATCCCGGCATGGCCGGCAGGATCACTGCTCCAACTTCTGCTAGCTTGGCCATATTTTCGAGGTGAATACTGGACAGCGGAGTCTCTCTTGGCACCAGCACCAGCTTGCGCTGTTCCTTGATGCACACACCAGCAGCCCTTGAGACCAGGCTGTCGTCAAACCCATTCGCAATGCTTGCCAGGGTTTTCATGCTGCACGGGACCACCGCCATGCCGTTGATCCGGAACGAGCCGCTTGAAACTGCGGCTGCCAAGTTGTCGTCTTCGTACACCTTTGTGGCAAGCGACCTGACATTTTCGGCCGTCTTGTCAGTTTCAATCTCGATATTCCGGGCTCCCCACGCCGTCAGAATAAGGTGCGTCTCGATCTTTTGCTTTTGCAGAGCCTCAAGCAGCCTTATTCCATAGATAACTCCGGAAGCACCGGTTATCGCGACGACTAATCTCAATTGACTAAAGATCCCGCTGTCGTTTATTTAATGATGATGTCCGCAAGACACTGTTAACTCTTGCGATAGCTCGACGCGCTAATGGCCTGCTTTTGCTGTCTGAAGCTGTGACCTAAAAGTTTTCGCAGGCGGGAGTCTTTGTATCGCCTTCAGCGGACTTGAAGTCTATGATGGTATCGATTCCTGCTCCGCAGTCAAAAAAATCGGCCCCACCCTCTCCATACAACGTGTCGGCGCCAGACCCGGCTATTAGTCGGTCGTTTCCAGCGTTTCCATGCATCTGATCATTTCCATCAAAACCGTACAACATGTCATTGCCGTCGTCTCCATGCATGATGTCATTTCCTAAATGACCGCAAATGAAATCATTCCCTTTCGCTCCCCTAATCGTATCGCTCCCATCGAGACCGAACATTACATCCTGGCCATCCTTCCCATCAAGCTGGTCGTTGCTGTTTGTGCCAAAGATGAATGGCTGTTTATCGAAACAATTCACGCTTGTCTTCCCTGGGGCGACTGTCAGTTTCCAGAATTGGCCGCGCTGGTCATCGGTGGCTCCGTAGACATACATGATACTTCGCGTATCATCCCACGCGGCAGCCAGTTTCCATCCTATTGGTGGTACCCTGCTGTTCACGTCCTGCAAAGTGGACCATTTCCTGTCATCGAAATCATAGAACCAGGTATCCTTGTCATACAGTGGAGTTCCGGGAGGCAATCCACGAAAGATAATGAATCTATTGTTCAAGTCATCATAGACCATGTCTGCCCGCCTTTCATGAGGAAAATGTGTGTAATCTGTCTGGGCTCCTTGAACCCTGGACCATTGGTTTGCAGTCGAATCATACTTCCAGATATCATTAAAGAACGATTCAATGGGTGCTGCATTTGGATTGCATTTTGTCCCTGGAGGTCCCAACTCTTGCTTTCCGCCGAAAATGTAAAACTTGTTTTCAAGTGTATTGTAGATCCAGTCCGACTGCCTTGGCGCGGGCTTGCCATGCACAGGATCGGCTTTAGGATTCATGTTTTGCCATTTGGGTGTCCCTGCGATGGTGAGTTTCCAAACGTCATTGTACATCGTGTCCCCGGGGCATGGACCTTTGTTAAAGTGCCCACCAAAGAGGTATATGGCGTGCTCATCCGGGTTATATTCAAGAGAGCCCCAGTGGCGCGCGCCGGGCAGGGGTTGAGAGCCAAAACTCAGTTTTTTCCATGTATTGGTAGCAAGGTCATAGGTCCATGTTTCGTTGGTCTCGAACCTATGGCCCGAAATGAGATATCCTCCAAACACGACAAACTTGTTGCTAAAATCGTCATAGACCATAGAATGCACCGAGCGTGGCTTTGGGCAAGAAGGAGTACAATTCCAGCCAGTTTTCTCGGACCACTTGCCTGTCTTGATATCGTATATCCACAGGTCGTCCACTAGGAGACCTGATGAATCTCTTCCACCGAAAAGCAAAATCTTGTCATCGTCAGGCGAGTACGCCATCGCACTGCTCCTTATGGCCCCGGGAGTTGCAGGAATGGACTGCCAATCTCCGCTATAGTAGACATGGCCCGGATCCGATTCTGTTATTCTCGGGGCGCCAATTGTGATCATGAGAAGCGCGGTTATGAGTGCAGCACGAACCTGCAGATGTCTCATAAAGTATGATTTTCGGAGAGGCGAATGGACTCTTTTGCCTTATGGTTTACGGCGATAGTACCAACCTGGTCGGTCTACCCTGCTATGATTTATCATGCGGATCACATACGGCCAACATGCGTGTCGCTCTAGTAGAAACTAGAGGAGAAAGGCTCGCCGTCAACAAGGATCAAGCGGGGAGTTTCGGTACTGCAACGGATGTGGGCAGTGGCCTTTTTGGTTCCATTGCGAACAAGATAAAGAGGCATGGAATTAGAACGCCAGCCATATTCATCGCATACATGTCCTCCATTCTAGCCAGGGCAGGACATGATGTAACGTTCTATGATAGAATTCCCGACGGCGGCAATGACATCGTGATCATAATGTCATCCATAGTCGATTACAAGAATGAAATCAAGCTGGCCCGGCAGATCAAGTCGTCTACCGAAGCAAAGGTGGGATTCATTGGCGCCTTTGCTACAGTAAGACCAGATATTTTTCTTAGCGCAGGTGATTTTGTGATTGCCGGCGAACCTGAAGAGGCAACCATTAGGCTGTCTCGCGGTCTTGTGGAGCCGAAGGGTGTAATCACAAGTAGCCTATTGACAGATCTTGACGCACTTCCGTTTCCAAGATGGGACGATCATCCGATAAGAGAATACTCCTACTTTCCGCTGTTGAAGAAAAAGCCATTCATCACGATTCTGTCGAGCAGGGGCTGCCCCTACGACTGCCACTACTGTCCCTACATGGTTGTCCAAACTTCCCTCTGGCGCAAAAGGTCTCCAAAAAACGTTGTGGACGAGATGGAGTATCTTGTGAACAATTATGGAATAAGGAGCATAACTTTCAGGGACGCAATGTTTACTGTAGATGTTAATAGGGCGAGGCAGATTTGCGAGGAAATAATTAGAAGGCGTTTGGACATAGAGTGGGATTGCGAGACTCGCGTCGATAGGCTAGATGAGCCACTGATAGACATCATGCACGAAGCAGGACTAAGAGGCATTGAGATTGGTGTGGAAGGATATGACGTGGATCTTTTGCAGAAAATGAATCGCAAGCCTCCCACGCATCAAATGCAGGAGCGAATAATAAACTACTGCGAAGATCACGGCGTTAAAGTTGGAGCCTTCTATGTGCTTGGCATTCCGGGTTCGGACAAGAAATCAATTAATCAGACAATCGAATATGCCAAGCATCTAAACACAAGTCTCGCGCAATTCACGATCGCTACGCCATACCCCGGGACAAAGATGTACGAGCTGGTCAAGAAAGACATCTTGAGTGAGGACTGGGAGAAATACAATGCATACTCGTCAGTATTGGGATCCGACCATTACACGCCGGAAGAATTGCTGCACCTCAAAGAATCAGCGTTCAGGCAGTACTATTTGCGCTGGGGCTGGATATCAAGACGCATGATGGGAGTGGTGGCTTGCTAAATATTCTTGTGACAGGCGCGACCGGCTTTATCGGCTCCAATCTTGTTAGGAAGCTCAGAACACACGAGGATTACCAAATATTGGCCCTGGCAAGAGGACTGAGAGACACCTCGGATATTGAAGGCAGAAACGTGAAAATCATGAAATGCGACATACTGGATAGAGACCGTCTAAGTGAAGCGACCAAAGGCGCTGATATCGTGATTCATCTTGCAGCACTCAAGGCACACTATGAGAGTAGGGATAGCATTATTGCAACTAATGTTCAGGGTACAAGAAACCTGCTGGAATGCTCCAGAGATGTGAAGCAGTTCATTTTTGCTAGCTCCACTCTAGCTTCCAATCCGCTGGACGCCTATTCAGAGAGTAAGAAAGAGTGTGAGCAGGTGATGAGAGAAAGCGAAACTAATTTCACAATTCTCAGAATTGGTCCGGTATTCGGTGCAGGCGACACGACTAACCTTACCAAGCTCATAGAGTTAGTTCAGAATGGAAAGACCATTCCTATACCGGGGGATGGCAAGCAGGTGATCCAGCCCACCCATGTGGATGATGTTGTTGAAGCAATAGAGCACACGATAATGAATTCAGAGCTATTCAACAAGACGCGTGTCATAGCTGGCAAGCCAGTCACCCTTGCGCTATTCATAGACTTGGCATGCAGGGTTCTCAAGAAGAAATCAAAGAGCATTCATATCCCAGTTGGAATCTTGAAGCCCATGGTTAAAGTCTATCAAAAAATGAGCGATTCTCCTAAAATAACAGTCGAGCAGCTTAACAATCTCGGAAAAGGGACAACCAACGATATTTTCGAATCGGATTTTCCAACTGCAGCTTTGGATGTTTCTATTCAGAAGACTAGTTTGTAGACCTACCTTTGATGAGATAGATGCTCATGATTGTTTCAGCCGATTGCTTTTTTCAACAATAGAGCCCGTTGCAGGCTTGTTCTTCTGCAGAATAATTCGCTTGCTGCATTCGCGCTAGCAAAGTGGATTGTCCGAAGGTTGGTGCCTCGTCACGAAAGGCGCAACAGTATCTGTCCGCAAGCACATTTATTTACGAATCGTCGCTGCCTTGCCGTTGCTCACCGTCTTTGGCACAGTGGCACTCGACACAACTCGCACGCCATTTCGCACCGAAACAAGAATACTTGGTGGCGCAGCGACCTTTGCTGCTGTTTCAGCAAATGTTTTTGCCAAGACCTCGATCGTCGGCGTGGTGGGTTCTGACATGCCGCCGGAGCATCTTGCCGCGCTCAGCTCAAGGGGGCTTGACACCCGGGGCATAGTGACTGTAGAGGGCGGAAGGACATTTCACTACGACTCTTCATTTGATTACGACCTTTCAAACAGGACAACTAACAAGACAGAGCTTGGAGTCGTAGCCGGCTTTGATCCCGTGATTCCAGAGGAGTACGCCAAATCAGAATATGTCTATCTTGCAAACAACGATCCAAAACAGAACATAAAGATCCTTCAGCATTTCGACAGTCCCAAGCTGGTGGTGTGCGATACCATAGAGTTCTGGATTCATGGAGCAAGGGACGACGTGGTGAGAATGATAGGCAGGGCCGACGGCGTTGTGATAAATGACAATGAGGCGAGGCTTCTCTGCAAGGAGGCGAACCTCGCAAAATGCGCCAGGAAAATAATTTCGTGGGGATCAAAGTTTGTAATAATAAAGAAAGGCGAGAACGGTGCCATCCTGTTCACGAGCGACGGGCTGATATTTCCAGCAGCCGCATTTTTTCTCGACGAAATAGTTGATCCCACCGGAGCCGGAGATGCATTTGCTGGAGGATTTCTTGGCCACATTGCCCGCAGGTCTCGGGCAGATTTCTCTACAACGAAAGAGGCTGTCATATACGGAAACGTCATGGGGTCTTTTGCGGTAGAGGATTTTGGCGTCAGGCGGTTGTTCGGAATAACAAAGCAAGACGTCGAAGAGCGCTACATAAAGTACAGAAACCTGGTCCAGTTCTAGGACAAATTAAATAGCTGACTGCGTCATTTTCTCCATATGGGCAGAACAGAAAAAAGGCTGCTTGGCAAGAACGCGTCAGCAATAATAGAAGCAATGAAAAAAGCATACTGCGACGAAATGAGGATATTCCATTATTTCTGGTACGTAGGAATCAACATGGAGGGCATCGGTCTCGTCACTTATGCCGCGGCGCTAAAGACGCAGGCAACAGGAGAGCTCATGCATGGAGAACTTCTCGCAAACAGAATTTCAGAACTAGGCGATAGGGCTCCGAGTGATCCCGGAGAGTGGAAGCAGTACAGCACCATTGGCCCGCTTGACCCTGCGAAACACCTTACCCTGCGGGCTGCGCTCGACCGCGCGCTCGAATTTGAAGGCAAGGCGGTAGAAAATTACAACAGCCTTGCAAAGAAGGCCCTGGAACTTGGAGACTTTGTAACATACAACCTTGCGACCACGATACTGGCAGATGAGGTAAAGGACGAGCAGCATACCGAAGACATCCTGAAATCACTTGAAGTAAAGTAGCAATGGCAGTCAACCTGTCCAACGTCGATCAGGCCATCATTTCAGAGCTAAAGATAAGCCAGGACGAGGCAGAGGTCTTTATCATTATCGTGAAGAAAGGCAAGATGGACCCAGCAAGAATTTCTGCCGCGCTAGGCTGGGATGACGAGCAGCGGGCGCTGACTGCCGCAAGATCGCTTGTAGGCCGAGGAATGGTAATTGACATCACGAAAACAGAATTCGAGTCCCTGCATCCAAGGTTTGCGATAACCAACCGCTACAGGAGACGCTGCGAGGAGGACGGAATTCCCTTCAAGAAAAACCTGAAAGTAGACAACATAGGGATCCTGCTCGAGCGGCCGTACGATGATGCAAGGGCTAAATAGGCGCTCCGCAGCATGAGCGGCGTATGACGACTTCGGATCCGACCGGAGGGGACAAGGTAGTCTACTTTGGCGTGATAAACGTCAATGAGAACAGCAGAACGGTCGGGTCGGTGGACATCTGGCGTAGCCTTTTGACAAAAGAGCTGTTCTGCGAAGAAAAGCGGCTGGGCATATTAGAGATTGTGGACTATATCGGGATGCCAAGAATAGACAAGGACAAGAAATGGGCAGTGGCTGTCAGCAGAAATAGAAAAGGACACCTCCGATGGCGGCTCGTGAAGCTGATACAGAATGGACCTTTCAAGTTTACTGACGCGGACGACAAGGCGATTGAAGTTGAGGTCAAAGATTTTCAGGTAAAGGACCCTGAATGGTGGAGCTTTCTGGTCGAGGAAAACGTTAACCGCAATGTCGAAGTGGGAGTCGAGCCAAAGAAATGATGCGCGATGATGGCGACGGCAGCGTTCCCGTCACGGTGTTTGTGAAAAGCGCAAAGGGAAGTGAGATAGCAAGCAAGCTTTCTGGCTATTTCGTCCTGCAGGGCCAAGAGTTCAGGTTTTCTGCAATCGCGTTTGGCAGGATAGGGGGCCACAATGCGAGCGTCAAGATAGCAAAGAGCACGCTTGACAAGGTAGCGAAAATGGGAGTTGACCCCGAGCAGCTGCAGCTGACGATACAGCGCAAGCTCATAGAGGGCGACGTTGTGCTTCCAGAAGGGATAAGGCCGCCGTCATAAAAGAGCGCCTTTAAGCGCGGTCCCGCATGAGCATTTCGCTCTTGCTTCAGGTATTGCGGGAATGAGGTCCGCTATCAGCTTTCTTGTTTTCTCGACATTCTTGGCAAGCGTCTCAATTATTTCTGAAGAACTGACAGGCTGGTCGGCCCACACGTCGTAGTCAGTAACCGTTGCAACCGACAGGTAGCAGATCTCGGCCTCCCTGGCCAGCGTCACCTCCGGGACCAACGTCATTCCAATGATCTCGCCCTTCATGGCATCGCGGTAGAACTTTGACTCTGCCCTTGTGGAAAATCGCGGGCCTTCAATGCAAATGTAGGTTGCCCTGTCGTGGAGAGCCAAGTCCAGGTTCCTTATTCTTTCTGTAGCGATCTGGCGCAGCTCGGGGCAGAACGGGTCTGCGACAGAAACATGGCAGACCTGTCCGCCGTCGTAGAAAGTATATTCTCTTTTCTTGGTAAAGTCGATGAACTGATCTGGAATCGCGATGTCGCCGGGCCTGAGCTCCTCCCGCAGGCTGCCAACGGCCGAGGGCGCGATTATTCGCTTGACACCAAGCTGCCTGAGCGCCCATATGTTTGCGCGGCTGTTTATCATGTGAGGCGGGATCCTGTGGCCCCTTCCATGGCGCGGGATGAACGCGACGCGAACGCCGGAATATTCGCCTAATGTCACCAGGTCTGACGGCTCGCCGTAGGGCGTGTGCACCTTGACTTCCCGTTTGTCACTAAAGAGCCCCGGATCATAGACTCCTGTTCCACCAATGATCGCAACGTCCGCGCTCTGGGTCAATCGTATACCACCAGCGACTGTACCTCGTAACCTAGCTTGCGCAGCCTGTCTGCGCCCTTTAGTCCTCCAAGTTCGATGACAAAGGCAAATCCTGCCACCCTGCCTCCGACTTGTTCTATGAGCTGCGAGGCGGCTATCGCCGTGCCTCCAGTAGCAATGAGATCATCAGCCACAAGCACGTTCTGCCCCTTCACTATGGCGTCGTTCTGGAGCTCCATCACCGCGCTCCCATACTCTATGTCATATGATTTCTTTAGCGTCTTGCCGGGGAGCTTGCCAGCTTTGCGGATCATTATCATTCCTGTCCCGAATTTCATGGCAAGCGCGGTGGCCACGACAAAACCCCTTGATTCAATTCCTGCAACTGCGTCTACCTTTGCCCTCCCGAACGTGCGATAGAACTCTTCAGCAATGTAATTCAGCGCGTTAATGTCGCGAAAGACGGGGTTCACGTCGCGGAACAAAATACCGTCCTTTGGAAAATTGGGATAATTGCCAATGATGTTGCGCAGGTCGATCTGCTTGGTCGCTCCCACGCCACTAAAGCCGGGGCGTGGCAGTAAAAAAGATTGCGAAGATCCGATATCCTTTATACATTCGAACCGTGCATTAGACGCGTTGCCCACAGAGCTGCAGAAGCAATTCCGCGCAAAGGTAGCAAAGCTAAAGGACTTTAACGAGGCGTTCGAACTCGTAAAGTCAGCCGTACTTCAAAAGTTCGGGATGCACAGGGCCGGCCTCAACCTGATATTGCAGATGATGCCCAGCAACCTCGGGGCCTACCACATGCTTGGCTCAAACGCCATAGTGGTAAACAGCTACCTGCTGGCCGCAGTGAAAAAGATAACTGGCTCGGAGGAGGAATACAACTCGTACCTGTTCATGGTGCTTGCCCACGAGTACCTGCACAGCCTTGGGATCGTTGACGAGAACGCCGTCCGCCAGATGACTTTTGAACTGTGCAGCTGGATGCTTGGCGGAGATCATGTTGCAACTCGGCTGGCAAAGGAAGACCCTTCCACGCTTTACCCAGAGCTAAAGTCGCTCATGCAAAGCCAGTTCAGCCGGGACTTTCACGTGGTCAGCAACTTTGACAGGTCAAACCAGACATACATCCAGTAGGCACAGCCCGGTTCGCTCAATAATTTGCAAGAAAACTGCATGAAACTTGAATGCTTTTCTGCGTAAAAAGCTAAGAAAATATAAATAAGAACGGGGACGTAAATCTTTCATAATGCCGATAAAGAATGGGGCAGAATATATCGAGAGCCTCAGGGGCAGAAAGCTAAAGATTTTCCTTTTCGGTAAAGAGGTAAAGGAGGCCGTAGATCATCCAATGATCCGGCCGTCCATTAACGCTGTAGCAGAGACATATGATCTGGCAGTCGAAGAGCCAGAGCTTGCCGGCGCGCACTCTTCGCTTTCGGGAATCCAGGTCAACAGGTTTCTTCACATCACAGAAAGTGTGCAGGATCTGGTAGACCAGAACAGGATGCAGCGCAAGCTGGGCCAGCTGACTGGCACTTGCTTCCAGCGATGCGTGGGCATGGACGCACTGAACTCTCTTTATTCGACGACCTTTGAAATTGATGCCAAGCATGGCAAGAATTACCACAAGCGCCTGATAGAGTTCATCAAGATGGTCCAGCGCGAGAACCTGGTGATAGGTGGCGCAATGACTGATGTAAAGGGCGACAGGAGCCTCACGCCGACCCAGCAGGAAGATCCAGATCTCTTTGTACACGTTACCAGGCGTGACTCTAAGGGCGTTTATGTCACCGGTGCCAAGGCGCACCAGACCGGCTGCATCAACTCGCACTGGATAATCATCATGCCCACAATGAGACTGAAGGCGGAGGATAAGGATTATGCAATAGTTGGAGCGATTCCAGTTGACGCGCCAGGAATCACATACATCTATGGTAGACAGTCATGCGACACCCGAAGTATGGAGGATGGCGATATCGACGCTGGCAACGCAATGTTCTCCGGACAGGAGGCCATGATCATCCTAAAGGACGTGTTCATTCCAAACGAGCTGATCTTTATGGACGGCGAGCACGAATTTGCGTCGATGCTGATAGAGCGATTTACATGCTACCACAGGCGGAGCTATGTGTGCAAGACCGGCCTGGGCGACGTGCTGATAGGCGCGGCGGCAGCGATCGCTGACTACAACGGAGTCGCGAACGCTTCGCACATAAAGGACAAGCTGGTGGAAATGACGCACCTAAACGAAACGATATTTGGCTCCGGGATCGCTTCTTCGTACAGGTCACACAAGACAGCATCAGGAAACTGGCAGAATGACGACATGCTGGCCAACGTCTGCAAGCACAATGTCACAAGGTTCCCGTATGAAATAGGGCGGCTGGCTCAGGATATTGCCGGAGGGCTGATGGTGACGATGCCTTCGGAACAGGAGTTCAAGAGTCCCGAGACTGGACCGCTTCTTGAAAAATACCTGAGGGGAAGAAAGGGCGTTTCAACTGAGAACAGGATGAGGATACTGCGACTGATCGAGAACATGACTCTTGGCCGCAACGCGGTCGGCTACCTGACAGAGTCGATGCACGGCGCAGGGTCGCCACAGGCACAGAGGATCCAGATTGCCCGTGGGAGCCAGATCGAATACAAGAAGAGACTGGCAAAGAATCTGGCCAATGTGAAGGAAGGCGAGGCAGCAGGCATTGTCCAGGAACCTTCGGAATATTTCGACAAGATATTCGGCAAGAACGACAAGAAAGAAAAGAGATCAAAGTAGCTCCGTCCGGCCTGAGCTCACTGTTAATATCACTAGCGATTTTCGGCCCGGTATAGTTGTTTGCAGCGTTTGTCAACTTTCTTTCAAAAAGGGTTATTTATCGGGTTGACGCCTGTACTATATTCGCTTTCGGGGGTTATGTTGAATGAAGTTAAATGAGGCACAAATTGAAGATCTGACAGGCAAGGTTTTCCGTACAATAATTGGCAACGGCAAAGACGGCATTCTCCAGTCCGAGCTGTGGAAGGAACTCGACCTGACAAGCCGCGACGGCTCGAGGGTGGCGATACGCCTCGAAAAGCGATCGCTAATCCGGCGCGAAAAGATGCTTGAAAACGGCCGGTGGACGTACAAGCTTTTTGCGGTAAAACTGCCTGTCGACACGACTAGCATCGAAAAAGCCCCATGCCTGACCTGTCCAGTGGAACACATGTGTTCCCTTGATGGCACTTACAGTCCTACAAGCTGCAGTTTTCTTGAAAGCTGGCTTGTCACTTCCTTTGAAAGCAACGGTTCTTCCGCTCCTAACCAGAAAGCCCACCACAAGCATTCAAGGAAATGAGGCTTGCCGACGCGCGCAAGGACCGCTACCGCCGACTGGCAAAGGACCAGGGCTACCGCGCCAGGTCTGCGTACAAACTTTTGCAGCTGAATGATTCCTATCATTTTCTGAGAAAGGGGAGCAGGGTCGCCGATCTGGGGTGTGCCCCCGGGGGATGGCTCCAGGTAGCCACAAAAATTGTGGGCGACTCGGGCAGGGTAATAGGAATCGACATAAAGCCGGTTGATCCGGTTCCAGGCGCTATCGTAATCCAGGGAAGCATCGAGGACCCAGGAATGATGGACAAGATCGCCGGCATGTTGGGAGGCAAGGCAGATGTGGTTCTCTCCGACATTGCCCCGAATGTAAGCGGGGTCTGGGACGTGGATCATGCACGCCAGATCTCCCTCACTTCCGCGGCGCTCCTCTTTGCCAGGAACGTGCTGAGAGCAGGGGGAGGCGCCGTCTTCAAGGTGTTTGAAGGCGAAATGCTAAACGAGTTGAGGGCCGAACTCAAGAAGAGTTTTGGCAGGGTCTTACTCAGCAAGCCTACCGCAAGCAGGCAAGAGAGCAGTGAGCTATACGTAGTCTGTCTAGAGTTCAGACCTCAAAATATCTCGCTATGAATGAGATTTCCTGCAGAATATTTCAATCAAACCAAATAACCGTAGATTAAAGTTGATTAAATTAATTAAGCTGAACACGGTTAAAACAGCAGATGTCCCACCCCGACTTGGCGAGTAAGCCGGCCAGCCCGAAAACTGCGGCCCCCTCAAAGGACATTGCGCACGAAAGGGTGCTCGTCCTCTGCATTGACAGAGACGACGACATTGGCACAAAGGGCGGCATAGAGACGCCAATTGTCGGCCGGGATGCGTGCATCAACGCTGCGACAAGGCTCGCAATTGAAGACCCCGAGGACGCGGATTCAAACGCGATATTTGGGGCAGTCAAGCATTATGAAGAACTCGTAAGCAAGGGCTATACGGCAGAAGTAGCGGTTGTTGCTGGCAAGTTCAACAGGGGCGTCGAGGCTGACGAGAAGATAAGCCTTGAAGTAAAGAGCATACTGGAACGCTACCAAGCCGACGGGGCCGTCATAGTTTCTGACGGGGAGGACGACGAGACTGTCATGCCCGTAATTCAATCAAGAGTGCCGGTGATCTCTGTGCAGCGGGTGATAATCCGGCACAGCCGCAGCGTGGAATACTCTTACGCTGTCCTTGGCAGGTACCTAAAGATGGCTGCCTACGACCCACAATATTCAAAGTTCTTCCTTGGCGTGCCAGGAGTGCTACTTGCGGCTGGCGCTCTGGCTCTGGTTTTTGATGCTGCAAAATGGGTCGCAGTAATAGTCCTGGCAGTCTTGGGCGGGGCATTCATTGTGAGAGCTTTTGACATAGACAAGGCAGTGGGCTCGCTTGGAAGGCTTACGCCTACCAGCTTTATCAGGATATTTTCGGTCATTGCTGGAACCCTAATCATCCTTGCATCCATTGCCAATGGGCTCTCTAGCATACCGCCGGAATTGATGGACCCAAGCCTTGGCGCTCTCGAAATTCTGACCAACAGGGTGCTTGTGGGAAGTTTTGTCGGCGGTACGATTACGCTGCTCTGGATAGGCATCGCAACGATACTTGCCGGCGACCTGCTCAGCAGCTGGTTCAGGGGAAGCGCGAGGACAATGTCTGACGTATTGAGGCTCGCTGTTCTTGCGCTGCTATACATCCCGATGCTCCAGTTCACCGCTGTCCTGACAGAGGGCACAAGTCCGTTCACGCTAATTTCGTCGCTCTTGATAGGGCTTGCAGTGTCGCTTGTGGCAGCCACCTTCGCCTACCAGTACTTTAGGAACAGAAAGGGCGGCGAAGAGCTGAAACATTAAGGTCGGCGGTATGGCACAGCACGGAGATCACGATTCGCAGCAGCAAACGTGGTTCTGCGGCTACTGGATGTCGCAGGAAGAATGGCTGGACGTACACGATTACGCGCCTACTGTCCACAGAGAAGAGGCGGAAGGCGATTCAGAGCAGGATTGATAGCATAACGCAGTTACGCCGATGATGCCAGCTTCAGAACCCCCGCATAGAGTTTTCCAAAAAATTGCACTAAATCGGGCGACTAGTCAGGTCAACCGTTCACAAAAAACTTACAAAGAACCAGATCAACTTGAGGGCATGGTAGACGAGCGTTCCGCTGGCGCTGTTGTTTTCTATTCTGAAACGGGAAGCGACGATCCTGAATATCTCTTGCTCCACTACACTGCAGGCCATTGGGATTTTCCGAAAGGAAATATTGAAGCCGGAGAAGGGGAAGAACAGGCCGCTACCAGAGAGATCCGCGAAGAAACGGGAATTACCGACGTAAAGTTCATCGATGGGTTTCGGATGAAGATAAACTACAGGTACAGGCATGGCAGGAGGCCGGTGCAAAAGGAAGTGGTACTATTTCTTGGTCAGACAAAGACAAGACATGTAATTCTCTCACACGAGCACATTGGCTTTGCGTGGAAAAAATATGAGGGTGCAATGGAAGAGCTCACTTACCAAAACGCCAGAAACCTCCTGACAGCGGCCAGACAGCACCTGCAGGGCATAAAGTCACAGTAAGCGCAAGTGCGCGTGTTTCTTATTTTGCGTGTCTGACTCGCAAGATGCGTTCCTTGATTTCCTTTGCCGCTCTTGCGGGGTCTTTTGCCTCCATAATTGAACGCCCGACTATCAAATAACCGGAGCCGTTTCTGACCGCGCGCTCCAGATCTCCGCCCTGCGAGCCGACGCCGGGGGAATAGATCTTTATTTCAGGTTTTTCCCTGGCCACCTCTTTGATTATCGCGGGCCGTGTAGCCCCGACCACCACTCCGTCAGCATCGGCGCGAGATGCCCGCTCGAGAAATATCCTGTACAACTTTTTTTTCGATGCCACTGCAAGGCCAAAGCCTTCGGCTGCCCCCGGACTGCTCATATAGACAAGCGCTATAACGCCCGCGCCCCTGCTGCGCGCTTTTCGCACAAGCGATGCCAGCGCGGCCTGTCCTATGAATGGATTGGCAATCACCGCGTCAAATCCCATCCTGCCAGCCAGATGATCTACTGCGACTTCATTGGTGTTCTCTATGTCATTGAGCTTGATGTCAGCGATCGAGAGCAGGCCATGGGAATGCGCAAGGCGGTTCAGCTGCGCGAGTTTAGATCCAGAAAGCGGTAGCATCAGATGGAAATTGATCTTTATCGCGCAGATGTTTTCATGCACCGCGCTTATCATCTCTTTGGCGAGTTTTAGCGGATCACCTGCGCCAGGCGGGGTGTCAAGGGCCAGAATTACGCTGCTTTTCTTTTGCGCTTCGGCCAGAGAAATCCTTTCACGGAAAAGCCTAGTCATAGGTCTTGACCAGCGGATGATCTGCCTGCAGCCTCACTACCTTGAGGTAGACGTAGCCATGCTCGTCGATTCGCGCCGAAAATACAGGCTTTTCTGATTTCATGCTGGAATAGCGCAGGAACGACTCTTTTGGCGCTTCGTCCAGCGCTACGTAGTAAAAGTATGAAACTGACTCGTTGTCATTGGTGCTCATAGGAGAGCCAAGGATCACCTTGCCCCCGTGCTCGCTGAACATAAACAGCGGCAGCGGCGGCTCGTCAAACATGGTCTTGTACGCGGCGACCTTGGCGAGGCTGGCTAGGTCCTTGAGCTTGATTACGGTATAACCGGATTTCTTGTCCACGCGAGCCGACCTAGCAAGGATCGGCGGGAACGTGTCGACATTGAGTATGGGAGAATACACAAAGGTCGGGTTGCCGACTGAATCTGCCAGCAGCACTTCTTCCACGCCGCCGGTGATCCTGTAAGCCAGGTACTGGCCGCTGCCGATATCGGCCTTTGAATAGTAGATCACCGCCCTTCCATTGATAATGTCTGTCTGCACCGCAAGCACGCTTTCTTTGTTAAAGACAAGCGAGAATGCAGGCATCGGAGTCCGCTCAAGCGCGCAGACGAGTCTGCCAAAATCTTTGAGGCTGTCAAGCGCGATGTAGCAAGGAGCTTTGAGCGCCAACCGCATTAGTGTGAAATGTTACATTATTAAAGTCATGCGTCGGCGGTAGATCAAATCGTTGAACCGGGGCGACAGAACGGAAGAGCTAGTTGGCCGCGCGCGCGAGATCCTATTTTCAGCCAACGGCGACAAGCTGGACGGATCTGCACTCTGGCGCGCATACGTTTCAATAGAACATGCTATTCTGGATCTAAAGCTGCGCTTCGGCCTTGAAGGGGAAGCGCCGCCAAAAAAACTGTCACGAAAAGCCGTCGTGGACATCGCGGCGATAAAGTCCATGCTGGCGGCGCTGGACACTTCGGCTGACAAGAAAAAACTCCTTTATGATTTGCGCGCTTGCAGGGATATGCTCAAGGCGGCTGTGGCAGGTCACGAGCGACGATCAACAACGTCGTAAAGATCAGGCCCCGTTCCAATCAGCGTGACTTTAAGCCCTGTCTCCCCCTCTATTTCTTCAATGAACTTTCTCGCTTCAGCAGGCAGGCCAGAGTATTCTCTCATGCCCGCGCACTGGGGGTAAAGCACATCAAGTTTCGTGACGGCTAGCTCTGTAGCGCTGTTTATCCTGATGGACTTTTTGGCAAGGTCCATGTCAAAGGGAGAAGCGCGCCTCTGCCTCCCGGTGACGCTTCCATATTCTATCCATCCGCGCTTTTTCGCTTCGTCCTCGGAAAGCTCGTTCTGGAGAGGACCGCCGCCGACGCGCGTTACATACGCCTTGAAAACTACCAGAACCTCATCGACTCTCTTGGGGCCTATGCCCACGTCGGAACAGATTCCTGACGCTGTTACATCTTTGGAAGTGACGTAGGGATAGCCGCCATGGAAGAGGGAAAGATACGTGCCCTGTGTGCCTTCAACTATTACGCGCTCTTTGTTTTCCAGGGCATAGTTGACCGAATTGCTCACATCCTCGATGTAAAGCGACAATTCGGGGACATCCTTTGCAAGTTTCAGAACCCTGAGGGCCCTGTCCGAGTTTGCCGGGCCGGTCCCTGCGCCGGTCGTCCCCACCTTGGTCTTTAGATGGTCTTCGCTCTTGTCCCTTTCAATGTGGGACTGCTCTATTATTCCGCACTGCCCGTCGACAAAAGTGCGGTCATCTGCGCCAAACATCGCTATTTCGCTGATCAACACTTGCGGATTCACAAGGACACCCGCCCCGATCAATAACCTGGTTCCAGGATTGAGCGCGGCGCTAGGCAGCATCCGGACCTTGTACGTCTTGCCTTCGAGCGAAAAGGTGTGGCCCGCATTAGGCCCGACCCCGCCCCTCACCGCTATAGCCACGTTATCCTTTCTGGCAAGGTAAGCGATGATCTTGCCTTTCCCCTCGTCACCATAGAATCCGCCTACAGTCACAAGACAGGGCAACAGGTGTTGTCTTGAAGTGTGGATATTTAATCGTGATGCGCAACGGATTAAATTCCCCTGCAGCCGGAATTATTTCTGTGGTCAGCAACCAGGACGCGGCAGGTAACATAATACAGATACTGGCAAACCTTCCTGACTTTTTGCGAAAGCCCATGCTTCAGGGCCGGCTCCACGAGTTTTTTGCAATGAGCGAGCAGGACAGGCAGGAGATGATCAGCATGGCGCTAAATGCCGCACCGGGAATGGATCCAGCAAAGCTTGGAGTCCTTGTAAGAACATGGCTTGAGGTGCTCTGCGAGTTCGAGCCAGAAAAGAGGATGGTAATCTTTGGGACGTATGCAAATCAGGCATTGAAAAAGCCGGAGCAGATAGCAAAGTTGGACTTTGCTTCACTTACGCGGACCTTTCTGTCGCTGGATGAAAAAGAGAAAGAGAAAATAATCGACTCGCTGCATGAAGTCCTTTTTGCTATTCCAGAAAGGGATAAAGTCCTAAAGCTGATGCCTGAGGATTCTCGGCGCGCCCTGAAATTGGCGCGCTAGTGCATATGGTCGGGCTTTGTTTCCGGCTTTTTCTGGAGCTCGCCTTCGGACTTTTCCAACCCAAAGAATATCCTCTCGTACTTGCGCAGAGCCTTCCTGTGTTCAGGAAGGGACATATCAAGCCTCATCTCGTTCATTACCATAACGGCATAAGTGGTCCACTCCTTCCAGCATGCGTTGCATGCAGGATATTTTTCGGCGGCGGGATCATCGACTACTTCCTCAATTGTCTTGGCACATTTCAGGCATGTCTTGGCCATCCTGGTACCAGTGTACGCCCGATCTAATAAACCGTCGAGATCTGGTTCTCTAACGCGGAGAAATCAAGATGACCTAGAATTGCGGTTTTTTCATGTTCGAGCCGCACTTGCCGCATTGTGTTCCCTTGAACTCCGATCCGCAGGACAGGCAGACGTACTTTATTTTGACACCGGCATTTGAATACCCCCCGCCCATCGTCTCATTGCCGAACCCAAAAGACCGCAATGCGCGTAGCTGTTTCCTTCTGATGTAAAACATTATGCCGACCAGCACCGCCATGTTTGCCGCAAGGCCGATTAGAAAGCCGAAAAAGTAGCTGACTACAAGACCAGTCCCAAGGCTGGCGCCTATGAACAATATCTGCCGCTTTAGGACCGGCTTCAGCGTGCTGTCCATCAGGTAGTATAGCAACTTCTTTGCTTATGAACCTATTTCCAGATCAGGCCCTACTGACAACCTTATTATAGTTTTGAGGGCCATTGTTCGCCTGTGAAGGTGCACTGCCCCGACTGCAAGGCCATAGCAGAGCTCGCAGACGACTTTTCATATGTAAAGTGCTCCAGCTGTTCCTTCGACATGACCTATGGGGAATATGTAAAGTACATCGCCTACAAAGACGCGCGCTACCGTGACATCCTGAGCGACTACAAATAGACTTTTATCAGAAAAAACACGAGAATCTGAACATGGCAGTGGACGCCTTCGAGCTGGCGATGAACGTGCTTGGGCTGGCGGTCTCGGCCATCATTGGCAGGTTTGCCTTTGCCGGATACAGCACAATAGCAAGTCCGAACCTGCTGCGCCTCATGTTTGCCTTTATTTTCATAGCGATAGGCTTTGTTCTGCTGACAGGAGCCCTCTTTATCGAACCCCGGGAAAGCTCCAGGGGGCTGGCCACTGTGGGCCTGGGGGCACAGGCTGTCGGCTACTTTTTCATAGCCTTCTCTCACAGTATCAAGAGCTTTGACTTTGCGCCCCCTCGATACTTTGCCCTGGTCCCACTCGCATTCACGCCTTTTATCATACCAGGAAATTCAATAGAACATCTTGTAAGGTCAATTTCTTTTATTCTATTAGTATATGTGTCCATTGAAACGATGGCATCCTATGTGCAGAGCAGGAGGACTAGTACACTCATGATAGGTTCGGGTCTTGGAATGCTCGCAGTCGCAGAGTTAATGGCGTGGTACAACTTTGTGTACCCCGGCCTGTTCTTCCATCTTGCTATTGGCCTCAAGGTTGGAGGCTTTGGCATGATGTTCGTGCCTTTCTCAAAGTTTGGTCTTGCAAGCGGTGTAAACAGTGGGAAGTTGAATCAGGTTGGCGGGGTATAGGACTCACGTAAGCATCATTGCGGACATTCTCTCTACCGCAAAAAAGTACAGCTACGAGGGGTATGAAAACGGCGCCACCGTAACGCATTTGATACGCAGGGCAAATGTCCCTCACCAGAGGCTCAGCTCGATGGTCTCTCGACTAAAAGAGTCGGGCCTGTTGTATGAAGACTCGGCGAAGTACCGCATCAGCGACAAGGGAATACTCTTTCTGAACGCCTACACCGAATTCAAAGACTTTGCGCAAAGCTTTGGTCTTAAGGTATAGCGTTTACTCGCCGCCCATATCGTCGTCGCTATCGTCATCTTCAAAATCGTCCTCAAAATCGTCCTCCTCAAAGTCATCGTCTTTAGACAATTTTCTACGGCTTGATCCGAATGGAAAGTTCGTTATAAGTTTTGCCGGCTAGCCCGGTTTCGGTTTTTGCTTCTCGGCGTTATCCTCCCGCCAGGTTACTATGCAGGGGCATATCGACACGGTGCATCTCCTTATCTCGCCGTCGCCGGGGATTCTGGCGACTATGTCTGTATGAAGGCTTTCTGCATGCAGACACTTTTTGCATAAAGGCTCGCTGTAAAGCGGCAACCGTCGATAGTTGTATTGTTCAGGGTATAAAGGCTAACCTAGTCATCTTTTTATAGCGAGCTTCTGTCCTCTCATGCAATATGGGCCGTGTTGACAAGGGCGTGAAGTGCAGCGCAGGCGGCTGCGAGAACCCGGCTGAGCGCTCTATGAGCGGCAGCAAGGCGAGCATGGCGCCCGACATGGGACTCTCTGGCAGCAAGCGAGTTTATCTCTGCAGGGAACACTACAAAGAGTGGAAAAAGCTCACAAAGGAAGACAGGGACAACGAGCGGGCGCGATGGGGTTAAATTGGCTCACATAATGTGATGTAACATGCGCCTGCTGCAGCTGCATTCAGATTTTATCGAGTACGAGCCCATAGCAAAAGAGATCCGTGATGCAGAGGAGATCAAGTCAAAGGCAAAAGTCCGGCTCGAAGATCTGGTCGTCGCTTTTGTAGCTGTTGAAAGCGCGGACGATGAAAATGTCGCCAGGGAAGCGGCCGGAGAAATAGCAAAGTACCTTGCGACAGTAAAATGCAGCAGGCTGCTAGTATATCCCTATGCTCATCTGAGCTCAGACCTGGCAGCCCCGGGTGTTGCCGCAGGACTTGTCAGGTCAGTCGAGGCAGCAGCCAGAGAGTCGGCCGGTGAGGTCCACCGGGCACCTTTTGGCTGGACAAAGGCATTCCAGATCAAGGTAAAGGGCCACCCGCTTGCGGAAAATGCGAAGGAGATATCAAAACAGGCGGACCACGAGCACGCGCATGCGCCGGGGGATAAAGAGTCGAGCGCACTAAAGGCGGAGGAAAAATTGCAGTCATTCTGGTATATCCTCCAGCCCGGCGGAACGATGACTCCTGTGAAGGAATTCAAGTTCAAGAAGCAGGATCAGAACCTCCAGGTACTTGCGAATTATGAAACGGCAAAGAACAGGGCGGTCAACCAGCAGCCCGAACACGTCCGGCTAATGAAAAAGCTGGCCATAGCCGACTACGAGCCGGCATCTGACGCGGGAAACATGCGCTACTACCCGAAAGGCAGGCTGATAAAATCGCTCATCGAGCAGTACGTGACTCGGCGCGTGATGGAGTACGGCGGCATAGAAGTCGAGACGCCTATAATGTACGATACAAAGCATCCCTCGCTTGCTAGCTATTTCAACAGGTTCCCCGCCAGGCAATACAGCATCTCTTCTGATAACAAGCAGCTGTTCCTGCGGTTTGCAGCGTGCTTTGGGCAGTTCCTGATGGCGAAGGACTTTAGCATATCATACAAGCACCTTCCGGTCAAGCTATACGAACTGACCCGCTATTCTTTCAGGCGGGAAAAAAGCGGCGAGCTCGTCGGGCTGCGCCGGCTGCGGGCGTTTACAATGCCTGACTGCCACGCGCTGTGCAGAGACCTGGAGCAGGCAAAGGCAGAATTCCGCAAGCGCTTCGAACTTTCGATAAGCGTTATCAACAACCTAGGGCTGGACATCGAGGACGTGGAAATGGCAATTAGATTTACCGAAGAATTCTACAACGAGAACAGGGAATTTATCTCAGAGCTCATCGGCAGGTTCAACCGGCCGGTGCTCGTCGAAATGTGGAAGGAACGCTTCTTTTACTTTACGCTAAAGTGGGAATTCAATTACATCGACGGCTTGGGAAAGGCGTCTGCCCTCTCTACCGACCAGATAGATGTAGAAAATGGGGAGCGCTATGGCATAGAATTCGTAGATGAAGACGGATCCAAAAAATACCCAATAATCCAGCACAACTCGCCTTCCGGCGCGGTGGAGCGCATAATCTATGCGCTGCTTGAAAAATCAGCGAAGATCTCTAGGACTGGTGGCACTCCGTCGCTTCCACTGTGGCTGTCGCATACACAGGTACGAATCGCACCCGTCGGCAGGGAACATCTGCCCTTTTGCGAGAAATTACTTGCCGACCTTGAAGCAGGTCAGATAAGGGTGGACATTGACGACCGGGACGAAACTGTCGGCAAGAAAATACGCGAGTCAGAGACAGAGTGGGTGCGCTACTCCATAGTCGTGGGCGATAAAGAAATCAACTCTGGCAAGCTCGTAGTGAGGGACCGGGTCGAGGGCAAGCAGCGCGAAATGACGCTTCAACACCTGATAGATGAGGTGCAGGCCCAGAC
>DATBMW010000002.1:0-5370 GCA_036554645.1 Nitrososphaera sp.
GTTCAGGTCGTTTGACCAAACGCAGCAACAGGATCCGATCCTGCTGGCTACGATCTACACGATTTCTCTACTCGGCATACTGGGCATACACGAGCTCGGGCACATCCTTGCCAACAGGAAATACGGCATCAAGGCCTCCTGGCCCTACTTTATCCCGGGTATCCCTTCGGTTCTTCCAACCTTTGGCGCACTTATAGTTCTCAGGGCCCACATGCCCAGCAGGAACGTGGTGTTTGACGTTGGGATCGCAGGCCCGATAGCAGGCCTTATCGTAACGGTTATCGTTTCGATGTACGGCTCTTCAATATCTACTCTGATCAGCATCGAAGAGGCAGAGAGACTATTTGACGAAAACCTGCTGGCTCCACTTCCGTTTGGCGAAAGTGTTCTGATGGTAGCCACGCTTCACCTGACAGGCATGGTGGTGGAGGGCACGGTGCTGGTCGCATCCCCCGTGCTGTTTGCCGCCTGGCTTGGATTCCTCATCACTTTTCTTAACCTGATGCCGGCGTGGCAGCTCGACGGGGGCCACATAGCGCGGTCTGCTCTCGGGGTGCGCTTGCACAAGATCCTGACCTACGTCAGCATAGCCATACTTTTCATCCTCGGATTTTTCCCAATGGCGCTTTTGGTCCTGTTTTTCAGCATGAAGGCTCCGGAAAGCAGCCCGCTTGACGATGTCACGCCCCTTTCGCGCAGGCGCAAGGCGCTCTTTTTCGTTGCACTCGGCATGGCTGTTATCTGCGCACCGATCCCCAATTCGTTTACACCCTGGGGCGCAGGATTGTAATGTCCGCGTCCGAAAGAACTATTGCCCGGTAACTCTTGCCGATCTTTTCCGGCAGTTTCTCCATAATGTCCTTCATACCCGCGTACGTTGAAAAGCCCAGCTTTGTCTTTGAATAGTAATGAGGCAGCGTGGATACGAGTCCTAGTTCACATCTCTGCTTCAGCTCATGGATGTAGAGCAAGTGCTCCAGCCCGTCGACGTACGCTGTCTGGGCAAGCTCTTCCGGCCTGAGCCTGCCTTCGATGAACATCTGCAGGGCCCCGCCGCCAACCCCGTCCCGGTTTTCAGCAACCAAAATCGCGGTGCCCCCGTCCTTTACAATGTGGACAGCGTTCCATAGAGAATTGAGCGAGCTTGCCAGGGTGGAATGGTTGCCGGCCTCGCCGCTTGCGCTCAAAATCGCGCACTTTGCAGGGTCCGCATCAACCACTGATATCGATTTGAGCTGTGAGATCGCCTTTCCGAATGCTTCCGCTATCGTGCCGGTGTGCACGCCTGCAATGCCAGAGCTGTTGGCCACCAGCTCGATGCAGGTGCCGGGTATTGCAGCCGAAGACGAGATGGCCGCCTTTAGCGGCTCGCCTTCCTCTCCCGGCGACGGGATGTTGTCGCGTCTTGACCTGAATGCTTCGCCCATCTGTTCCGGGAGAAAGTTGCGCAGCAGAGTCGTTGCGCTGCCTGCATATCCAAAAAGCGGGTCATATCCTGCTGTAGATACGATTGCGTTGCTCTGGAATTTCTTGATCCTTTCCTGAAGCGACTGGTAGTCCACGCGGTTTATCGATATCGCTTCGCCGCCTGCTGCGGCAGTAAGGTTGGTCCGAAGTGCGCCTGCCATTCTCGCGGGCACATCCACGGTAATGGCAAAGCTCTTTGCGCTCGCCGATTCCGCAATCAGTGCCACTGCTCTTGCAGCGGCTTTGGAAGGTGACAGGGCAAGGACAAGCATGTTGTCGGTGAGGGGCACAGAGGTGATTGCAGCCCTTGCCTCTTCTTCGGGCAGGGTCTGGAAACTGGATGAGATCTGGCTCGCGAGATTTTCAAACTTTATGTCGAGCACAACTTCGGTCGTGCCGTACCGGAGCCAAATCTCTGGCATAAAGCTGTGGAATAATGACAAAAGATAAAAATGAATCTCTGGTACGATCAGGTGTTTGTCAGCTGACTTTACGCTAGAATTTGCGTCATTTCTGCTAAAGAGCAACGCGCTGCGGTTCGGAGCGTTTACGCTTGCGAGCGGGAAATCAAGCCCGTACTATATCGACCTCCGGCTTTTGCCCAGCTTTCCAAAGCATTTTCATCTGACCATCAGTGCTCTGAAAAAGGCCGTGGCTGAGAATGTATCAGCCAAATTTGACGCCTTTGCCTCCGTCCCGACTTCGGGACTTGTCTTTGGATCCGCGCTTGCCTATGAAATGGAGAAGCCTTTTGTCTATGTCCGCAAAGAGTCCAAGGGCCATGGGACAAGCAAGCTGATAGAAGGCCATCTGCCCTCGGGCGGCAGGGTGGTAATAGTCGACGATGTCGCGACCACCGGCACTTCTGTCAGCCATGCTGTTGAAGTGATACGGGCAAACGGCGGCATTGTAGAGGATGTGGTGGCACTTGTGAACCGGATGGAGGGGGCCGAGGACCGCCTGAAAAAACTGAACGTGAGGCTCACCGCTGTCGCTACTGTTAACGACATCGCAAGCTCTCTTCACCGGGCCGGCCTTATCGACGACAATACCCTAGAGTCGGTGATGAAGCAAATGGCGACTACCGGGGAATACGAAGCCGACTAGCCTTCGTAGATCATCAAGTTCTTTTCTTCCAAAAGCGTGTGCAGGTTTCCGACCGCGCGGTAGACTTCGCTCTCCTTCTTTGCGCCGGTGCAGACCAGCTTGCCGCTTGCAAAGAGGAGGATTACCGTCTTTGGATCCAGCATCCTGTGAATCAGGCCCGGGAACTGTTCCGGCTCGTACATGCTCCTTGGCAGAACCCTTGCGGCAAGCTCTAGATGTATCTTGCCTCCAAGGCTTGCGGACGCGACGATATTCTGGATCTCTATTTCAGGCTCATGCTCGAGCGGTATGCCGCCTTTTTTCAGCTTTAATACTACATTCTTCACAGCCTGAATCGCCATCTTTTCCGACTTGGCTCCTGTGCAGACCATCTTGCCTGAGCTAAAGATCAGAGTCGCCGTCTTTGGCGACCTCAGTCTGAACACCAGACCCGGGAACTGATCCGGGTGGTACTCGACATCAGGGAAAATCTGGGTTATCAGGTTAAGGTTAACCTTCTGGTTGACCGTTGCAGATGCCACCACGTTTTCAATGCTAACGATGGGCTTGGTCTGTGGCATGTCCGAACCGCTTTATATAGTCGCTATATATATACCTGTTTGCCGAGGCGCTATGGCAACGCTCTGTCTCATTATTCTCCGATCACTTTTACCAGCACGCGCTTGGGCCGGCGCCCGTCGAACTCGCCATAGAATATCTGTTCCCATGGGCCAAAGTCGAGCTTGCCCCCGGTGACCGCAACAACCACCTCTCGGCCCATAAGCTGCCGCTTCAGATGGGCATCGGCGTTGTCCTCGCCAGTGCGGTTGTGCTGATAGCTTTTCGGAGAATATGGCGCAAGTCCTTCAAGCCAGCTGTCAAAGTCCTTGTGGAGGCCGCTCTCGTCGTCGTTGATAAACACGCTGGCCGAAATGTGCATGGCGTTTACAAGGCAGATCCCATCCCTCACGCCGCTTTCCCTGACAATCCTTGCTACGTCCGGAGTGACATTAATGAACGCGCGGCGAGTCGGGGTGTTGAACGTCAGGTACTCGGTCTTTGATTTCATGCCGAGGAGGAAGGCCGCTTGTCATCTTCAGAAGATCCGGTTGCGCCAGGATCCGTGGAAGGAGGATCGTCCACCGGCGAAGGGTTGGAGGAGGCAACATCAGTCGATGGCGGCTGCTTGTCCGCCGAAGCAGCGGTCGGGCCGGCAGCAGGCGCAGTCTTGTCTTTCTTGCCCATCCTGTTGAAGAACAGGATCGCAAGAATTATCGCGATAATGATATAATTCACGGGCGGGCTGATGATCTTTGTAATGAGCCCGACGCCCGGGATGACCGAGATCACGCTGCCGATGTAGTCGTCTCTTGTTATAGGAAAGTCCGTACCTGGGATCGACGATGGGTTGGCGTCGCCCTTTGTGCGGATGACCCTGTCGCCGTCATTTCCTTGCAGTATCTCGATAATGCGGTGCACTATGACCCTGTCGCCTCCTTCTGGCCGGTTGAACACGATAATGTCGCCGACCTTTAGGCTGTCAAATGAGCCACCGTCGCGGACTATGAGGACGTCGTTGACCTTGAGCACCGGCTCCATACTCCCGCTGGAGACAACATAAAAGGGATTCTGCGTGCCAAATACAATCCAAAGGGCCGCCCAGACTATTCCAACGCCGGCGACAACGATCACCACGTCCTTGAGGGCGACCGGCAGCCTGGACTTTTTGTCCAACAATTTTCTTGAAATTTAACTGAATAGGGCATTTAAATCATGCCGTTCTTCCAATTACTGCAGCGCAAGGTGCTTCACTATCGACATCCGCAGCCTGGGCATCCTTGTCATCAGCACCGAAAAAAGATCCGCGATTTCGTCCTTGTCCAGCTCACGTCCGTTCCTGTTCTGGAAAAGCAAAGTAAAGTTTCCTATCACCATGCCGGAAACAAGCCCGTAGGCGAAATCTTCAATATTGCCCTGGCTGGGCATCATCTTGCGCGCGAGCCCTACCGATATTTTCGGATCCTGCGCTGCGGCTCTGATGAGGGATTCGAGCTCCTTCCTGTCTGCGCTGGTAAGGCCCATCGGAAATACACGTAATTTACAGTCATTTATTTGGATAACGCTTACTTTTTAATTGCCCCTGTTTGTAGAACCTGTGAAGAATGGCAAATAACACTTGTTCTGTAGTTCTCACGGAGCTTGGCATCGCAGCTTTTGATCACGCCGGCAGCCTTGTGGCATCGAGAAAGTTCGAAAATGCCATACAGTCGTACAGGCTGCTAAAGACCGGCGCGACCCCTGACGAGATCAGGCAATTCATTGAAAAACTGCGCCCATTCGATCCTGTTACTTCAAACGACGCAAGCGTTGCCGCGGTGCTGCGGCAGTCAGGGCTAAACAGCCAGCTGATGCAGGAGGACCAGCAGCAGTGGATCCAGAGCACGAAGCCGACCTTCATCGTAAAGTCCGGTTTTGCTGACAACGAGCAGGAAGCCATGCAGTTTCTGCGCGATTTCGCGATAAACCTTTCGTCTTCAAGGGTAAAGGAAGCATCTGAAAAGCTCGACTTGCACATAATTCAGTCGATAAACGCGCTGGACGAGCTGGACAAGATAATCAATACCATAGGTGCAAGGCTCAGAGAGTGGTACGGGCTCCACTTTCCGGAACTCGACAATCTGCTGCAGAGCCTTGTCGCGTACGCTGAGATAGTGAGCAGGGCCGGCCTTCGCGAAAACATCACTGCAGAGATACTGCAGAGCTCTGGTATGCAGGACAAGAAAGTCGAGATAATGCTTGACGCCGCAAAACGAAGCA
>DATBMW010000065.1:0-16243 GCA_036554645.1 Nitrososphaera sp.
AGGACAATTCCGTACTTGAATGCATGGAACGAAAAGTACGCGGACAAGGGCCTGGTGATAGTTGGGGTGCACACGCCGGAGTTCGAGTTCGAAAAAGACTACAACAATGTAAAGGCTGCAGTCGAAAAGTTCGAAATCAAGTACCCAGTCGCCCAGGACAATGACAAGGGCACTTGGAGCGCATACGAAAACAGGTACTGGCCGCGCAAGTACCTTGTCGATAACGAAGGATACATCCGGTATGATCATATTGGCGAGGGAGCCTATGCCGAAACAGAAAAAGTGATCCGGTCGCTTCTGGCAGAGCGCGCAGCGGCTGCCGGAGAGACGGTCAGCGTAGACGATGCGGTAAGCAAGCCTGACAGCGCGCAGAGCGTTGACTTCACAAAGATAAGGACGCCCGAGTTGTACTTTGGCTACGACTTTGCGCGAGCAAAGCTTGGCAATGCCCAGGGATTTGAGCCGGGCGAAGTGGTGAATTACATATTCCCGGAGGGCGCGGTACTTACGCCCAATACCATCTATCTGTCTGGACAGTGGAAGAACAATCCGGATCACATGGAGCTGCAGGGAGAAACTGGGAGGATAGTCCTGACCTATACTGCAAAGTCAGTCAACATTGTCGCGGGTGGAAAAGGAGAGCTGCACATTTCAGAGGACGGGCCGCAGCTTACAGGTGATAACCGGGGTGCTGACGTTTCGGAGACAGGTCAGGTGTACATCGACGGACAGAGGCTCTACAACCTGACAATGCACGAAGATTATGGGATGCACAGGATAATAATCAACGCGATAGGCCCCGGATTTGAGATATACACATTCACTTTCGGCTAAAGCTTGCCGCACTCCACTCCATTTTCTCGATTTTTCCCCTTTCTTAAGGCAACGGCATTTGGCGCCTATAATAGGCAATTACAGCCATTTCCTGGCGTCCGGCAGCGCGTTCCTTAAGTCAGCAATGATCTCTTGAAAAAGCAAAGGGGGGAGCAAAGGAAGCTTTCCCGAGCATCCCGTTCTCCCTAGGCGGCACCGCTAACCGGTGTCGCTACTCTCCCCTTTGACGCTTTAATCCTCGCTTATCGATCGAAGCTGACCAGGTGCTAAAATAATAAGCAATTTACTTTTTCTTGAAACCAAAATAGCAGGAATGGCAAAGTTCCTTGCCATAGATGACCCCTGCGTTGCCGCAGCTCGTGCAGTTCTTGTCGTGATCTATTGTGGAATCCAGAGACTTGGCTTTTTGCAGGCACTTGCCGCATATGGGGGCGGCCAGATCATAGCTCGACAAAAAGCCAGCGCCGCACTGCGTGCATTTGAGGCTGTACATCTTGCCCTTTGGTTTCCAGCGATTGAATAGTCCCACGACAGCCTATTGTCGCTACGGAATAATCAATGTATCGCCGATCGAATATGAAAAGTGTCAGTTAATGCTGACATTCACAGCCAATGTCGACGGGATCGAGCAAATGATAATAATAAGAAGTTCGCAGCCCCGGATCTTGGGATACATCGGAGGGTTGGGAGACGTTTTTTCCAGCGAGTATCCAATAGGCAAGAAGGTGCAAAAAGTGCGGCCACATTCATGGGAAGAAAAAGTGCGGCATCTGCGGATGCGAAAGCGGCACAAACTAGGACTCACTTCCTCAAACTCTGTCTATTCATCATGTCACAAAAATCGTGTTGTTTTTCCTACATCGAAATGCCCGATGTCCACAGATACGCTGATATAGTTAGCAGCACCGCATGAACAGCGTTAATGTCTGACACGAGCCAGCTCCTTGTTCGCAGGATCAAGGACGGCACAGTGATCGATCACATCGAAGCCGGCAAAGCACTTTTTGTGCTGCAAGCGCTCAACATCGCGGGAAAGGAGGGAAATGTTATCACTGCTGCTCTGAACGTGCCAAGCAGCAAGCATGGCAAGAAAGACATCATCAAGGTAGAGAACAGATTCCTGGAAACATCAGAGACCAACAAGCTCGCGCTGATCGCGCCCCGGGCCACAATCAACATCATCCGCGACTACAAGCTGGTGGAAAAGCGCAGGATCCAGTTGCCGGATTCAATCGTCGGGATATTCAAGTGCCCGAATCTGAAATGCATCACAAATAGCGGGGAGGAGATCAGGTCCACCATTGATATCATAGACAAGGAAAAAGTGGTGCTCAAGTGCAGGTATTGCGCGAGGACCCTTTCCACCGACGAACTAGTATTCTGAGATCGAGATGCTCTGCCATCATTGCAGAGCCTTTACGATTTCACTTTGCTTCTGGATCCGACCCCTCGTCCTGAACTTTTGCCGCGAGTTTTTTCGACAATTTGTATGCGAATCCCATCGCAAGAAAAAGGGTGACAAGGCCGGCCACCATCGTTATCATCAAGTTCGTTTTGAACAGGTAATGCATCACCAGGGTCACGACGATTGCTGGCACCGAGATAACTACGGCGAGAATGGTGCTTGCGGCAAACACCCTTGTGGTGGTTATCTTTTTTGGCTTTTCTGCACCCATTGTTCCGACTAAAAAAGCAGGACTTTACGTATTAAGTGTTGTCCAGAGAGGAAGCAGCCTAGCTCCATCCCATCTGGCTTTTGTAATAGTTTGCTAGCTTTGCGTGCCTTATCCGTTCGCCCGTGTTTTTCGCCTTGTCCATTTTTGTCACATGGGATCGATATTGGCTCAGGTCGCACATGCAGACTCCTGCAACCGGCCTGTATTTTGTCCGAGAGATCTCGTGTTTCTTGTGGTCTACGTAAAATATCGGGACCTTCGTCAGAGCCATCGTCGCCAGTATGCCGCCTACGATCCAGTAGAGCACCGGCTCTGAAATTACTGCGAAATGTGAAAGGAGCAGAGGCACGAATATCGAAATCACAACTCCTGCGGGCGTTATGAGCATAGACAAGCCTGAAAATCGGTCATAAGGCTGCACTTCGCGTTCGAATTGGTCTAGAAGTGCTTCGAGTTTTCCTTCCAATTTGCTCTCGGCGGCGATGGTTTCCATCAGTAAAATAGTGACGCTTCGACCTTAATTAAGATTGTTGGTATCTGGACATTTCCTGCAAGCATTCTCAAGAATCAAGCAGAGATCTCTCAGAATTCGAAGAATGATCCCTCAATCACATAATAAATCTAGCACAATACGCTCATGGTACTGTCAAATACTCAATAATTTTTGCATATTGATTACCAGAACTGAATAATTAAGTTGCAATTTAGTCATGACTTTATTTTATTGAATTGTGATAATAGCTATGAAAACTATTTCGCATGTCAATATTAATATTTCAAATTTGGCAACGTAGAGTTGGAAAAGATTTGCAGTCCCCGCGCCCAAAACTGGTCTACGTAAACAATTCCCTGAACAGTCTTACTCCAGACTTTATGGTGAAGTCGGCATGGGTCAGCACTGCACTCGCACTGATTCTCACACTTCCTTCAGTGGGGCTTTTCATGGGAATTCTGCAGGCAACCGGAAACCTTATCGTGGGAGCCTCAGTTGGATTTGCTCTGCACTTTGTCCTTCTGAGCCTATCGGCAAAGATATCTTCAGCGCTTTCAAAGCTTTTTGAAGATTAGTCGAACTTCCACCTTCATCCACACTTCTAAAAACTAAAATTGCTCTGGAATCTACCAGACGGTGCTGAATTGTTATGAGTAAGGTCAGTATGCCAGGCAAGATCTTTGGAACCGTGCTTTCGCATGGCATGAAGGGCAGGATGCTGTCGAAAAACGAGCTCCAGACTCTCGCCGAATCCCGGGACATCGAAGAGCTAGTGACGCGAATGAAGAACACGGTGTACGTTGACGCGCTGTCAAAGCTTACAAAGCCATTCAGTGCTGAAAAAATAGAGGGCGCGCTCCGGGAGAACCTTGTAAATAGCCACGTAAAAATGGTCAGCATCGCCGGGGGCTCTGGAGTGCTGAATGCATATTTCATAAAATACATCACATGGAACTTGAAGCTCATATTGAAAGGCAAAGCTCTTGGCAAGACGTACGAGGAACTACTTCCAAAAATAAACCTGCGAGCAGAAGAGCTTGTCGGAAGGCGAGACATCGTTGTCAAGGCCTTGGTGGCAAAGAGCCTCGAAGAGGCTGTGGCTGCTCTTGCTGGAAGCGAATTCGGCGAAGACGCTGCAAAAGCCGCGGCGGCGTACAAAGACAAGGGCGATCTCAGGCTCTTTGACACCTATATCGATCACGTGTTCTATCGCGATTTGGGCAGGGCCCTGACAGTCGAGTCACAGTCCCCTGAAGTGAAGAGCATTGTTTCAGTTGACATTGATTCCTACAACATCATGGCAGTGCTCAGGGGCAAGTACTGGGGTCTGAGCACAACTGACATTGACGAGCTCATTGTCACGACTACCTCGAAAGTCTCCAGGGAAACTCTGCAAAAGATGATGAACATCGAAAAGGTTTCCGAAGCTCTGACCGAGCTGGGCAACACGGTCTACAAGGACCTCGTCCCTCAGACCACGGCCGACGACATAAGCACGATAATGCAGCTCGAGGCAGGCTTTGAGGCCATGGAGTTCAAAAAAGTCTTATCCTCTTTCAGAACCATGTTCAGCGTTGGAATCATGGTCGCAGCGATAAAGCTGATGATGATCGAAGTGAGAAACCTCTCGGCGATAGCCTCCGGAGTAGAGCAAAAAGTACCGACAGAACAAATAGTCGCCAACCTGGTAAAGCCTGAATAGCTACTGCCTGTACACATTCAGATCTTTCAGAATCTTTACCACGACAGGTATCTCCAGGTCGAGCTGTAGCGCAATGAATTCTTCGGATATCCCGGACACATACAGATTCCTTACTATTTCCGTCGTGTCTTCTGTAATATCGTTCTGCATAGGCGATAACAAAGCTTGCACTTGAGTAATTTAAGAATTGTGTCGCTCGACCTAGGCGGTTTTCTTTAATCCTTGGCGGGGGTCTCTCCAAATAAGATTGGAGTAAAGCATCTTTGGCACTATCTTTCGAAACTCGCTACCTTCGCCCGCGTACCACTTTGGGAACCATTCATACAGGTGCAACCTGATGGTCTGGATGTAGACGATAAGTCCTTCAATAAGCATGATGCCAATGTTTCCTCCTATAAGCACTGCCAGGCCGCCTCCATGTTCAAAGGACTGGTTAACGGTCACCAGCAGCGCGGCGTGCACCAAGAGCATGATCCCGATTCGAGTGTAGCTGATGACGTTGGAAAGCACTTCAATGATCCTTACGAGGATGACTTCGATGACAATTCCCATCAATCCCCCTCCTTCGTCGTGCCCGTGCTTTTTGGCTTCTTCCTGCTCTTTCATTCCGCCATAGATCATGATCCCAACGGTCGCAAAGAGCACAGGAGGCGCCGCCTTTGCCACCACGTCTACAGTGACCCAGTCGCCAAATAGAAATGTCAGCCAAGGAACAAACTCGTTGTGGATCTGGCCAGAAACGCCAAACATCCCAATGATGTCGTATCCGGATCCGATGGCAGCGAGAATTAGAGCCACCACAGCGCCGAACTGGATTATAGCCGGGATGTCATGGGTGTATATCATGAGCTTGTTCTTGTCCTTGATGTTCTTGAAGAGCTTTAGGAAATACGCCATCAGAAGATGAACGATACCTATCGCAACAGACACCTTCAATATTTTTATCACCACGTCAAACGTTAGCTCTGAAACATTCAGCACTCCGATAATGCCATGGAGCGGAGCAAAAATAGCGCCGAGCACGGCAAGCTCGTCTATGTGGAAGCCAAAAAACTCGCCGGTCCCAAGCCCTGCCAAGCTCGCGCCAGCGCCGCTGACTGCTATCAGCGTGCCCCAGGTCCTTATCGAGCCGTTGCCCCTGTGCCTGAGCAGGAATCCAAGCCCAAAAAGCAAGAGGCCATGCCCAAGGTCGCCAAACATCAGCCCGTAGAATAGCGGCCAGACAAACGCGATGATTGGAGTAGGGTCAACTTCGCCTTGCCTTGGCAGCCCCTGCGTCTCGGTTATTACTTCAAAAGTTCGCGTGTAGGACTTGTTAGTCAAAAGCGTCGGGAGAGTCTGCTCCGGGCCCTCAACCTTTTGGTATGGGAGACCCGTATCTTCAATTATCGAAACATAGTCGCCGGTGAGCTTTTTGAACTTGTCTTCCATCTTGTCCGGGATATAGCCCTGAATCAAAGCAAAGTTTCTGGTGCCCCCGGGTTTTCTGGTTGTTTCCAGCACGTCCTTGGCGACCTTTGCAGCCTCGTGAAGCGAGAGGATCTTTGACAGAATAGACTGCTTTAGCTTCTCTGTATTCTTTGCGATCTCGGCAGACTTTTTCTCGAGCTCTTTTACCTTTGCATTCGCTTCAGCGTATGCGCCGCTCGGGTTCTGTGGCATGTTCGCAGGAATCTGAAGAGGATGAACTCCAAAGCTCCTCATGATCTTTACGACTCGTTCGGAATCTTCCCTTGAGCCAACCGCAACTATGGATGATTTTTCCTCGTTCAGCTTGGTCACATACAGCGGGAGATCGCCAATGCTCTTTCGAATTTCGGCTTCGTCTTTGTTGGGTATGATGAAAATATCAGAATAGAACATCTTTAGGCGCGAGAACGAACTCAGGTCAATGTTGAGGTTCGCCGCCATCTTTAGCGCGGCTTCGACGTTGCCATACTCCTCGAGCTGCTTGGCGGTCTTGGTCTGTTCGGCCAGAATCTTTTTTGGTCCGTCGAGCAGGTCTTTGCTCTTGTCTTCAAGGTCTGCAACGAAATCCTGGATGTCATCAATAACGTAATCCACCTTACCCTTTGGCGCGCCCTTGAACATTGTGGCCATGACACCTGTTTCAAGCGGGATGCCTAAGGCTCTGATGACTTCATCGATATCCTGAAATAATTTCTGGGCCTTGAGCAAGAGATCGTCATAGAAGGGGTTTAGGTGCTCAGACGGAGTCTGAATTGGGTGGAACCATTCGAGCTCTGCAAGCTTGCTCACCGCTTCCTGTGTTTCTATTCGCGGTAGAAGAAGCGATGCCTTTCTCAGCTTGGCTACGCCCATGTTTCAGGAGACGGTGTATGCCGTTCTCTTTAAAAGGTTTCTTTTCTTAACCAGATGGAATATACTTTGACTAGGAATTTCTGCTAGTTCCATTCAGTGCTTTGTTCGGCCTACCCCCAGACGGCTCTTGCAGATCGCTGATCGTGACATGACGATGACTGAGTTCATCGGTCTGTTGTAGGTTTAAAACGACAACGCAAAATGCACGTTCTCTAGAAATGAAAAGCTGTTTCGTGCTCTACTGTGGTGACATGCACGATAAGTTCGTTGCGACGCGTCTACTGGCCTAGGATGATGAACATCATGACTATTCCGTAGATAGCGATCGACTCGACCATACCTACGAAAATGAACACCCTTGACTGCATCTTTGGGTTGTCGCTGATTGCTGCCAGACCCGCGGCGCCTACAAATCCAAGACCAATGCCTGCACCCGCAGCTGCCAGGCCGAAAGCCAGACCTGCGCCCAGCAATTTTGATCCGCCATCCGCTGCGCCGCCTTCCTGAGCAAATGCCTGTTCAAATCCGATTAAACCCGCAAAAACCATCGAGGTGGCAAGAACAGCCAAACCCGAAATCGCAACACGCCTGCTCAGCTTGCTCATACAGGGTTGCAGAACAAATTGCCATATTTAACAGTAACTACAGAGGAAGGTTGAAGAATGAAGATCAGACTTTGGACAGTGCTTTTTTCTTGTTTGCGCTGACTTCTTCCTTTATTTTTTGAACCATCGAGTCATGCTCGTTCTTCAACTCGGACTTTGCCTTTTCAACGTGGCCGGAAATAGAATCCGTCATAGCCTTGCCGCTGCCTCCGCCTCTGCGGCCTTTTTCTTGTCAAGTACTACTTTAACCTTCTTCAGCCTGACGAATTCCTCACGCTCGCGCTCTTCCAGAGTCGCCTTGATAAACGATATCGAGTACTGGTACTGCGGGATAATCACATACTCCAGGGCATTAATCAGCTTTTGAGTGCGCTCCAGCTCCTTTGCAAGGCTGAATATCGCGTTTTCATATTCCGCCGCCTTGCAGACGTTGGGCAGCATGTTCTTGATCAGCTTTGCCGCCTTGTCCACAGTGGCGTTGGTTTCGCCAAAGCCGTAAGAAAGGTGGCTGCCTCCTCCTTCCTTTGTCTTGATCTGCAAGGTAGGTATTTTGACGTCGACTATTCTTCTTACATTCACATCAGTCTCCATTATGGCAGGAGTCGAGTCGGAAATCGATTCAAGAGTCATGGTGCCTAGCGACATGTAGCCGTTGAAAACAGCGGTGTAGATCTCGCCCAGCGGGGACCAGATATCCTCCCTGGCCTTGTTGGCCTCTTCGATCATCTCGTCAATTTTCTTGAGCAATACTTCGCGCTTGTCGTCCAAGATCTTGTGGACCATCTTGGCCACCTGCATCGAGCGCCTGATCTTGATGAGCTCTATTTTTGTTGCAGTTGCCCTTCTTCCAAACGACATGGCTACTTGCCCTTGTAGTACTGCTTTACGTTCTTTTCCTTTATTTTTGTCAGCTCGCCTTCCGGAAGGCTGGACAGCACGTCCCACGCCCTTCCAAGAGTCTCGTCAAGCGCTCTGTTTTCGTCAGGCGCCTGCTTTAGGAACTGCTGCTCAAACATGTCGCCAGCGTCCAGGTATTTCAGGTCTACTCCGGTAAGACCCGCCCTTCCAACGATCTCGGCCAGCGCCCTTACCTCCTGCGCCCTTGAATAAGCGTCGTACATCTGGTTGCCGACTTCCATGTGGTCGGCCCTTGTCTTGCCCTCGCCGACTCCGTCCTTCATGAGCCTTGAAAGAGACATCAGAACATTGACTGGCGGGTAGACGCCCTTTCTGAACAAGTCGCGGCCCAGCACTATCTGACCCTCGGTGATATAGCCCGTGAGATCCGGAATCGGGTGGGTGATGTCGTCGGCAGGCATCGAAAGAATCGGAACCTGAGTGACGCTGCCGTTCTTGCCTTTTACCCTGCCTGCGCGCTCGTAATTGTTCGCAAGGTCTGTGTACAAATAGCCGGGGTATCCCTTTCTGCCCGGCACCTCTTCTCTTGCTGCACTGATTTCCCGGAGCGCTTCAGCATAGTTAGTCATGTCCGTTAGTATTGCGAGCACGTGCATCCCAAGGTCAAACGCGAGGTATTCCGCTACGGTGAGCGCGACTCTGGGCGTAATGATTCTCTCAATGGCAGGGTCGTCTGCAAGGTTGAGGAACAACACCGAGCGCCTCAGCGCGCCGGACTCTTCAAGGCTTCGCTTGAAATACTGCGCCTCTGAATATTGCACTCCAATAGCTGCAAAAACTACGGCAAAGTCTTCCTTCGTTCCTACTACTGCCGCTTGCCTTGCTATCTGCGCCGCCAGAATGTTGTGTGGCATGCCAGAGCCGGAAAAGATTGGCAACTTTTGCCCTCTTACAAGTGTAAGCATGCCGTCAATGACAGACACACCTGTCTGGATAAACGATGTCGGATATTCTCTTCTTTCGGGGTTCATGGGCTCGCCATTTACGTCAAGGAACTTGTCCGCAATTGGATCGGGCAGTCCGTCGTTTGGCCTGCCAAGGCCGTCAAAAACCCTGCCGAGAAGCTCCTGCGACACGGGCATCTCCATCGTCTTGCCGATGAACTTTGCCTTTGTACCGCTGATGGTAAGGCCTGTGGTGCCTTCAAAGACCTGGACTACCGCCTTGCCAAATCCTACTTCGAGTACCTTGCCGAGCCTTCGCTCCCCGTCTACGGTCTCGATCTCGACCAGCTCGTCAAAAGAAGCCTTTGTAATCTGGTCAATAATTATGAGAGGGCCCTTGATCTCTGCGACCTTTGTGTATTCCACTCCGGCGGTTGTCTCTGGCATGCCTAGGCACTCCTCTGCATTGGAGCGGCTGCTTCACCTTGCTTGTTGAACTGGCTGTCTATCTGCTTATCCAAGTCGTCCAGCTTGCTCAGCTGCTCCTCCGGAATTTCGAACTTTGCCTTCAAAAGCAACGGGATAACAGGCATTGCCCTAATGTCCGCAAGAGGCGTCCCTACCTTTAGCGCCTTTTGCGCTTCTTTGTAGAATTTCAGCATCAGCTTTACCAGCTTTACCTGCTTTTGCGGGCTGCAATAAGTGTCGACTTTGTCAAAAGAGTTCTGCTGCAATATTCCTATCTTGATCATCCTTGCGAGCTCTAGCACCAGCTTTTCTTCGTCTGGTAGCGCCTCTGGACCAAGAAGCCTGACTATTTCTTTTAGGGTGTCTTCCTTCTGTAAGAGCTGGTACGAGTCCTGCCTAAGGTCGTACCATTCGCCAGTGACATTTTCCTTCCACCACTTGCTCACATCTTCAAGATACCCTGAATACGACTGCATCCAGTTGATCGAAGGGTAGTGTCTAGAGTAAGCAAGCCTGGTGTCAAGTGCCCAGAAGGTCTTGATGAACCTGATCGTGTGAGTGGTCACTGGTTCTGTAAAGTCTGCGCCTGACGGCGACACTGCGCCCACCAGGGTGACAGAGCCGGCCCTATTCGGAGATCCCAGCGCCCTGACCCTGCCCGCGCGCTCGTAGAATTCTGCGAGCCTTGACGCAAGGTACGAGGGATAGCCTTCTTCAGCAGGCATCTCTTCAAGCCTGCCGGACATTTCCCTGAGTGCCTCTGCCCACCTGCTCGTGGAATCGGCTACTAGCACGACGTCAAAGCCCATGTCGCGGTAGTATTCTGCCATGGTGACTCCAGTATAGATCGACGCTTCTCTTGCAGCCACTGGCATGTTGCTGGTGTTTGCTACCAGAACGGTTCTTTCCATCAGCGGCCTGCCAGAGCGCGGGTCGATCAAGTGGGGGAATTCTACCAGCACTTCGGTCATTTCGTTGCCCCGCTCGCCGCAGCCAATGTATACTACAACCTTGGAGTCGGCCCACTTTGCAATTTGGTGTAACGTTACGGTTTTGCCCGTCCCGAATCCTCCAGGGATCGCTCCTGTTCCTCCCTTTGCAATCGGGAAATAAGTGTCGATAATTCTCTGTCCTGTGACAAGGGGGACAGTCGGGTCGTAGCGCTCGCCATATGGCCTTGGCTTTCGCACCGGCCACTTGTGATACATCTTTAACTGAATTTTTTCTCCACTCTTTTCTGCAGTTGCGACAATGTGATCGATGTTATAATCGCCTTCGCTCGCGACATCGACAAGCTTGGTTGCCCCCGGGTGGTTTGGTGGAACGAGAATGCTGTGGGTCAATAGTGGCGTTTCCTCAACGGTTCCCAGGATTGACCCCGGCCCGATCTCGTCACCCTTTTTCACGCTGGGCTTGAACTTGTACTTCTTCTTGTAGTCAACAGGAGTTGTGACTACGCCTCTGCCGATAAAGGCGCCGGACTTGCTCGCAATTTCGTCCAGTGGACGCTGTATGCCGTCATAGATCTTGCCAATGATCCCCGGTCCCAGGAGCACTGAAAGCGGCTGCCCGGTCCCGACTACCGGTTCGCCCGGCCTCAGACCCGAAGTTGATTCGTATACCTGGATAAACGCAATGTCGCCTGTTAGCCTGATTACTTCGCCGATGAGCTTTGACTCTCCGACTTCGACAGTTTCGTACATTTTTGCTGAAGACATGCCGTCTGCCTTGACCGCCGGCCCGCTCACCCAGACAATTTTCCCCTTGGCTACCATTCTATTCCTCTCCTCTGAGCATCTGGGCAATGTTTTTCCTTATTAAAGGTTTGAGCCTTTCTATGCGAGAATCAATGGTGTTGTCATAGGTCATGCTGCCGTCTGCGGACTTTACTCTGATGCCGCCAATTATGTCTATGTTGTGGGTCGACACGCTGGCCTCCACCTTTGGGTTCTTTTTCTGGATATCTGCAATTATCTTTCTTACAAGGTCTACATCGCTCTTGTTGCACTCTACGGTGACCTTGCCGGAGCCAATGGAGGAAATGCTTTCTTCGATTACGCCTGCCATCAGAGACCTATAGCTTTCCTTGTCGCCGGCATCGGCAAGCTTTCGCTTTGCCTGCTCAAAAGCGTTGTTGACCGCAGTTTCAATAATAACAAGTTCCTGGTTGCGCGCTGCCAGCCTGCTCGAACCAACAATCTGCCTCTTCAGGTTCTCGGCCTGCTTCTTTGCAGACTCTATAATCCTTGTGCGCTCTCCCTCAAGCCTGCCCTGCGAAGCTTCAAGATTCTTTAGCGACTCTTGGTATGCAGAATCTATCTGAGAAATCAGTTCAGTTTCTTTCTGCGACAAGACCTTGCTTATTGTACGCTCTAACGCAGAATTCGAGCTCATTTGGGTCATTTGCCCGTTACTCCCGATTTTAACGTTTTGATAACGACATTATCGCTGTTCAGCTGTTCTAGAATCTCGCGCCATTGCTTCACGCGCCACAGATGTGCTTACCCCTACAAATTCACGATTTTGTTGATAATGCCAATTATGTAGGGGTAAACCGAGGACATTCACAGCCTATAGCATGAACAGTACCATCAAATGCCAAGCAGATTCTCTTTTGACAGCGCCTTGTCCAGCTGCTGCGACGTCATCAGTTTTTTGGATAGCACCAGCTCTCTGATGCCCTTGCCAGTCTTGAGCGACTCTTTGTATATTTCAGCAGCCTTTAGGTACCCGATGAACGGGTTCAGCAACGTAACAAGCACAGGGCTTTTCTCGATGTAGGATTCCAGCTGCGCCCTGTTTGCCTTTATCCCGTCTATCAAATTTTCAGAAAACACCGGGAGGAAATTCTTTAGCATGTCAGTCGAGTCCAGCACACACTTTAGCATGCCCGGCAGCATCACATTGAGCTCGAACTGGCCTGCTTGGGCCGCCATCGCCACCGAAACGTCGTTACCTATCACATTAAAGCAGATCATGTTCAGGCACTCTGCAAGCGACGGGTTGACTTTGCCCGGCATTATCGATGAGCCGGCGTGCACCGCGGGTATAAGGATCTCTGAGAAACCTGCAGTGGGCCCCGAAGCCATCAGCCTGATGTCATTTGACATCTTGTTGAGCTCTATTGCAAGGTTGCGCAGAGCCGAAGAACAGCTCGCAACTTCGAGCTTGCTCTGAAGAGAATAAAACATGTTCTGCGACGGCTTTAGGCCCAGCCCCGAAGACCTGGACAAATGTTTGATGGCTAGCTGGCGATAGCCCTTGGGCGCGTTTGCGCCGGTGCCAACAGCCGTTCCGCCCAGACCGACGTATTCAAGACCCTCCATCGATTGCAGCAGCTTTGAGCGCGCCTGCTTTAGCGCATAGCAATATTGCTCAAATTCCGCGCCAAGGGTCACCGGGATTGCGTCCATCAGGTGCGTCCGGCCTATCTTGATAATCCCATGAAACTCGTTTGCCTTCTTTTCAAGCGAAGAGATCAACACATCAAGTGAGGCCATCATCTCCTTCATGTTAAGCAGAATGGCGATGTGCATTGCAGTTGGAAACGTGTCATTGCTTGACTGCGACTTGTTTACATCGTCGTTTGGGCTGACAATTTCGTATGCGCCCTTTTTCTTGCCGAGTATCTCAAGGGCCCTGTTTGCAATCACTTCGTTGGCGTTCATGTTAAACGCCGTGCCAGCTCCCGAATTGATTGCTTCAACTACAAATTCGTCTTGGAACCTGCCGGCAAGAATTTCGTCGCAGGTCTTTACTATGGCATCTGCCTTCTGCACATCAAGAGCCTTTAGCTCCTTGTTGGCAAGGGCTGCAGAGCGCTTTATCATCACATACGCCTTTACGAGGTTTATGTGAGCCTTCTGGCCTGTCACCTTGTACTGTTCCTTTGCGCGGGCCGTGAAAGGGCCATAGTAGGCGTCGGATGGGACCTTGACTTCGCCAAGCGAGTCCTTGTCAATTCTAAACGATGGCATCGTCAGATGCGAACTAGTATTCTGGCTGTAATAAATAGTTCTGAACGCTACGAATTCACGTGGATCAATCAACAATCTCAGACATGTATCCTGCATAATGCGGTAGTCTCGACCTTTACAACATCGGCCATCCTTACTGGTGAGCCATGTAATGTAACGGAATTGAGGACTGCAAATGGGGTATCCTTGACTGGCACCTCCGGGTGGAACCTTGTTAGCTTTGCGAACGCGATCTTGGCGTACCAATTATTCTGGATGCAGAGCTCTCTTTCGTGCGGGTCAAGCTCGTCAAGGGTGTCTATCCCTCCAACGACCCCGGATGCAATGAACGCATCTGACCTCCTTGCGAACAGTATCTTTGAGCCACGAGACCAGTCCCGCCTTACGCCGACAAAGAGCCATCTTTGCCTGAACAGCTGCGCTTCAACCTCGTGTCTTGTTATGCGCAGGATGTAGGCATTGTCGCTGGAATCGCTGGACAAGATCTGCTTTGTCTCTCCGATCTGTCGAGCTGTGCAATTATTAAATCGTTATCGGCCTAAATCGCGCTCTACCGAAAGACGGATTCGCTGTCCAAAACGATAAAAGCTCCACCATTACAATATACAGTGATGGTGAATACGATAGTTCATTTTGAAATAGCGGCAGACAACATAGACCGGGCCAACAAGTTCTACAACGGGTTATTCGGATGGAAAGCGGAAAAAATGCCAGGTCCCATGGAATACTGGATGTTCGTCACTACAACCAATGAAAAAGGAGAGCCGACAGGGGGCGGCGCCATAATGCAGAGGCAGCAGCCGCAGCAAACCATTACAAACTATATCGGCGTTGATTCTGTCGCAGAATATTCCAAAAAGGTCGAAAGTCTCGGAGGCAAGGTGAAGGTGCCAAAGACAGAAGTTCCGGAGCACGGATGGTTTGCTATTTGCACCGACACTGAAAACAACACGTTTGCATTGTGGGAGCAAAAGGCGGCCCACCGCTAATTCTTTTTAGTATTGCGCAGTACCGCATAGGCATCTGAAAACGAGATAATGCTAGGTCAGCGATTGTCTCAGCTGCAACTAGTAATTTCTGAAGTGATAGGGTAGCGCATATATTACTACTGGATTTCTCACTCCGATATGCAGGCAAGCGGCAAGGTTCTCGTTTGCGATTCAATCGATCAAGCCGGGATAGACAGCATGAAGCGCTCGGGCCTTGCTGTCGACTACCGGCCGGAGATAAAGCCGGCCGAGCTCGTTTCTTCTGTCAAGGACTATGACGTCATTATCGTACGGAGCAGGACAAAAATTATCAAAGAAGTAATTGACGCCGCTGCCAACGCCAAGATAATTGCCCGCGTCGGAGTTGGGCTTGACAACGTCGACGTCAAAGCAGCGGAGGCAAGAAATATCAGAGTCATCAACGCTCCCGAAGCCGCGTCCATAGCTGTTGCCGAGCTGGCGATAGGTCTGATGATCGCGCTTGCAAGGAGCATACCGAGAGCCGATTCGGAAGGAAAGAAAGGCAACTGGATCAAAAAAGACCTCATGGGGACCCAGCTTTCGGGCAAGTACCTGGGCATCGTTGGAGTCGGCAACATTGGCCGGAATATCGGCAGGCTCGCAAAGGCCCTC
The DNA here is from genome assembly GCA_036554645.1 of Nitrososphaera sp. Lineage (GTDB taxonomy): Archaea > Thermoproteota > Nitrososphaeria > Nitrososphaerales > Nitrososphaeraceae > Nitrososphaera. Next base: position 15,502 of record DATBMW010000065.1, read on the forward strand.
CGCATGAACCTGATAGGGTACGATCCAATCCCAATAAATCGCGAGTTCGTTAGCGAAACAGGGATGATAGTAACAGACCTCAACACGCTTCTGGAAAGCTCTGATTTTGTTACGTGCCATGTGCCTTCGACTCCAGACACTGTACACATGTTCAACTCTGAGCGCCTTGCCAAGATGAAGCCAACGGCCTACATTGTCAACACGTCAAGGGGAGAGATAATCGACGAAAAGGCGCTTTACGAAGCGCTGAAGAGCGGTAAGCTCGCAGGCGCAGCGCTCGATGTCTTTGAAGTAGAGCCCCCTACATACAAGGAGCTACTCGCGCTTCCGAATCTCATCTGCACTCCACACATTGGCGCGCAGACAAAGGAGGCACAATCGCTTGCGTCCACTGTCATTGCCGAAAAGGTAATCCAGATTCTCCGCGGCGTGATATAGATTATAAGGGGTAGAATTCAGGAGAATGACGTAACATGCGCAGCTACATGGCCCAGACATGGCTAAAGATGTGGAAGTCCAATTCGGACGAGCTAAAGTCAAAGGCCATTGCTTGGAGGGCCGAGCCCACAATAAACAGGATTGAAAGGCCGAGCAGGCTTGACAGGGCCAGGAGGCTGGGCTACAAAGCAAAACAGGGAATCGTTGTAGTCAGGACCCGCGTCGGCAGGGGCGGCATGCGAAAGCAGAGGCCGGTTTCAGGCAGGCGGCCAAAACACATCGGCGTAGTCCGCATAAAGCAGGG